>CAPNAV010000018.1 GCA_948663575.1 uncultured Candidatus Saccharibacteria bacterium
TTCGCGGCCTTACCTTCCGCTGCCTAGTCTCTACTAATAATGGATAATGATAAAGCGAGCGCAATCCTTTCTTCATGTAATTAGTTGCCGTATGAAGGAGGTTGATACAATGTCTTTTGAGATAAGGGTATAATCTGCTATGATTTTTTGGATTTGTTATATTCTGGCCAATTAACAATCTTTTTAGTGATATAATTTTTATGAGTAGTGTTTTTGCTTTTTGTATTTGTCATACTTTAATCATAACACTACTTTTTTTGTTTGGGGATTATGCAACAAGACCTTTGTGAGACATTATTGAATAATTGATTATTTTGTTAGAAATTAATTTGATTGAGAGTGGATTTGAGCTGAGAATAGAGGTTGTCGACAGTGCTATTGTTGAGAAGGTAATAATCGGCGGCGGCGATGGGGCCGCCTTTTTCTAGGTTTTCGATCTCGCTGAGGTCGCGCTCGCGGATAGCTTTGCTGTCAAAAGGCCGCACTGGGCGCTTGGCAACGCGCTCGTAACGGAGGTTTTTGTCGGCTACTACAGCGATGAAAGTAATGATGCCGGGGAACTCGTGTTTGAGAGTTTTATATTCGGTCCAAGAATAGACGCCGTCGAGAACGATGCGCTTTTGGCCGGCGGAGATGAGATCTTTGGTCTCGGCGATAGCTTGACGAACGACCCAGTCGGCGCCTTCGGTTTCGCGAATCATTTGGCGGAAGTGCTTTTCGCTTTCGCCATTCGGAGTACGTTCAATGCCGCGTTTTTCCATTTCTTTATAGATCATGCCGCCAAAATAAACTTTGGGGATAGAGTGTTCGGTGAGATAATCAACAATAACGGATTTGCCGCTGCCGCTCATACCGACGATAGCGAGGATTTGGGTGTCTTTGGAATTTGTCATAATGAGTTTATTATAACACATAGATATGACAGGGGTTTAAAAATAAGGATTTTGGTTTAGTATATCAAAAACAGATAAACTCATAGAATGATAACTATGGGAAGTATAGTTATAATTGGGCGATATTTTTGCAAATATTCTGATTAAGTACTGTTGTTACAGAAGGTTGTTCTTGTTATCCGATGGTAAATATGTTTAGCTTTATACTATTTTTTGATAAACGCAAAGAGTTAATTATATATCCTCAAAGAAAGTTAAGATGAACTATAGTATAATGAAGTAATGAAGCGTTTAGTAATTATTGACGGAAAGTCAGTTTTTTATCGAGGATATTATGCGATGGGGGCGCTTTCGACAAGTGATGGCACTCCGACGGGAGGCGTGTATGGATTTGCGGCTATAGCAATGGAGATCGTACAGAGATTGAATCCGACAAAAGTGGTGGTGGCGTGGGATTCGAAGAGTTCGACGGCGAAGCGAAAGGCGGTTTTTGATGAATATAAGGCAGGAAGGGTAAAACCAGGGGATGATTTTTATACGCAAATTCCGCTACTAGAAGAGTTGGTGAAGGCGTTAGGGTGGAGTTTTGTGGAGGTGCCGGAATATGAGGCGGATGACATCATAGGTACTTTGGCGAGACAGGCGGATGAGGAGACGGAATTGGCGCGTTCTGCGATGTCGGAGGATAATGTAGATGCGCCTGATAGGTATAGACCGAGTGAGTGGGAGACGATTATTGTGTCGTCGGACTTGGATATGCTACAGGTGGTGGATGAGAATACGCGGATGTATCGGGTGCTGAAGGGCTTTTCTAAGCTGGAAGAGATGGATGTGGCGGGGGTTGAAGCGAAATATGGCATTAAGAAGGCTCAGTTTCTAGATTTGAAAGCGTTGAAAGGTGATGCGTCGGATAATATTCCGGGGGTGCCAGGAGTTGGCGAGAAGACGGCGGTGAAGCTGTTGGCGGAATTTGGGTCTCTAGATGGAATATATGAGCATTTGTCGGAAGTAAAGGGGGCGACGAGAAAAAAGCTTGAGGAGGGGCAGGAAAGTGCGAAAATGTCGTATTTCTTGGCTAAAATTATGACAGATGCGCCGGTAAAACTGGAGGATTTGCCTGATTTAGTGATAGATAAAGATAAAATTGTGGCGGCGTTACAAAAACTGGAATTTAAGACACTTGTGGGGAAGTTTTTGCGAATGAGGGCTGGGGATGGAGATAAGAAGAAAGAGGGCGTAGAGAAAGCGGGGTTGAAAAAATCTAAAAAACCGTTAGCAACTCAAGGGGCGCTAGGGTTGGCGCAGCAAACTTTGGAAACGCCAGTGGAATTGCCGGATGGGGTAGTTGTAAGCTGGAATATTAAGGATTTGATGCACAAAAATGAGCGGATAGCGGCAGAGATTTTGGCTGGAAAAGAGTTTTGGGACTTAGGTCAGGGAACATTTTTGCTGAATCCGCTGGCTCGAGATGTGAACTATGGGGATGAGGCGGCGGAATATGAGCGTCAGAGACAAGAATTTGCGCAGATTCCAGAGCTGTATAAAATATTGACTCAGTTTGATTTGCCATTAGTGCCGGTTTTGTTCAAGATGGAACGAGAGGGAATGTTGATAGATCGAGAACATTTTAAGGCTCTGAAAAACGAGTTTGCGAGCGAAGTTGGTGGATTGGAGCAAAGAATTTGGGAGCTAGCTGGAAGAGAGTTCAATATTAATTCGCCGATGCAGCTTTCTGAAGTGTTGTTTGATGATTTGGGCTTGCCAACGAAAGGGATAAAAAAGACGGCGCGTGGGTATTCGACGGGGGTGAAGGAGCTAGATAAGCTGGAGAATGAGCATGAGATTATCAGTGTCGTAAAGCAATATCGCGAGGCAGCAAAACTGCTGTCGACTTATATTGCGCCATTGCCAGAGTTGGCGGATGTGAATGGTAGGGTGCATACAACATTTAATCAGAATGTAACGGCGACAGGGCGACTTTCTTCGACGAATCCAAATTTGCAGAATATACCTGTACGTACAGAGGTTGGAAGGCAAATTCGGGCGGGTTTTGTGGTGTCGGAGGGGAATGTTTTGGTGAGTGCGGATTATTCGCAATTTGAGTTGAGGCTTGCGGCGGCGTTGGCTGGAGATGAAAATTTGATTCAAGATTTTAATGAGGGTGTTGATATTCATACGAAGACGGCTGCAGAGGCATTTGGCGTATCGATGGACGAAGTTACAAAGGCGCAGAGGCGGGCAGCGAAAGTGATTAATTTCGGAATTCTGTATGGAATGAGCGTGCGAGGATTATCTGAAGCGGCGGATATGGATTTTTACGAGGCAAAGAAGTTTATTGAACACTATTTTGAATTGCGCAAACCGATTAAAGAATACTTGGATAAAATTCTTGTTCAGGCACGTGATCAGGGGTATGTAGAAACGTTTTATGGTAGGAGAAGGCCGACCCCAGACGTCCACTCAAGCAATTTTATTGTGCGAACAGGGGCGGAAAGGGCGGCGCAAAATATGCCGATTCAGGGTACAGAGGCGGATTTGATGAAACGAGCGATGATTGAGGTGGATAAAGTTTTGCCGGATTCGGCAAAAATGATTATGCAAGTGCATGATTCGTTGATGGTGGAATGTCCCGGGGACATGGCTAGCGAGATAGGGGAGATTCTTAAAGGAAAGATGGAAGGGGTGGCGCCGGAGCTTCCGGTGAAATTGGCGGTGGAGGTGAAGGTGGGGAAGAATTGGGGAGAAGTTTGAGATTAGTTTGTGAGCAAACGCATGGCAAAGTAGTTTCAGCAGGCTACCTTGCGAGGGACGCGTCGATGACGCCCGTCTTCGCTACGCTCAGATTCGCGAGCGTCGTCTCGGAAAAGAAAGTTTTACTTTCTTTTCTCTCATCTCCTACGCGATTCGTTACGGGGTCATCGCGCTGCATGCTCGCTCGTAAGCTCCGCACCCCCTCGCAAGGTAGTCTGTTGGAGCTATCCCTTTCCCATACAATTGCTCATAAGCTGCGGATGTCCTCACAAACTAAGCTTGGAGAGAGTACTATACTATCATTTTCATATAATCGCTCGTAATCTTTGCACTCACTACACTGGATATTGCTACAATATATTGTTCGCCGAGAGAAGGAGGATGAGAATGAAGTTTGAAAAACGAGAATAAAAATCTAAAACAGAATCAAAAAAGTAAAACCAGAAGCAGCTTCTTTATCATTATTCATTATTAGTAGAGACTAGGCAGCGGAGGGATAGAGGTATAACAGGTGTACTATAAGCCGAAGGACTCATGACGCTCGAACTAGACCCCGCACGATACACTTGGGTTAGACTACGTATAAATCTAGACCAACCATAATAACTCATACCTCGATATGTACTGGCATATTCAGAAGTTGCTGGCGCATTACCTCTACCACTACGATTAATATATAGTGGTGTTAGGCTAACATCATGCGTCGCATTGATATTGTTCGGTAACGTAATACCCTCGTTTGCGTGAACATTATTGATATTATCATCGCTCACCAAATTACCGTAAAATGGTTAATTAATATTTTATAGCAATTTTATCTCTGTTATTGCATGATTGAACTTGTAACGCTGGAACAAGTTGGAATAGTGGAATGGTTTTGTGGAGGGGGGATTGTTTAGAGAATTTGGGATAATGATAAAGCTAAAATGCCATTCTATGCTTTTGGTGAGCTATGATTTTGAGAATGTTACTGGGGCAAATGTTAATCAAGGTATTACATTGCCTAATGGAAGTACATCAACGCATAATGGCGGGCTGTCGTCGCTGTTTTTCGCTAGAGTCGGAGGGGCGAATGCCGCTGATCAGGTAGCATTCAATATCGGGTGGGGCCAAAGCTTCTTTTCTGCAACGTCTTATCTCAATACTGGTTCATATTATTTTTATCTTTCTGGTGGAGTATCTCAACCAAATGGTGTTTTTAGTAACTCCAGAGGAGCGGGTAACTCCCTCCGCTGCCTAGTCTCTACTAATAATAGATAATGATAAAGAATATTTGAAACTACTATAGTGGTTTATGAAAACGTAAGCAGTTAATAATTGTGGGGAGGGGATATTGCAATAAATGTAATAGCGTTAACTGGTTGGGTTTTACGAATATGGTAATAAAGATAATAAGGGTGGGCGAGAAGTGGTGGTGACTGGGCTAGGGAATAAGGAAATCTGTATAGAAGATGGTGGCACCGAGGGAGCGGAAGTGATTGACGGTGGTGAGGTTATTGAGAGTGTGAACGGCGACACGGAGATTAGCGTCAGTCCATTGCTTGAGGATATCCTCTTTGGCATGACCTTCCCAGATAGTGATAACGTTAACGCCGGAGGATTTTGCGAATTCGATGACGTTTTCTGGGGTCCAATTTGGGTCGGCGTAGAGAGTGTAAATAACGGATTTCCAGGGATAAAAAGTCATAACTTGATCAAGCATGTCTGGGTAATAAATTTGTACAATAAAGCGATCGAGCACTGAGTTGTCAATGTCGGTGGCTGCAGCGATGATGTGGTTGAACTCGGTGGCGATGCGGTCGGGTTCGGTATGTTTGGTGTCGGTGACTATATAGATATCTGGATATTCGTGCATAAACTCGATAAGCTGCGTGATGTCGACGGCATGATATTTGCCAGCTATGAGTGCGGAGGCAATGTTTTCTGAGGTAAAGGATGTATCGTCAGGGATGCCAGCTTCTTCGCGCCATTGATTTATGTCGTGAACGGCATACATCTGACCATCATCGGTGAGTAAGAAATCGACTTCAAAAACGCGATGGCCGAGCTGATAATTGAGGAGAAAGGCTTCGTATGAATTAGTATAAATATCGCCAAGAATACCGCCGAAGGCGTGAGCGATATAAGGAGTAGTGTCAGCCCAGGAATAATCAAAATTATAAGGAGGTTGATCCCCAGGGGTTGCGGGGCTTTGGTTGAGAAGCTTTGGGGTTGCCTCTGGGGTGGATTGTGATTGACTTAAGATAAAGAATCCGCCAGCTGCGACAATGGAAATTGCAATAATGCTAATGATAGTGATGATGAGAGTGCGCGGTTTCATGGTAACATTATAACACGCGCTAATGTTGTTTGGGGTCTAGATGATATCTTGATGTGTGGATTTCTGAGCTAGATATTGATGAGGAGGTGTATAATAGGGATATTATGCCAGAATTACCAGAAGTAGAGACAGTTCGGAGGGGATTACGAGATTTCATTTTGAATAAAAAAATTGTTCAGGTGAAAATAGATGAGAATACTACTAAAGCCTTTCAGGGGAAAGTGAATGACGTAGAAGAAGCGACAGTGGTGGAGATTCGGCGGCGAGGAAAAGCGCTTTTGATTGATCTCTCGAATGGAAATACATTAATGATACATTTGAGAATGACGGGACAGTTGATTTGGCGGGATGCGCGCTTGGTAGATGCGGGTATTATACGAAAAGAATCGGCGTTACAGGATGGTTTAGATAAATTGCAGTTTGCGGCTGGGCATCCGAGTAAGAATTTTATGGACGATTTACCTAATAAGCAGACCAGAGTAACTTTTGTGTTCAGAAAGGGGAAGTTGTTCTTTAATGACCAGAGAAAATTTGGATTTGTAAAAGTGTTACCTACTGAGGATGTGGAACGAGAAAAATTTATCGCGGAATTAGCTAAAGAGCCTTGGGAGATGACGGCGAAGGAGCTTTATGAAAAATGTCAGCGGCATAGCAAGGCTCCGATTAAAGTGGTGGTTTTAGACCAAAAAGTGATTGCGGGAATAGGGAATATTTATGCGGACGAGTCGCTTTTTTATGCGGGGATACATCCAGCTAGAAAAGCGGGGGAGTTGAGCGAGGAGCAAGTGGGGAAGATTTTGGAGGGGGCAAGAAAAGTGATGGACGAGTCGATTAATTCGGGAGGTTCGACTATGGCGACTTATGTGCGTCCGGATGGAACGACGGGGGATTATTTAGAAATGTTTGCGCAAGTTTTTCGAAGAGATGGAAAACCATGTAATAGGTGTGGGGAGATAATTTTAAAGACAAAGGTTGGGGGGAGGGGGACGCATTATTGTCCAAGATGCCAAGAGAGGGGGGAGGATGGTTTATCGTCGCGATCTACGGCGTTGACTCCTCCGGTACGCGGGAGCAGTACTTTGAGTACAGCTCCCTTGCGTTCCTCAGAGTCGCCTTGTAGCTCATCGACGCTAAAGCCATCCTCGGCAACAATACCTCTAGAGCCGGGTGAATGCGAGGGTGAATGCTAAAAATTTTTTACGGAGAAAATCGCAGGGCGGCGGAGGAGGCGATTAAATTGGATTTGGGAGAGTGCTATGAAATTTTTGAGGGTGAAAATTTGACGGAGGGGGATTTGCCGAGTATTTTTATGGGGACGTCACTTTTTGAGACTGAACGGAGAATGATATTACTCAAGAACTTAACTGAAAATGCAAGTGTATGGGGGAAATTGCCAGAGTATTTGACAACTGAACATGAGGTAATTGTATGGGAGCCAAAGATTGATAAGAGATCAACAACGTATAAGGTGTTAGTGAAGGTGGGGGTGGAAATGCGTGAATTTGCGGAAATGAAGAAACCGGAAGCAAATTTAGTATTTGGAGTTCTAGATACGGCGTTTCGTGATGGTGAACGAGCGGTAAGAGAGATAGAGAGAATAGAAAATGAGCAAGATCCGTATATGTTTTTTGGTCTATTAGTGACGCAAATGTTGAGAAAGTTTGAGATGTCTGGAGGTGGTGCATGGGAACGAAGAATTTTAAAGAAAATGGCGGAATTAGATATTCAGATGAAGACGACAGCAATAGATCCATGGATATTAGTGAAAGGGTTTTTGCTAGGGTTAAATAAAAATTAATTTTACTAAAATGCCAGTGTGAGTTACAATGGTGTTATGGATTTTAGCATAAGTTATATATTCTCGCAGATTTTTACAGTAGCGGAGTACGGGCTATTAGGTGCGTCGTATTTAGCAAAGAACCGGCGTCTTGTAGTGTCGTTAGATATCATATCAATGACATGTGGAATTGTGGCGTATATTCTTCTAGGGGCAGATTTGGGGTTGGCGATGTCGGTAGTAATACTGCTGGCGAATTTTTATTATCTTTGGGATGAGCACGCGCATAGTGAGAAGGAGCGAAGCGTTTTGCATGGGCGCGATTATGTAGTGCTTGTGGTGGTTTTGACGATGATTGCACTGTTGGCTTGGTTGACTTATGACGGGCCGCTAAGTTTGCTTTCGGTGGCGGCGACGGTGCTTTATGAAATATCGATTTGGCAAAAGAGTACGAAAGTGTATAAGTTTTTGGGGATTCCAGTAGCGATTTGCTGGATGTCGTATAATGGGGTAATTCTATCAATATTTGGGGTACTTTGCGAGTTAGGAATGCTGATCGCCTCGATTATTGGCTATGTTAAGGAGTTAAAAGTTCAAAAGAAACGTAACAATAAACGAGCGCGAGCTAAGAAAAGCAGAAACTGAGGGTTAGATAGATAGAGCAAAACCCGCTTTGGGCGGGTGTTTTGCGTTTGATGTTTGATAGATTAGGCTTTGGCTGCTTTGGCGAATTTGGCAAGAGAAGCTTTACGGCGAGAAGCAGTATTTTTCTTCAACAAACCTTTTTTGACGGCTTTGTCGTATTCGGATTGAATTTTAGCAAGATTTTCGGCAACAGGATTCTCTTTAAAAGCCTTGAGAGCGGTTTTGATATCCTTTTTAATCTGTTGATTGTGAGCGGTGCGCTTTTCGGCTTGGCGAGCAGCCTTCTTTGCGGATTTGATAATCGGCATTAAAATTTCCTTTGAGTTAACTTATAATATATTATCTTTGATTGATTATATCTAATTTAGCGGAAATTGTAAAGAGGGGAACTGAGGAAATTTGAGGAATTTTTAAAAATAAGAGAGGTATGATAAATGGAAAGGTGTAAGGCGCTTTTGAAAGAATGAACTACGGGAATGAAATAAGGTCAACGATCATTGTATGATTGTTTTGCTGAAATAGGTGAAAAAGAGAATTTGGTGTATAATAATGGGTATTACTGGGGAGGAGTAGGGTCTTTAGAGAGGAGACAAAAGCATGGCTAGATTAGCACCGAATGCAATCAATGAAGGTCGTTATGGGAGAATTTTCCCGGCGGATAAGATGTACACTTATGTCAAAGGATTTCTGACTGGTGCAGGAATGCATGAAAGTGTACGAGCGCTGTTGTATATGAGAGAGGCGCACGCGACACATATTCGGGATGATGGTCAAAGGTATGAGACGCATCCGTTGAGTATGGTGTGTTATGCGTTATCGCTAAGGGCGCTGGCGACAAATGCGAAGGGTGAACCGTTGATTGATGATGCCACTATCGCGACGTATTTGCTGCATGATGTACCGGAAGAGCTAGGAATTAAGGTGGAGTCGATGCCGTTTTCTGATAAAGTCTTAATTGGTGTAAAATATATGACTGTGGCAGAGAGGTTTTTGATTGAGACGAAATACGAACAGAAACGGCGATATTCGAACGAATTGCTGGAGAATTGGCGGTCGATTCTTTGTAAATGTGGCGATATGCAGCATAATTTATCGACCATGATACCAGTATTCTCGGATGATAAAATTCGGAAGAATATAGTGGAAACGGATTTGCTGAGGATGCCGGTGATAAGAGAAGCGAAGTTAAAATATTCGGATTTGACGCCGCTACTGTGGATTTATCGGGAGAATATCAGAAATGTGCTTTATAATTTGGCGTCAGTCTATAAAGTGAGATTGACGGATGAGAATTATGTGAATCCGCCCGATGCGCAGGACTATTCGTATTTGGTGACGGGTGAAAAACCGGTGAACGAAATAGAGCATGATTGACGTATACGATTGATGTTTGAAGTGTTTATTACTCCTCCTGAGTAGTGCCACTGAGTTTAGGCTTGGTGGCTTTTTGTGGTATGTAAACAGAATAATAACTCTACGGATGTAGAGTTATTATTCTGGTGGGTCGCGAGGGATTCGAACCCCCGACTTCCTCGGTGTAAACGAGACACTCTAGCCAACTGAGTTAGCGACCCGTATCTGTACTTATACTAAAATAGCGATACGTACTTATAAAAAGTAACTTTGCTATTATAGCACGAAAATGCGAAAAAGTGTAAAAATCGTAGAACTTGTAAAAAAGTTATTTTGCGATGAAAATGGCGCAAGGTGATATTTCTATATAAAAAGAGGGAATTGGGCGGAGTTTGGGTATGGAGGATGGATGTATGTTATAATATAGAGGTAATAAAACTGGGGCAGCCCAGAGAAAGGATAAAGCAATGTGCGAACAAGTTGAAAAAATGCGTCACAGTTTGAGCCATGTTTTGGCGGCAGCGGTGCGGGAGCTTTATCCGACAACAACTTTTGGGGTAGGGCCGGCGGTTGAGAACGGATTTTATTATGACATGGATTTTCAGGGGGGAAAAATTTCTGAGAATGATTTGAAAAATATCGAAAAAAAGATGCGGGGGATTATTGCGCGAGGATGCGTGATGGAACGACGCGAGGTGAGTCGAGATGAAGCGCTGAAGTGGGCAGAAGAGAGTGGGCAGGGGTATAAGGTTGAATTGATCCGAGATTTGTTGGCAGACGGGTTCTCTCGGGCTATTTCTTTGTCGAAATCCTCCAGTGCTCAGTCGCAGGACGTTAAGTCCAGCTCCTTCTGCGCTTCGGATTCTCATCGAACTAGCTCCGAGATCACTCCGTCTGACGGGGCGTCTGAGGATAGTTTAGGGAGCAATTCTGGTAGGTCTTCTAAAAATGATTCTGATAATTCTTCGTCTAACGACATTGAAAATATTGTGATTACACTTTATGATTTGAAGGATCCGAAGAGTGGGGAAGTGCTATTTACAGATCTTTGCAAGGGGCCGCATGTGGAGAGTTTGAAAGAGATTGGTGCCTGGAAATTAGATCGGATTGCAGGGGCGTATTGGCGTGGCGATGAAAAACGTGAGATGCTGACGCGGGTGTATGGGCTAGCTTTTGAGACGGAAGATGAATTGAATGACTATCTGAAACGTCAAGAAGAAGCGAAGCAGCGTGATCATCGAAAACTTGGTAAGGAACTGGATTTGTTCTGCTTTTCGGAACTCGTGGGGAGTGGGTTGCCGCTTTTTACGCCGAGAGGAACGATTCTTAGGGATAAACTGAATGAGTTGACGCAGGGGTATCGGTTGCGCTGTGGTTATAAGAAGGTGACGATTCCGCATATTACGAATATCGATCTCTATAAGACTTCAGGGCATTATGAAAAGTTCCCAGAAATGTTGCAGTTTACGAGCTCGGAAAGTGGAGATCATTTGGCAATTAAGCCGGTGAGCTGTCCGCATCATAGTCAGATTTTTGCGAGTGTGCCAAGGAGTTATAAGGAACTGCCAGTGAAATATTTGGAAAGCACGATGGTTTATCGCGATGAGCGTAAGGGGGAGCTGGGCGGTTTGTCGAGGGTGCGTGCAATTACGCAGGATGATTCGCATATTTTCTGTACGGAAACCCAAGTGGAGCAGGTGTTTGGGGAGCTGATTGAGAGTGCGAAAGATTTATACAATCACGTGGGAATGAAACTGACTTTGCGCTTGAGCTTCCGTGATGACGGGGATGGATATATTGGTGATGCGAAAATGTGGGAGAAGGCGCAGAAGTCAATTCAGAAAATGGCAGATGAATTTAAGATGGACTACTTTGTGGCGGAAGGCGAGGCAGCGATGTATGGTCCGAAGATGGACTTCATGGCGACGGATGCGATGGGGAGAGAATGGCAGCTGGCGACGGTGCAGCTTGACTATGCGATGCCGGAGCGGTTTGGTTTGGAATACGTGGATAAAGATGGCATCAAGAAGACGCCGATTATGGTGCATTGCGCTTTGATTGGGTCGATTGAGCGGTTTATGAGCGTGTTTATTGAGCATACGGCGGGGTGGTTGCCGATGTGGTGTGCGCCGGAGATGGTGCGCGTGCTGACAGTGAATGATAAGGTGGGGGACTATGTGAAAGAGGTGGAGAAGGTACTAAAGGAGACCGTACTGGAGGTGCCACTCGAGGGGAATGAGCTGAGGTATGAGATTGACTGGAGTGATGATTCGCTAGGCAAGAAGATTAAACGTGCGACGGAGATGAAAATCCCGGTGGTCTTGATTGCGGGGGAGAAAGATGCAGCGGAGAAAGTAGTAAGCGTGCGGACGCGTGAAGGGGAGGAAAAAGTGAAGCTGGATGAGCTAAAGGGGTGGCTGGAACAGAGAGCGGAGAGATAGTTGTGGTGATGGTGCCGGACTTGGGAACATGAAATGGTAGTGGTGATTGTTGGGCCGACGGCGTCAGGTAAGACTGGGGTGGCGATAGAGATAGCGAAAGAGCTGGACAGACTCTCTGGGATGGCTGGAGAGGAAGCTAAGGGGATGGTTTTGGCTGGTAAAGGTGATAGTAAAGCGGTTATGCTTGACAAAAAAGATGATGTGTGCTACAATGGAGGGAATAACTCCTCGAATGAGGGGGCTATCTGTAGTGGTGGAAAGGTGGGTTATGAGGGGGCGGAGATTATCTCGGCGGATTCGCGGGCAATCTATAGGGGAATGGATATTGGAACAGCGAAACCGAGCCTGGAGGAACAGCAAGGGGTGAAACATTGGGGGATTGATTTAGTGAACCCGAGGGAGCGTTTCACGGTGGCGGATTGGAAAAAATATACACAAGAGAAGATAGCAGAGATTCAGAAACGGGGGAATTTGCCTATGGTAGTAGGAGGGACAGGGTTGTATATTGATGCGTTGGTGTATGATTATCAGTTTGGCGATGAGAACAAAAGGCTGCAGACGGATCGGGAAGAGTTGAACAAAGATTTTATACTCTTCGGAATTAAGTGGTCGAGCGATGACTTGAGAAAGAGAATTACTCAGCGGGCGGATAAATTATTTACTCAGGAATTGCTGGAGGAGACTAAAAAATTAGTTCAGGAATATGGTTGGGGAAGTCAGGCGATGAAGAGTAATATTTATCAGTTTGCATGGGGGTATTTACAGGGGGAATATAGTTTGGAAAAGGCTAAGGAACTGTTCGTGTACGATGATTGGCACTTAGCGAAGCGACAGATGACGTGGTTCAAGCGGAATAAAAATATTAACTGGTTGTCACTTGATGAGATAAGGGATAATGTGGTAAAATGTATTCAGGATGAATAAAGAAAATAATGTGCCAATAGAAAAATTATTCGGATCGAAGACTAGGGCAAAACTTTTGGAGCTTTTCTTTGCAAATACGAATAAATCCTTTTATGTGAGAGAGATTACACGCGTGATTGAGGAACAGATCAATTCTGTGCGTCGGGAATTGATGAATCTGGAGAGTATTGGGATTGTGCGGAATGAAACCTTCGATAATAAAGTATATTACGCGGCGAATATGAAACATCCTTATGCGCATGCTTTTCAGGAGATTTTTGGGCAAAAACCGGCAGTGACCCCTGGGGCGGCAAGGGTGCCAGTGATTAGAAAACCGTCGAGCAGTTGGGATGAATATATTAAACCTGTGACAAAATATCTGCGTGGGATGGCGTTGATGAATCGGGCGCCTGGGCAGGATGGGATTGATTTATTGATTATTGGTGATGATAGAACGAAGAAATTGACGCGCTGGGCGGAAGTAGTGGAGCAAAAACAGGGGAAACCGCTGGATTATGTGATTTTGGCGAGAGATGATTTCTTGTATAGGAAGAGCGTGAAAGATCGGTTTGTGATGGATATTTTAGAGATGGATATTTCGGAATTATATGACCCAGAGGCAATTATAAAAGGCGATGCGATAGTAGAGTATTAAAACTGATAAAGGAGGTAAAATGTTTGAAATTGAAAGTAAAAATCCAGATGAAATCGTGCTAACGACAAAAAAAGCAACGGTAAAATTTGATGTGGCGACAGAAACAGTGGACGCGCAGTTGGATGTTGGGGCGATTGTGGGGCCAGGGGAATTTGAGATTGGGGATGTGGCGATTCGGGGAATTGCGACGTCGAGTGATCGTACAGTATATGATGTGCTGGTGGGGAATGTGCATATCGGAATTATCGGAGGAGTTGAAGAGGCGGTTGCGTTAGACGAGCTGGGCGTGGCGGATGTGCTATGTACGTCGTCGGTGCGAGCGGTGCGTGAGATTGATCCGAAAGTGGTGATTGTGATGGGGAATGTGGATGGAATGGTGACGGAATTGAAGCTAACGCCACGAGCTGAGAAGAAATTTAAGCTGAAAAACAGGGAAGCTTTGCCGGCGGCGATGGAAGTCGTGGCGTTGACTTAGGAGACGCGACGTGGATATCGTAGGAACAATAGTGATTTTAGGGGTGTTGCTGGGGTCGATGATTTTGCATGAGTTGGCGCATGGTTTGGTGGCGTATTGGCTGGGAGATACGACGGCAAAGGATGAGGGGCGGTTGACTCTGAATCCAATAAAACATATTGATCCAATATTGTCGATTTTAGTGCCAGTAATGCTCTATTTGTCGAATGCGGGAGTGATTTTTGGTGGCGCGAAACCGGTGCCAGTGGATACACGACAGCTAAAGCATGGCGTTTGGGGGATGGCGTTAGTTGCGGTGGCGGGGCCGCTGATGAATTTTTTGCTAGCGTGTATTTTTTATATTATCGGATATGTAACTGGGGGATTTTACCTGGAGACGACAGGGCCATTGGCGGGGAGTGAAATATATTATGGGTTGTGGGGCGAGATTGTCTTGAACATGGTTTATGTGAATATAGCGCTAGGAGTGTTTAATTTAATTCCGATTCCGCCGCTTGATGGATCAAGAGTGTTATATGCTATTGCGCCAGATGCAGTGCGAGAGATGATGGAAAAACTGGAGCGGTATGGAGTATTGATAGTGTTTGCGATTTTGTTGATTTTTCCGAGCTTCTTTTCTGCGGTGATTGGATGGACGACGGGTGGATTGGTGATGGCATTTCGATGGATGGTGGGGATTTTTTAGGGGTATAGTAGAGAGTATGATATAATGGAAGTAACCCTAGTGGCGGCATGATTTTCCTGAATAATCATGTTTTAGGGATTTCGTGGCGTTATTTCCGTGGAAATGCGCATAAGATTTTACCCACCTGTGTTTATATACTACAGGGAAAACATCGTCACTGGGGTCTCAAGTTTTTAGCGGATACTACTTTGTTAAAAACTGCACTGCTCGGTCGCCGTATTAGTAATACGTCTCCCTCCGCGGTTCGTTTTTGCCTCGTATTATCTCGCTAAAAATCTTGAGACTCGGCTCGCTTGTGCTCCTCGTAATTGTCTTGTATTAGCTCACTCAAAAATTGTAATCAATCTCCACGGTTCGTTTTTGCCTTGTATTATCTCGCTAAAAATCTTGAGACTCGGACTCTACTAGCTTATTAAAGAGCAGTGATTGTTCAGTGGTTGAGGTTTGCTAAAGAGGAAGGTGTTGTAAAAATTACAACATTTTCTGGCGTATTTTAGCGATTGTCTTGTGGGTGATTTTGAGAAAATTTCATTGCGTAAATTCGGACATATACTAATTTTGAAGCCAGTTTTATGTTTTTTCATTATAGAGCGTTGTTGATTAATTTCGTATTAGAAGTAAATACTGCAAGAGAACGGTATTTTCAGATGCATTTAGAGATTATATCATGATTTATTCTGCGAAGCTTTATTACGCTCAAAACTATACCGTTTTCGTAAAAGTATAGTATAATAAGTCAAAATAGTGGTAGGTCAGAAAAGGTTTATTTAGGAAAATATCGTGAAACAACGAGTACGAGTAGCTGGAATTGTTCAAAAAGAGCGCGAGATTTTGATTATGAAACGGGCTCAAGGGCGAGCTGATAGCGCGCCGATTTGGGAATTGCCAACTGGTAAGATCAATTTTGGGGAACAGCCAGAAGAAGCGATGGACAGGATGCTGGAGGAGTATTTGGGAGTAGAGTTAGCGGATAAGACTACACTCAAGGATGTGATTACTTTTGTGGCTCCGAACGGGTCGAGCCAGTTGAGTAATTTATATATTATTTACGATGTGACTTTTCCTAAAGATACGAAGATTGTTCCTTCAGAAAGATATACGGCATATAAGTTTATCAAGCCAGAGGAAGTTGAAGCTTATCGGTTGGATGAGGCGAGTATTGCGGCGCTGGAGATTGAGGAGCGAGAACATGCGCGCTTTAATTATAAAGAGGTGGCGCACAGTGCGACAGTGTATGTGGATGGGGCAAGTCGGGGCAATCCTGGTCCATCGGGCATTGGTTATTATATTGTAAGCGAAAATGGTACGACTTTGGTGGCTGGGGGTGAGTTTATTGGGTTTGCAACGTCGCGAGTAGCGGAATATTATGCCCTTAAAGAAGGTTGTGAAAAAGCGATTGAATTAGGCTTGAAATCTGTTAGGTTTGTGAGTGATAATTTGATGTTAGTGAATCAGATGAAAGGGATTTATAAGATTAAGAATCGAGATTTGCTGGCAATTTACGATGATATTAGGGAATTATTAAAGAATTTTGAGGCTTGTGCGTTTACTCATGTGATGCGAGAGCAGAATACTAGAGCGGATCAGCAGGCGAATCTAGCGATTGATCGACAGTTTGCAGAATAGATGGAAGTGTTGGCACTCTGGTTTTGAAAGTGCTAATGCTTGAATGGTGATGAATTTGGCAGTTAGCTCTCGATAGTGCTAATGCTTGGGGTCGAGTGGATGAGCTAGAGTTTTTTGGTGAGTGGTTTTAATTTTGTTAGTTGAGTAAAGTCGACTGAGAGGTCGTTTGGAATGTTGACTTGTAAGCAGTTTTTGTTTTTTGCTATTAATTAATGTTTTGCTAACTTGTCATTAGTAGAGACTAGACAGCGGGGGGATTAATGACAGTTCTGGCTCCATCATAAGAACTGCTTGGTTGGGTTCCTGATAGCTAAAAATAGAAATAATACGATCCTTTTGTGGAGTAATTTGTTCTAGTGAGGTTTTTGGTGTGCTAATTGAGGGCGATACTTGGCAAAGTATATTTTGTATGTTACAATAAAGATAAGCTTGAAAGGCAACCGCTTGGGGTTCCAAGAGGAAAGTCCGGGCAGCATAGGACACAGTAGTCGCTAACGGCGACCGCTCGCGAGAGTAGGGAAAGTGCCACAGAGACATAAACTTCCAGTTTTCTGGAGATGGTGAAAAGAGTGAGGTAAGAGCTCACAGCACTGTATGGTGACATATGGTGGGGGCAAACCCTACTGGCTGCAAGGAGTGCTAGATACCTTAGTTCGAGGATGCACGATCACCGCTAGAGCAATAGAGCAATTTATTGCGTAGATAGATGGTTGCCGGTTCTCTCGAGAGAGAGGATTACAGAACCCGGCTTATTGAGAGCTCAAAAAATTCCACTCACTTGAGTGGATTTTTTGTTGTAGCTAGGTTTAATTTTTAAGCCGCTTTTTTGACTAATCCCTTCTTTTTGAGTGTGCGGAGGGTTGAAGTAGCGACGTTGACTTTGATTTTGTGACCATCAACTACTAAGGTCTTTTTCTGAACGTTTGGCTTGAAGACTTTGCGGGTCTTGCGTTGTGAGAAAGAGACGTTGTGGCCGTACATTTTTCCCTTGCCGCTGATTTCACAAATTGCCATTATTTGTTCTCCTTTACAGTATTAACGACTGCCTTGAAAGCTTCTGGCTGATTTACGGCTAATTCAGCAAGAATCTTGCGGTCGATTGTAACATTCTTCTGCTTAAGTCCGGCCATGAGTTGGGAATAAGAAAGGCCGAGTTCGCGAGAAGCATTATTGATACGGGTAATCCAGAGCGCGCGAAGATCGCGCTTACGATTGCGGCGATCACGATAGCTATAACGAAGGGATTTAATAACACCTTGTTTTGCAAGACGGAAGCTACGGGTGCGGTAATGTTGCATCCCCTTGGCGGAGTTTAAAATCTTCTTATGTTTTGCCCGAGCAGGCACACCACGTTTTACTCTCATAATTAAACTCCTAATGCATTCTTAACATTTTTTGCAATTTTGCCTTGAACGAAAGCAGCAGTTTTCATGTTGCGTTTACGGGCTTTAGATTTTTTGGCAAGAATATGATTGCCGTAGGCGCGTTCGCGAGCAAGTTTGCCTGAACCGGTAATCTTGATGCGTTTCGCAGTGCCTTTATGCGTTTTTAGCTTTGGCATATGATTTCCTTTTGTTATGGATGAGGGAGTTAGCAGGCTATATACTAGAGTGCTTTAGCACTCGGAAAGTGTTAGTGCTAATTCGACTAATCCGGGTTAATAAATAAATGTGCGATCAGGGAACCATGAAAGTAGGAAATTACTTCTTCCGTATTCCGATTGATAGATTGCGTCCAGCAAATTGCGCTTTACCCTCTTGAACGATGTCGATTTCTTCGGAAATGAGAGCCAGCACTTTGTCAAGAATAGTTTGACCAAGTTCTTTATGGGTCATTTCGCGACCTCGAAAAACAATCATGATTTTGACACGATCACCATCTTCAAGAAAGCTACGAATTTTACGGACTTTAATGTTAAGGTCGTTGTCACTGATTTTGAGACCGATTTTCATCGTTTTGAGCTCGGATTGTTTTTCGCGGGCTTTTTTACGATTTTTAGCCTCTTCTTTCATCTTTTGGTATTGATATTTACCCCAATCGATGACTTTGACGACGGGCGGGTTTGCATTAGATGCGATTTCGACTAGGTCGACACCCTGTTCTTTAGCGATAAGTTGCGCGTCGCGACTCGACATAATGCCGAGCTGTTCTCCATTAGATCCAATTACGCGTACTTGTGGGTAACGAATTTCTCCGTTGAGTTTGGTGCGTGATGTCTTACTAATGGCTTGCTTCCTTTCGTTAATTTGAACTGCTCTGATTATAGCAAAAATGCTGAGATTTGCAAGAGGTAATACAGAGATTTGGTCTTGTTGCATAATTCCTGCTACTAGCGCATGCTTATGCGCGCTAGCTAGA
>CAPNAV010000019.1:0-861 GCA_948663575.1 uncultured Candidatus Saccharibacteria bacterium
TCTCGTCACCATCAACGCCATCACTGATTGAGTTGAAGACGATTTTGTCGTCGATAGCACCACTATTAATCTCCTCAATAGTATAGCTTTTACGACCACCCGCATTGTCACCCCAAGCCGACACGTAAGTCGGAGCGGCGACAGCACCTGCGATAGTAGCGAAACCAGCTGCCACCGCGAGGGAAGTCTTGATTTTATTCATATAATCTCCTCTCAAAAAGATTAATTTGATAAACCGTATGATTAAAGTTGATATTTTCTGGTCCAAATTGTTAAACTCCATCAGTCCGTCAACCGAATCATCTCAAATACAATTACCGTTCAAAAATCATTGAATTCCCCAGGAGCCGAAGCTCCCAGGGATATATAAAGGTGCTTATAGTTTTGGGATCCCCAAGGGCCGAAGCCCCTAGGGAAATTGCTAATCTTCAAAATCGGGCATTTCAACTTCGCCATCATTGGCGTTTTCGTCCCGTTTATCGCTGGTATCCTCTCCGTTGCCATCCTGATCCCCTGCAATAGTACCGTTGTGGGGAGGAAGCGTGTTTAATGGTGGCGGCGTGCCACCATTAACGTTACCAGGTCCAGTGACCTCGGAAGGATCTTCACCTCCCGTGCCAGAGCTGCTTCCAGGTTCAGTTGCGTTGACCGGCTGCTTCGTAGGAGCCGGCGTCGGCTTCTGAGTGGGAGCAGGCCCCTGCGTAGGAGTCACGATCTGAGGCGGCTCTGTCGGTTGGAAGTCTCCAGTACCATCTGTTCCGGGTCGGTCGCCACCGGGATGGCTGGGATTCTGATTCCCATTGCTGCCGCCAGGATTCTTGGTCGGCGCAGGCGTAGCCGTTGGAGGCGCCGTAGGACTAG
>CAPNAV010000019.1:961-18012 GCA_948663575.1 uncultured Candidatus Saccharibacteria bacterium
CAGTCGGAGGCGGTGCCGTCGGGCTCGCTGTGGGCGTAGCCGTTGGAGGCGCCGTAGGA
Source organism: uncultured Candidatus Saccharibacteria bacterium (assembly GCA_948663575.1). Lineage (GTDB taxonomy): Bacteria > Patescibacteriota > Saccharimonadia > Saccharimonadales > Saccharimonadaceae > Nanosyncoccus. The sequence goes on from CAPNAV010000019.1 coordinate 1,021, forward strand.
CTAGCAGTCGGAGGCGGTGCCGTCGGGCTCGCTGTGGGCGTAGCCGTTGGAGGCGCCGTTGTCGCTGCGGGCGGTGTTGTCGCCGCAGGAGGCGTTGTCGCCGCTGGCGGCTTCGGAGTCTTATTCGGTTTCCTTGGAGCCGGACTACTTGTCGGCGTCGGAGTTTCTTCGACCTTCTTTTCGGGGATTTTGAAAATTTCCCCACGGCCGTCGAAAACATTGACACCACCATAAATTCCGGTATTGCCGGATTTATAGTTGGCCAGCAGAATAACCGCCGGCTCAGACTCTTGTTCCTCCGGATCTGTTACCATGACTGTCCGAATAAAGTTCGGATCAGCACATTCAGGTGACCTCCAGTGCCGAATGGACGTCGGAGACTGAACCGGATTGCTAAGCTGCCATTCGAAGCAGTCCAGCAAGATGCAGACCCTTGCTGCGCCTAAAACATAAGTCGAGCGCAACACGAGCGGGTCGTCTTCTCCTTTAGGGTCATAGCAACTGCCCAGACCAAAAGGATGTTTCTCGATGTCTCCATAAACTTCATCCATCCACTGGATGAATTCGGGTAGCCAGGTTTCGTTCTGCTTCAGCAGAACGCCCTTGCCATGCAGCTGGTCGATTTCCTGGATCCACTGCAACCACATGTCACAGTAGTACGGATCGGTCAGGATTTCCAGATAGACCGGGTTTCTGACCAGCCTCTCCAAAACCTCGTTTCTGCCGTCAGAGTCGAGTTTTTTCCACTCGCTACTCTTATAGGCCTCGATAAACTCATCAAGCGGGAACCAAACTGGGTCGGTAAACCCGTCGAGTTTATCGTTCTTGTACCAGGCTTGCATAGCCTGACGTGCAGCGTCGATACGTTTCTGCCGCTGCCCGGTGTAGAAGTCCTTGGACGGATTCATCCGTACGTCTTTGTACAGATCAAAATCCTCCCCGAAGCGTTCAGCCAGCCAGAGTGCCAGATTGTCCTCATTGAGGTCAACAGCAAACTGACCTTCTGCAAACTCTTCCTCTTCTTCCGGTTCGGCCGAAGGCTCAGGAGACTCAGTCCCCTCGGGAATTATAACAGGATCGGATGTCGGCTCGGTTGTTTCTTCTATCACCGGTACCGAATCCTGTGCGTCGTCGCCACTGTCGCTTGCCTTGCCACTAGCCGTAAAGGCCCAGAAGCCGATCATACAGAGTACCAGTGACAACAGAACATAGCCGCTGCGGCGCAGACCGGCCTCCCTCATTTTATGCTGGCGGAATGCAGTGTTGCATAGTACGAGTCCGAAAAATACGGTCGCACCTGCTGCTAGCACGGCAAAGATGAAGAAGAGAATCCTCACCGCCTGCGGAATTTCAATGGCCGCCGCTATGGGAGCCATATTGTCCAGTAACATTAATCCATTCGTCATAATGTTACCCTCCTTTCTACATTTTCTTTGAAAACAGTTCATCTAATCTATATAAAGGTTTCTTAAAAAATGAACAGGGGGCACCAACCCCTGTCCGTTGACCTGGGTTGGCGTGAAATCGCACGCCTTCTATGTGAAGATTAGCTATCTATATGAACAGGCACAAACCACATGTTTTATAAAAATCATGGGCATTGTACCTGAGATGATTCGGTTGTAAATGGACCTCTGGACGAACCGCTCCCTACGATCCTTCCAGACTGCTTCCATTGTAGCACACATCATTGAAAAAGTCAATACTAAAATCACCTGTTAGCCATAAACACAATGTAAATAAGCTTTATTGATATGTAACAGAGGTGAAAAGTGCCTAATTTTTGGCTTGAAAATGCTTGTTGTTAGAGGTGGTTGAGATTTGACGAAAAACGGGTATTTCTTTTGTGATTATGGTTAAAAATGTGGGCGGGGTTTTGAGGTAAATTTGGCATGTTTTTTTGGCATGGGAAAAGCCGCCCTTTGGTATAGCCAGGCGGCTTTGTGGATAGATTTACCTGAGGCGACCATTACGGCGACCTCTGGTATAGGTAGGAGTCGAAGTGGCGGGAGCACGATTCGGCTGCTTGACAGGCTGCTGCTGGGTATTTCCCTGCTGCGGCTTCTGCTGCGCCGGAGTGTTTTCCTGCTGAGGTTTCGGCTGAGCTGGATGCTGCGGAGCGTTGTCTCTACACTGAGACTGCTGCATTGCCGGTGACTGAGCTGGATTTTTCTGAGCGCTCTTCTGCCGAGGACTACTTCCCTGCTGAGGTGCATTAGCCTGCTTAGGATTGCTCGGACGAGCCCCCTGAAGCTTGCCATTCACGACTCCCTGCTGGGAGTTCTTCGGCTGCTGAGACTGCACAGGTTTCTGCTGCGCCGGAGCGTTTTCCGGCTGAGCCTTCGCCTGCTGCTGAGGATTATTCCTCGGCTGAATCGGCTGGCCCTGCTGAACATTCCGAGATCCCCGCTGGGGGGTGCGCAACCGAGACTGCTGATTCGGCTCAGTGACCATGCCAATTCTGACGCGATTACCGACATAATCATTGACGTCGGGAGAGATGCTCTCAATCTGACCGCCAGCTTTGTATCGACGGTGCAACTCCGAGAGAGACTTTCCATCTAAGATCCCCTCGTAGGCAGCCACATCGTTCCAGAATATGGCGTGGATTGCCTGACACACCTCTTCGGGCGCGATTAACAGACGACTGTCGATCGTGCATTTGCACACGATCATAGGAAATGTCTGGATATCCGAAAAAGCGTACCCATCTTCCATCAACTGACGGAGAGACTGCCAGGTACCGCCACAGTCGAATAAGACAATATAGCCGTCATGCAGCTCGGAATGTAGGAGCGCCTTTTTGTTGAGAGGATCCTCATTGCCGGACGCCGCATGGCTATCTGCCTTATTGGCACCGCTGGGAACATCTTTCTTAAGCTCGTCCATATTCCGATACGTGTTGTTCAGAGTAATGGACGGCTCGTTGTTGATGTCGTCAATATCCTCATCGTCGGCATCTTCCGCATCAACATAGCCATCATCGGATGATTCCGGCTCGTTGTGCTCGAGGCCTTCGTTAAGATACTCATCTCCCTCCGGCTCATCGCCAGAGTATTCGGGATAAGCATCCTCGGAATATTCGGCAGCATCATCACTGCTATTGGAGATAGAGTCGCTCACCATCGATTCCTCGCCGTAGGACTCATCGTCCTGGCGCAGATCGACAAACATAGACTCGTCCGCGTTCTCCGTTTCTACCTCATCCACGTAGCCACCGCCATAATACAGCGGTGTTTCTTCCGTAAGAATAGGGTCGGCGGATTCTGTTTCGACAGCGTCTTCACTGCCATCGGCGTCGCCGCCATAAGAGTACACAACGTCATCGTCCTCATCAGACTCGCCGGCATCGTAATACTCACTCTCGTCGAGTGGAGCTGAAGGCTCTTCGTGGAGAATTGCCTGCCGAGCATCCTGGTCGCCCTGCGCTTCGGCATCGGGCTGCCATCTGGAGACTGCCTCCTCATTCTGAGCTGAGGTGGCGTTACTGAGCGTAATAACCGGCTCACGGCGCTGCCTTCTCATGAGAGGACTTTCCGAGACAACCTGCTCATCGGCAGAATAGCCTTCGTAGCTTTCGTCATCACCGATGAGCTCGTCATCCGTCTGAGGCAGCCTGAGCGGGTTACGCCCTGCGGTTCCTCTCTGGGGTTTTTCTTTCTGGCTCGAGTTGCGGGCAGCTTTTGCAGCCTCTCTCTGGAGCTTTTCCTTCTGGAATTGCTCATAATCGTCTGCGCTTCCTACCCAACTTCTAAGTCTGCTTCCAAAACTCATTTTTATTCCTCCTTTTTTCAATGTGCTGCCCCAGAAGGGCAGCTATACTTTGCCCTTTAGGTTCCTGTCTTCCATTGTATCACACATTGTTATAAAAGTCAAGTACTTTAGCATATCTTTTTTGTGGTTATGTTTGGGGTAGAAAAAGGGGTTTAGAAAAAGTCTAGAGCTGAATGATAATGGCTTGGTGGTGGTAGATTAGTGGAAAATGTGGTAGTGGGGTAGTGATGGTGGGGTTCTGGGTGGGGGTGCGATCGGCGTGGTAAAATACCCTGCAAGCGTGGCGTTGTTTTATTGGTGCCAAATGATTGAGAGAGTTAGAGCTCTTTTGTTGTGCCTCCCCACTCTTAATTCCACTATATTTTTATTTATAAGCGGAGATAATCTCTGAGCCACTTTTTCTTTAGAACTGACACCTATAGGATGTTATAATGTCTCTATGAAGAGAATAAAATTCCCAGAGCATTCGGCGGCTGAATTTAAAGAATGTCGAGGTAAAAGAACGGCTACTTTGCTGGATGACCTTTGGGAAAGTATTGCTGCTTTTTCAAATACGCATGGAGGGGTAGTTTATTTAGGTGTCAATGATAATGGAGATATTATCGGGCTAGACAATAAGGAATTGGATAAACTGCAGAAAGATTTGTCCATACTGATAAAAGGTAAGTTCAATACGCAACCAAAGGTAAAAACTATATGCAATAGCGGTTATATTGAGGTGCACGTATTGGAGTTAGAAGTATATAATAAGCCTATCTATAGCAAGAAGGCGGGTCCGCGCAAGATTTATGTGCGTCAAGGTTCAACTAATACTCTAGCATCGAATGAAGAAATGCGCAGTTTATTTGCTGGAGCGAGTGGTGGCGGAGAAAATCAAACCGTGGAAGGGGATTTTACCGTCTTAGTAGATAAAGAAAAACTGGATGATTATATATCTCGAACTGGACTTAAAAATATTACTTTTTCAAATTTGGAAGAAAAATTAAAGAAGCTAAAAGCGCTTAAAGATTCTAAGCTCACGATTTTTGGCTTAGTAGCCTTCGGAAAAGACTCCGTCATCGACGAATCGCTTAATAACATCTATATTGATTTTAAGGTATTTCCTGGCACTAGTAAGGTTGATACGGAGAGCCTTGACAAGATTTATCGAGATCGCACAGAGTTTCATGGTGACATTGTCAGACAATTTTTGCAAGCTTTTGAATATATTAAATCAAAATTACCAAAAGAAGCTATTCTTAATAAAGAGACAGGACTACGCGAGGACAGGCATATCCTACCAGAAGAAGCCTTGCGTGAAGCATTGGCTAATGCACTTGCTCACCGGGATTATCTTGTACAGAGTTCCTGTGTAAATGTTGACTTGTACGCCGATCGTATAGAGCTGTCTAACCCGGGCGAAAGTCTAATTGCAATAGAAGACCTAGAAAAGGCATCCTCTAAAGCTCGTAATCCAAGCTTAATCGAATTCCTTAAGGCATATAATATTACAGATAAAACTGCACGTGGTATTCCAACAATCTATCAGGCTGCAAGAAATCGTGGACTTTTGGATCCGAAATTTGAAAATATTTCTGGCGATTTTAAAGCCACGCTCTATTTTTCTTCTCCTCACTCTGGTAGAGATAAAGAATGGGTAGAAAGAATTGCAGTAAATTGCAATTTAAAAGATACGCAAAAAAATGCTCTAGTATTCATAAAAAATAACGGCTCAATATCCAATAAGCAATATTGTGAACTAAATCATATGAATAATCGAAATGATGACAAACAGGCACGCCGAGAGCTGAGTAGGCTCTTATATGTAGGGCTTTTAATTAAAGAAGGGACGGGGCCAGGCACAAGATACAGATTAATTGACCGGGGCATAGAAAAATAACTATTCGGACATTATCCGGACATTATCCGGACATTACGACCTCTGTAAAATCGATTCTATCCGGACATTTATCGGACATTTTTACTACATATCCTAAAACAAAGTAATACTACCTCAATAACGGTGTCTATTCTGCGGTGTGAGTGCCTGCGTCGCTCGAGAGAAAAAGCAAGCTTTTTCTCTACTCGCTATCCTCGACATTTCGAAACCGGCGTTGTTTCGCTAGCCTAAGCCATATTAAAAAGTGACCCACAGGGTCATTTTTTAATATGGTGCGAGTGGAGGTAGTCGAAACCTCATCTCAAGTTTGGAAAACTTGCATACTAACCGCTGTACTACACTCGCATGGTTGTATTGTAACATAGTTTTGAGAAAAATGAGAGAAATCGACAGAATAAGGTTTATTACACTAAACCAATGCGCATATTAATCTTGACAAAATGCTTATGGTATGCTATAATGGAAGGTAGAAGGTGGCTACTTCGAGTAGCCTGCCCGGGGTTTTGTTGGCGTAAAAAGGATATTTTAGCAAAGGAAAATGCCGTCCGAAATAGCTGGGCGGCATTTTTGGAAGCTCATAAGGCGACGTAAGAGTAAAAATTGAAAGGTTTTGCGGTTGTTGATTCTGGCCGCCAAGCGGACAGAGCGCACGTTGTCTTGGCTAAGCAGCCAGAAAACTTTTCGTCATTATCCGTACTTAGTTTGCCCTAGATCGGATATTCCTTATTTTGCTTCTTAAGGTACAGAGAGATCCCATAAAACCCTAAAGATGCCCTGCTGCTTTTGGCTGCAAGTGAGATTTAAAGGGTGGAAACATATTGCTACGCTAGATGATTTTTCACCTCCTTCCTCTAAAAAATGAGCAGAACAGAGCAGGATATAACTAGATTTCTGGCAAAAATGCAACCAGTACTAGCGACCCGGGAAAATGCCGGGGATAATCCTCTTTGGGGAGGGTGGTCAGCCCAGGGGCTAGTTTTGAGCTTGGCGCATGTGCGAAATACGCTAACGGACCGGGCAAACGGACCGCAAATCACGAGCTAACGAAACTCGATTTTGACTCGAAACGAGCGACAGTTATTAAATATGGCCCATAAAAGCGGCCCGCGTGCTACATAGCGTGACGAGCGCTTTAGCCAAAATGTCTGGCTCAGAGGCACTACTGTCATCTCTATTCGCTGATGATATTACATGATTGACGAATTGTCAAGGCTGATTATACGAGCTCAGACGGCGAGTTAGCATTTATTACAGGAGGGAGACCCATACCTCTAGCGCAGCGTAGGCTAATTTACTAGCATAAATAAGCCCTCGCTCTGCAAAATTCTTGTCAGAGAAAAACAGACCCTAAGGGGTCTGTTTTTCTCTGGGGTGGGATACTGGGATCGAACCAGCGACCTTCTGGACCACAATCAGACGCTCTAACCATCTGAGCTAATCCCACCATGTGGATTACTGTGGATTATTATAGCATACTTTGGTGAAACGTGGCAAAAATTAAACCATTATTATCGAAAATGATACTCTTACGGACTCAATGTCCAGCGTAAATATCGTTTCTACGGATTTGCTCCCGATAAAGCATATATAGAAGCAGCACTGTGTTTTTATTGGAACAGGAATAGATAAGCGGCAGCACCAACAACTGCACCAAGGATAACAGTAATCAAGAGCAGTAAGAACAATGCGCCATGGGAGCGACGGCGAGCAGGAATGATGACGGTTGGTTCGGCACTGACGGGGGCGGATTTTTTGGCTTTGGAGGACTTTTTGGCAGATTTGGAGGATTTCTTTTCGTAAATATTCTTTTTGGACTTAACGGGCTGCTCGAGAGTTTGCGCAGCGTAGATAGGGTTTTCGGTCTCTTGAGTGCGGCGAGTGGGCCCGTCGGAGAGAGGGCGTTTTTCGACAGTGACCGATTTAAGAAAGAAAGGTGAATCACCGCCAAGGGCGTAGCGGTTATTGTCTGGAGCAGGCTGGGATACGGAGTCGTCGCCAGGCTTTGATTCGGAATCGGCTGACGGTGCAGATTGAGGGCGATAATCTTCAATAATACCAAGATCGCCAGCACCAGCCGGAGCGGCGGATGGATCAGGATTTGCCCAGATGGGAATATCGGAAAGTTGAGTATTCGCGGCGGGTTCGGGGCCGTCGGTCATGCCGTAAAAATGAATTGTTTCTTTGACAGAATCCTTGACGGGATGGCTAGGATTCATGAAATCCTCTACGCGATACGGGCGACCCTTGTCAGCCTCGGAAGCGTTTGCGGCAGCATAGCCTTTCGGAGCGAGACGGAAACGATTTTTGATAGAATCTAGAGGCTTGGTTTTTGAGGCTTTTGAAGTTTTATCCTTTTTCGCTGGTTTTGCGGAAGTAGTAGACTTTTCTGGCGAGGGGGTGAGCTTTTCTGATGATACAGGCTGCGGCGCAGACGGCTGGCTCGAGGTGGCAGGCTGAGCTGCAGGGCGAGATGGACGAATGACATCCTGGAATACACGTTGACGACGGGCGCCAGAGGTTGGCGCTGTAGGCTTGGTGACGGATGTTTTTGTGGAGGCCGAAGTCATGGCGGCGGTGGCAGCGGATTTTAAGGTGTTAATCGCGGCGGCAGTTTTCATATCGGCGGCTTTGCGTGCGCTGCTAGCCTGAGGCCTGCGATTTGTCAGCTCCCTTGAAAGGCTGATTTGACCCTTGCGCGGGCGAATGACGTTGCGTGCAGCGGGTAATGTACCGCTCACGGAACGATTGACACTGGACGGAGCAACAACAAGCGGTTTTTTGGGGGCTAATTTAAGGGAGGTACGGACGGAGCGCAGATTTTTATTCTGACCGTTGGCAGTTTTAAGCAACGAAGCGGCAGACGGACGGACAGATTCAAGGCGGCGCGGAGCGGCGGAATGCCGGTGCATGCTAGCGGCAGATTTATTATTAGAGGTTTTTTGCTTATCGGAAAGATTCATCTCTTGAGCGGAGGTAGCGAGATAATCACTGAGACGACGCGTGGACTTACTGGAATACATAGCATTAATAGCATCCTTCGCAGAACGTACAGGAGTAGAAGTCGACTCGGGCGTCAGAAACTCGGCCGCAGAAGTTGCGGAATTGTCCATCTCTGGAGATTGAGTTTGGCGCTCAGTTTTGTCCATGTGTTACGATTTTACCTTTTTTGCAATTTCGATAATTTCAGTGAATTGGTCAGCAATGAGACTGGCGCCGCCAATGAGTAGACCGTTGACGCCAGGTACGGTGAGATATGCTCCGGCATTAGTAGGTTTGACGCTACCGCCATATAATATTGGGATGTTTTCGCCAACTTCTTGGCCAAAGTGCTCATTTAAGGTCTGGCGAATAAACTGAATAATTGATGCGATCTCGTCTGGTGAGGCGAGGCGAGCATCACTAGTAGTACTGATAGCCCAAACTGGCTCGTAGGCGACGATAACTTTAGTGATATCCTCAGCAGAAACTCCAGAAAGACCACCAAGGAGCTGGTCGCGCAAGACGTCGTAAGTTTCGCCGAAAGTGCGCTCGGTGTCGGTCTCGCCGATACAAAGGATAGGAGTAATTTGGTTACGCAACGCTGATGCGACTGACGAGCGAATTTGCTTATCGCTCTCATGAAAGAGATGTCGACGTTCAGAATGACCGATAATACAATAATCCGCGATGCCGCGAAGCTGAGTAAAAGACACTTCACCAGTAAAGGCACCAAAATCGTGGGGATTGGCAGTTTGAGCAGCAAGACGGATTTTCTTACGATCAATCTGGAGAGAGAGCGGTTGAAGGGCGATTAAAGATGGCGCAACGATTACCTCGATATCACGATAAGCATGCGTACGCTGCAAAAGCTTATGTAAATAGACGGAAGATTCGCCCACGGAGAAATTCATCTTCCAGTTGCCCACGACATATGATTTCATATGCTTATTATAGCACAGTTGGCGAGGTTTTAGAAACTCTTATTTAATTCGTCTATGCTAATATATAGACGTAGTGCTACCTTCTTAGACAATGAGAAAAGGCTCATTTTGTTAAGATCAATCTAATCTAGTCATAGTAGGGTCAATATAGCATAGCAAAAAGCCCTGAGTGAAATTACGAGAGATATATTCTCGATGAAAGAGTGCTATTTGGTGAGCGATGATAATAAAGATGGAACAACCAATGCAAACGTAGGCGTCACACTTCCTGAGGGGCTAAATGCCACACACAATACCAGCCTGTCACCGCTTTTTCTGAATCGTGCCGGCGATACAGAAATATGGCCCAATACAGCCATGTGGCACGGTTCTAGTGGTCTTTTCAGTTCTAAAACAGCTTGTGCAGAAAGAGGTGCATATTACTTTCAGTATGAACAAGCAAAAGTCATTCCCTCTAACTACTGGAATAGCGACCGCGTCAGCGCTTGGTCCCTCCGCTGCCTAGTCTCTACTAATAATGGATAATGATAGGGAGATTTACGGCTTGTCGCTTAATTGAGAGGTTAATGCGTTTATTTCTAGCAAGAGCGCAAACGTAGCGCAGCGAGAAGCTCTGAGAAAATTAGCCTCAATGAAAGAATGCTGGGGCATAATGTACTGGTAGTGGTAAATATGAGAATCCTTCAGCGGGAAATATGCTGGGGGATTTTTGTTGGTTATTTAATGATGCCAAGGACGCCGCGGAGCGCATAGAGCGTATCCTCATGAGACCGAACGGTGATAGTATCGATGCCCATTTCCACGACGGGATAATCGTTGCCGCCAGGTTGAGTCATGTCACCGAAATAGAGAACTTCGGATTTTTTAGCAGAAAGCTCCTCGAGGAGATGAGTCATACCAAAACGCTTGTTCATACCAGGAGCAGCAACATTGATAGAGGTGGTGCCGCCGATTTCGTAGAGAAAATCGGGGAGTTTGTCACGGCATTTGGCAACGATGGCTTGGCGCTTCTTGAGATCTGGATCCCAGGCGTACTTAGCGTCGGTACTAGCTTTTTGGCCGAGAGCAGAAAAAGTAACCTGAGAGAGGCGATTTTCGATAATTTCGTCATCTGGAGCCAATTTGTCGGCTTCCCAAAAGCCTAATTCCCTAGCGGATTCCTCGATAACTGTTGTAATTTTTACAATATCCTCATCTTGGAGCGGAAAATTATAGATTTGTTGCCAATCGTTATTTTGAAATTTATAATATTGTGTGCCCTGAGCAACGAAGAGGTGGAGATGGGCAAAATCTTCGGGCATAGCGCCAGCTGTCTTGAGAGGGTTGACAATCTGAATAAGAAACTGCTCGAATTTTTGGCCAGAGATAGGGCAGATTTCGAAATGTTTAAGACACTCCTTCAAAACTTCGGCGATCTCTGGTGGAATAGGGGTCTTGGCAATATTAAGAGTTTGGTCAATATCAAAACTCAGAATGCGTTTTTTAATGATTTCAGGCATGTTTCCTCCACATTTTTTCTATTATATTATAGAACAAACAAAAAGGTAATGCGCCCGCCAAGTTATTGGCAGGCGCGAGCTGTAAAAAGTCCTAAATGAACTCAATTCTCAAAACGCGGTGATTATGATGGGTTACCCAGTAAAGAGTATCCCGCTCCTACATACTTTCGAGCTCGGCAGTCAGATCTGTGCGAAAAATAGTTTCACAGCCATGCTTGCGCAATCTTCGGCGCATTTTCTTGCTGGTCCACCTGCCACATATGACGATGACGGGTCTATTTGCAATCTCCAAGTACATCTGTGTACGATCGATCTCTTCCGTCACGGCTATTGGATAACTGAGACCGCCATAGCCATCAATTACGATAATCTTTCGTTGTCTTTTTTCCATTTTCTCAATCCCTCCGTTTTCTGATTTTCTGTTTTTCTGAATCGGCATGACATAGCTATCCAAAGTTAATTTGGACTATTTCTAGAATGTACTCAAGCTAACTGAGAATAGCGAGCCTACTTCCATTGTAGCATACTATTGCTGTTTTGTCAATATTTTTTATGTTTTTCTTGTATATTCTGCAAAAATATTAGCATGGTAACTCGGCTTTTTGGTGATATAATTAGATTATGAAACTATCAGAGGAATTAATTTGGCGAGGATTCTCGGCCGAGACAACAATCAAAGATCCAACAGAACTTGACAATAGAGCGTCGAAAAAGTTTTATTGGGGGGCGGATCCTTCGGCTGATTCCCTGACGATTGGAAACTTGGCGGCGGCGATGATGTGTGCGTGCTTTGTGCGGCATGGATACGAGCCATATCTTTTGGTGGGCGGGGCGACAGGGCAGATTGGCGACCCAAAGGAAAACGGAGAGCGAGATCTGAAATCTCTTGATGAGGTTGAGCATAATAAGAAGTGCATTGGCGAGCAGATGAAGCAGATTTTGGGTCAGGGGGCAACCTTAGTTGATAACTATGATTGGTTTAAGGATATAAATTACCTAGATTTCTTGCGCGAAGTAGGGAAAAATTTCTCGATGACACAGCTCTTGGATCGGCAATTTGTGCAAAATCGCATTGGTGAAGGTGGAAGTGGGATCTCTTACGCGGAGTTTTCTTATACTCTGATTCAAGGGTATGATTTCTTGCATTTGTATCGTAGATATGGAGTCGATTTGCAACTTTGTGGGGCAGATCAGTTTGGTAACTGCTCAAGTGGGATTCATCTGATTAAACGGCTCGAGGGGGCGACGGCTGATGCTTGGAGTACGCCGCTGATTATTGATCCAGCAACAGGACGGAAGTTTGGTAAATCAGAGGGTAATGCAATTTGGCTGACGAGTAGGGATAACGGCTCTGGGAATTATACTTCGGTGTTTGATTTTTATCAGTTCTGGCTGAATCAAGCGGATACGGCAGTGGAATATTTGTTGAAGATTTACACTTTGATTGAGCAGAATGAGATGGAACAGATTATGGCAGCACAAAATGAGCACCCAGAGCAGCGAATTGCGCAAAAGGCGCTAGCAAAAGGTGTAACAGAGGTGGTGCATGGCGCAGAAAAAGCGGCGGCGGTCATTGGACTGACGGAGAGACTGTTTGAGGGGTGCTTAGAAGAGTTGGCTGAGGATGAAATTCTGGAAATGAGTGAATATTTGGCAGTAGCAAAGCGAGGAATAGGGATGTTTGAGGCGTTAGTAGAGACTGGGCTGGCGAGCAGCAAAACTGAGGCGCGAAAGTTGGCAGCTGCGGGGGCGATTAGTATCAATGGCACCAAGGTAACAGAGGATGTGGCAGTCAATCAAGTAGCATTATTGAAACGCGGAAAGAATAGATTCGCTGTTATAAAATAGATTGCACCGCATTCTTACATTTTCGTTATTTTTCGGTGTAAATCGTGATGCGTGTTATAATATAAGGTATGGATAGAACTGCGAGTAATTCGACAAAAAATTCCAATAAACGGGGCAATATGGGGGTCTATTCTAGCCTTGTGAGCCAGAAAAGAAAGATTGCCGATAAAGCTGATGGCGCCAAAAAAGGTAAGAAGCCATCAAAACAGTTGGCTCCGCTGCCAAAAGATCAGCCAGCGCGGTTTTTTGCGCATTTTCGCTGGGAAAGGATTAAAGCTTATTGGTTCTCTAAAGACGGGCTGAAGCGAATTGGAAAGATTTGCGCGGCTTGTATTTTGCTGGCGATTATCGGTGTGGGGGCACTGTTTGTATATTATAAGAATCAGCTGAAGGAAATTGAGCTGAATGATTTAACGATTGCTGAGACAGTGAATACCTATCTCGACCGGAACGGGGAGATTCTTTGGGAAGATAAGGGTGACAATGATTATCGCTTGGTGGTGGGCGAGGATGAGATTTCGCCTTATGTACGTCAAGCGACAGTGGCGATTGAGGATAGGAATTTTTATTCGCATCCAGGGGTAGATCTGTGGGGTTTGATGCGCGCAGCGGTTTCAACATTGACAGGGCGCGGAGTGCAAGGCGGTTCAACATTGACGCAGCAGTTAATCAAACAAGTATACTTCTCGGATGAGGCAGCAAGTGCCAACCGTGGTGGTATTTCGCGTAAGATCAAAGAGTTGATTTTGGCGATTGAGCTCGAAAAAATGTATTCCAAAGAGCAGATTATTACGATGTACCTCAATCAGTCGCCATATGGAGGACGTCGTAACGGCATTGAGAGTGCGGCACAGACGTATTTTGGCAAGAGCGCAAAGGATCTGACTTTGGCAGAATCGGCGCTGCTCGCGGCGATACCTAATAATCCGGCAGTTTTGAATCCTTATAATACTTATGGGAATGAAGCATTGATTGAACGTCAGCATAAAGTGTTGGATGATATGGTGACGATGGGGTATATTTCTCAAGAAGAGGCGAACGAGGCAAAGGAAGTGCCGATTCTGGATCAAATTTTGCCAGAGAGTAGCCAGTATACCGATATGAAAGCGCCGCATTTCGTAATGGAAGTGAAGTCGCTACTAGAAGATAAATACGGCATTCAGACAATGCGTTCGGGCGGATGGACCATCAAGACGACGTTGGATTTGCGCGCACAGCAAATTGCTAATGATGCAGTGGCAGCAGGCGATGCGTTGAGATATCTAAATAATAGCGATAATATTGCATTGGTTTCGGTGGATGTAGAAACAAGTCAGGTGATTGCAATGATCGGGTCGATTAACTGGGATACGCCGGTTTATGGTGAGGTGAATGCAACAACCTCACTCTTGGAGCCGGGATCGACAATTAAGCCCCTGCTTGATTATGCATCATTGTTCTCAATGAAAGACGGGACAGTTTATGGGCCGGGTACAGTGATGCTTGATGAGAATATTGATGAGTTCTATTGTGCGGGTATGGGCGGTTCTTGTTCCTTATCAAACGCAACCGGCAAATTCTACGGAAAGATTACACTACGCGAGTCACTTTCTAACTCATTGAATATCGGCGCAATTAAGGCTTTGGCGATTGTGGGTATTGAAAAAGGATTGGAGATTCTACATAACCTAGGAGACACGTCATACTGCGAGGATTCTTCGGCGGGACTATCGATGGCGATTGGTAGTGGATGTACGGTAAAGATGGTTGAACATGCGAATGCTTATGCGACAGTGGCTCGAGGCGGAAGCTACAAGGATTTGGCATATGTATTAGAGGTAAAGGATCCGTCTGGTAAAGTGGTGGAAACTTGGAAAGATACAGAAGCAAAGCGCGTAATCGACGAGCAAGTCGCCTATGAGCTTTCTAGTATTCTTAGCGATGCGGATGCTCGTGCTAAATATAACTTCGGTCAACAATCATACTCGTTTGGTTTTATCGTGCCTGGAGTGTGGACGGCTAGTAAGACCGGTACGACAACAACCGCTAACAGTGCCGTTGCAAAAGATTCTTGGATGGTGAGCTATTCGACGGCGATTTCGACTGTGGTTTGGAACGGAAATCATGATGGGGCAGGCCTATCGAGCAGCACAAACCAGATTGCAAGACGTGTTATAAACGACTACATGGAACGCGTACATAAGGAAGTTTATGTTAATGAAGGAAAATGGGCGTCTGGCGATCAGCCGATAAAGCCGTCTGGAATTCAGGACTTAACTGTGAACGGCGTGAGCGATATCTGGCCTAGCTGGTATTCGGATGAAAAGTCTGGCGTCAAGAAGGAAACCGTACAATTTAACTCATCAAATAATCTCCAGGCAGCCGAGTGTACAGCGAAGAGCTTAATCGTTGACGTCGAAATTACGAAGATTATTGACCCAATTTCCGGAAATGAAACAGTGAACGTGCCAGAGCCATATCAGTATGGAGAAATGGATACCTGTAAGGATGCGCCGACTACTAACACGGGGGTGGCAACAATTACGCCGGTTACAAATACTGCGGGGACAAAAGTAACGAGTCTGAACATTCAATTCACACCGGACGCGACCACAGTACTAGATACTTATCAGATTTATGCTGATGGATTGTTAATGAAGTCGGGTGAAATCGACTCGGTGGCGCTAGTTCTAGGATTAACTTACAACCTGACTGGTACTGAAAAAGTGATCAGATTAGACGTGGTGGACGAGGACGGGACGCTACATGTGGTTACTTACGAGGTTCCGCAATCAAGCGGAACGACACCGTAAAAAAGGGGTAAAGTTTAAGCATTGACAATTTGAGTAATCTGTGCTACAATAAGGGGTAGAGGGGGCTACCTCGGGTAGCCTGCCTGGGGTTTTGATGGCATCAATGCCACAAAGCTGTAGATATGAGTCTTATGAAAATAAAATATCACCTAGATAGCTAGGTTAGAGATGAGATATTAGTGAATAACTGCTTCGCGTTAGAACAAGCAACGGGAAATATAGTACCTTGTTGGGAGCGTTTAGGAATGGCGTCGCGGGATATGTGCTAAAACTTAGAGAACCACAAAAAGATGTGCTTGATGGTCGTTTGCGGCATGATTAAAGGCTGGACTTCAAGGCTAACTTAAGTGGCTGTTCGGACTTACTAATAGCTATATCATGGACTGGAAAAATGAACTTTAGGACGAACTCAACTGTTGCTCAGAATAATCTTAACGGTTTTTGGGGTTATGCTGAGTCTTGGAATGGCTGCGGATGAGTTTTTTAGGCTTTTTAAGAGAATTATTGGCTGATCGTGCTACTTTTGGGGAGCTTTGACTAGATATAAAGGATTTAGACGGGATAGGAGATTTTGCGGTTTGAAGTCTGGCAAAAAGCATGGTGCCGGATGAGGTTTGGTTGAGCTTTACGAACTCCACCTCGACTTCTTGGCCTATTTTGTCACTAGCATTATCGATTACTACCATCGTGCCGTCGCGAAGATAGCCGACGCCTTGATGAGGATTACTGCCGGCAGAGATGACCTTTACCCGAGCGTGTTCGCCCGGCAGATATTGATTGCGCAAGACTAATGCGAGCTCGTTGAGATTAAGCGTATCGATATGCTCTGTAGCGGCTACTTTCTGGAGGTTGAAATCATTAGTGAGAATGAGACCATGGTTCGCCTTGGCAAGCTCCATGAGGCGATTGTCAACAGGTGTGTGATCCAACTCGTCATCTAGAATAGCGGTATTAAAATATATAACCCGCTCCAACTCGCGGACTGTGTCTAGGCCAGCACGGGCACGCAAACGCTTCTCGGAGTCTTTACCATCGGCGAGCAACTGAAGCTCGTTAGTAACGCTACGCGGAATAATGACATCGTCGCCAATGAACCCGGTTTGCGCAACGGATAACAGACGTTGATCCATAAGAGCCGAAGTATCGACATAAATCTTGCGCTTTTGATTAGTATTGATGAGCGGCTTTTTTCTGGTTTTAATGACTAGAAGTGAGGCTTCTGCCAAGATGATGAGTGAAATAATTAAAATGAATAATTCCATACAGATATTATTATAACA
>CAPNAV010000020.1 GCA_948663575.1 uncultured Candidatus Saccharibacteria bacterium
GCATCGGTACGAGAACGTGTCGATGGATTACCTCCTTTCTAGGGAGTTTGATGCAGGCGTAAGATGTGAGCGAAAGCGAACGTCGAGCGAGTAAAGTGTATAGCTTTACGAAGCATACGTCTAGCTAGGTTGATCGGGATAGTACTTGGAAGCTTGAAGTACTAATTGCCGGATTTATTCGGCCCTGATAAAAGCTTTTTGACTTTCGATGAATTGCACAGCTAAGTTGTTAATAAGGAGTCGTCTGGTGAAATCCAGGCGATTTTTAGTTGGAAAGGGGTTGGAATGTGCGATATTATCTAAGTGGGTTAGATCGCGTTTGTTTTTTGAGAGTGGTGTTGCTGGTTGCAGTTGAAGTTGATTATTGCAAAGTCCCAGCTATCCTACGTAATAAGGGCATGCTGCTGGTTTTGCGACTAAAGCCGATTGATCTAGTATGGTTGGAAACAATATTTTGAGGGGCGGTTTTGTGACTTTTGTGACTGAGGTTGATTTTTATAAGAGATAAAGTAAAATTAGAGTAACTGTGGTGGGGGTGTACATTAAGAGTTCATTCCTAGTTTAAATCGAAAAGGGGGTATTTAACAATGGCAAGTGGTCGTAGGAAATGGAATTGGCAGAACATGACGACGGATGATTGGGTTGAGTGGCTGTATGAGGTCGGATGTGGCAGATTGCCCAGAGAGGAGACGGTTCGTAATCGACTGCGTTTTCAGTATGATATGCTCATAGAACTGTTTAATGACTGGAGGTATGTAGAGGATGCATTTTTCGGTAAATATCCAAGGAAAGCGCGTAGTTCATGGTTGAACGGAGAATCGAAGGTGGCCAAGGGGCCTAAGGAGATGAAAGCTGGGCCTGTTAGTATGGTAGGGGCGGCCGGAGGGCTTAAGATGCCCGAAATGGAGGTCGTTAAGGTTGAAAGCGCCTGCAATGTAACTGAAGATGCGGTGAAAGCTGATGAGGCAAAAGAGGTTGCTACTAGTGCGGCCGAGAATTTATCGGCTAATACGAGTAATAATGCAATTGCTGATGTATTAGGCTCTGAAGTAGAGGATACCGAGGCTGTTGAGAGTAGACTATCTGAGGTTGAGGAGGATGAAAAGATCAGCGATGCGGAAGGAGATGTGAGTAAAACTCCTAAAACCGAGCCTGAAGAGATTGAAGATACGGTCGAGTCGCTCAGAGCTGGAAGAGATAATGATTCTAGCCATACGATGGAGGAGTCATTAGAAGTGGAAGTTGACGTTGCGGAGGATATGGCTGGATTGTCCGAGGATGGAGGATCTAAGAATTCTGAAGTGATTAAGGCTGAGGATTCCTTACCATTTCGTACTGCGGATAGCCGAGAGACTGATCAGATGGAAAAGGCTGCGACGATTCCTGACATAACGGCTCCATGGTTTTTGCGGGCAGAGCCTAATGTTGGTTCCAGTGCGAATGAGGAAGTGAGTGTGACAGACAATTGTGAGCCTCAGAGGCGAAGAAGATGGAGCAGAGAGGCGTGCTTGGAGTTTTTGGTTCAGGCACGTCAACGTTTGGGGCGGGATGCGACGCAGCCCGAGATTAATACCTTGGCTAGAGAAATGTATGGACCGTCGTATCACTCAATTGCAATGTGTTTGGGTAGCAAGAAAATTTGGCCGAAGTTGATTGATGAGTGGATAGCTCGAAAAGGTTGGGGAGAGACGCAGATTGATTCAGAACTTCAGAATGGTGCGGAGGTTCAAAGTATGGAAAATACTCAAAGTGAGCCAGAGAGGCAGAGCGACCCTAAGGAAAATAAGGAGATAGATGATCAGAAGAATACGGAAAAAGCAGATTCGTCTGAGTTGAGAGCTTGGGTGGAACGGACGCAGGCAGTAAAAGCTGGGGCTGTTTCAGTGGTTGGGTTTGAAATTAATCCTGTTGTGGAGAAAACTAAAACAGAGGACGAACGTGCGATAGAGGAGATCTCATTGACGATTCATGGCTTGGAAGTGGATTTTAGCTTAGGCGATAGGCGGATGAGGCTGAAAGTGAACTTTGGACCGGCTAAGTGATGCGAAACTACTAGGAATGACTAAAAGTAATAAAGTGAATGCCTCTTGAGTGATCAAGGGGCTTTTTTTGGGCGAAAATATTGTTTTTGACATGCTTTGGGACAGTAGGATGATGGTGATTTTGCGGGATGAAGGGATTATAGCTAAGTAGCTTTATAGATGGTTTAATCTGATTTAGTTTTAAGCAGGGAAGTGGGTTTGTGCTATAATGAGGGGAATGGACGCTAAAACAGATACAAGAAATCTACGAGATGAGTATAAAGGCTTGCCCAATGAAGCGGTTTTTGATGAATTGGCGAAAAAACGTTCTGATTTAGAAGTGGCAATTGAGAATGTGGAGCATGATTTTAATGTGGGGACAATCGTGCGGAGTGCGAATAATTTTAATGTGGCAAAAGTGCATATTATTGGTAGGCATAAATATAATCGGCGTGGAGCAATGTGTACAGACAAGTATCTAGAAGTGGTGTATTGGCCGGATGTAGAAAGTTTTTATGCAGATCAGAAGGCACGTAACAGGGAAGTTGTGGCGATTGAAAATAATACTTCAAGGGTTCAGCCACTGGTGAATAAAAAATTTATTCAGGCGACAACTTTATTGTTCGGGAGTGAGGGGGGCGGTTTGACGGAGAAAATTCTAGAAAAAGCCGACGATGTGAGAGAGATTGAGAGCTTTGGCTCAACGAGGTCGGTTAATGTAGGTGTGGCGGCGGGAATTGCGATGTATGAGTGGGTGAGGCAGTGTGTATTACAGAGGAAGAGCGATGGCGAAGCGTAAAAATAACAAAAACAAGAAAAAGCCAGGAAAAATGGTCAAGAATGGCCAGGTGATTGAGGTGGCTGTGAATAAGAAATCTTCAAAGATAGCGACGAAATTGGCAGTAGGGATAGCAAGAACTAGAAAAAAGACTAAGAAAAATGATAGAAAGGCGGCGGTAGCGGAAATTCCTATGGCAGAAATTTCTGCATCGAAAACTTCTGTTCCAGGGGTGAAAATTTGGGAAGTGCAGGTAATGGATGGTGGAAAGAAGGAATGGCGAGAGGTAGAAGCTGCCGCTCGAAATCGTACTAGCGATAAAAAGGCAGATAATATAGAGGAAGAGTGGCGGGAGCCGGATAAGGATGAAGAGATGATTGAGGAGGCGCGGACAAGGGAGTTCCAGAGTCCATTGCCAGAAATAAAGCGGCGGAGATTTCATTTTTCTTGGATCAGGGCGTTGTTGGCGGTGATGTTGATATTTGGGGTGGTGTTAGCGGGGTTTGAGATTGGTAATTTGACGGCGAAGGTGGTTGAGAACATAACCGAGGAGAGAACTGGGGAAATGCTGGAAAAAGGGGTGATGGCGGAGCGGATGACGAAACGAATAGGCTTGCTTGAGGGTACGAGTGCTGGTGATGAAATAAAAAAGAAGCGGTATGCGGAGAATTTAGCGAATTCTGGAAAGAAATTCGTGGCATTGACGTTTGATGATGGGCCGTCATATGCAACAACGGGGCGACTTCTCGATGTGTTAAAGAGTAAAAATGTGAGAGCGACGTTTTTTGTGGTAGGAAGTATGATGCAAGGGGCGCCGGATTTGGTGCAACGCGAAGTGGCGGAGGGGCATGAAGTGGGGAGTCATACGATGAGTCATATAAATTTATCTCTGTTAGATGCGACGGCAACGAAGGCGGAGATGGCGGCGATGGATCAGCTTTTTATGGATGTTTTGGGGCGTCCGGTGACGATTATGCGACCGCCATATGGTAATTTTACGGATATAACGCAGGCGACGGTGGGGATGCCGATGATTTATTGGACGGTCGATACGCTAGATTGGAAGTATCGTAATGCGGAGACGGTGCGGCAAAATGTGCAAGCGGCGGTGTTTGATGGGGCGATAATTCTAATGCATGATATCCATAGTACGACAGTGGATGCGATAGCAGGGGTGATTGATGATTTACGAGCGCAGGGATATGAGTTTTTGACGGTGACGGAATTGGCGCGGGCGAGAGGAGTGACGTTGGAGAAAGGGGGCGTTTATGGGTCGTTTCGACCATAAAATTGTGGCTTGATTTTTCTGGGAGGTTGGGGTAGAATAGAAATATTGGGGATATAGCTCAGCTGGTTAGAGCGCTAAACTGATAATTTAGAGGTCTGTGGTTCAAGTCCACATATCCCCACCAGAATCAAGAGGTCGGATGACTTTGAAAATCGAAAATAGTTAGTTTTAGCTTGGATTCGATGTTTGTACAATTTATGGGGTAATAGCTCAGCTGATTAGAGCGCCGCCTTTGCAAGGCGGAGGTCCAGGGTTTGAATCCCTGTTACTCCACCATAGAAAATGTCCATACCAAAAGGTATGGGCATTTTCTATGTGTAGGTCGACAGATATTGAAACAAAGGGCTTGTTATGTGCCTGGCGTGAAAATGCGACGGCGCGCATTATTTATCTCCGTTATTCTTAGGTAGGGAATGAAGACCGGTGTTTAGGATTGAAGAATTAAGGTTATAAACTCAAAATAAAATGAATTTTGCTTTTTCGAGAAACCGTAAAATTTTATCTAGAAACAAAGTTTTTAATAACTTCTGTTGCATCTTTGTTATGGAAAGTGACTATGTTTTATTATGGATTTTATGGTCAATAGGGAGACTGGAGCTGATTAGGGCTCGGTATGAATGAGTTAGGGGGATTAATCGGAAAAGAGTGCGCCGTGTAATATACTGTGAGACGCTGTCTAGGGCGTTTTGAGGCGCTAAATATCGAAGATGGGTATTGAGTCGTAAAAAGCATTTGAAGGGTGTTCTAGGGTCTAAAAATGGCCTTTAACGTGAAAATAATGGTTATGGTAAGCATAAAAAATGAAGTGAGGTGGTTTTTGACGGAAAAGGAAGTTTTAATAAGTGGGCAAATACTGGGTTTAGAGCAACTTAATAATTGTTTAATAAGGTTTGATAAGTAGAAGGGGAAAGCTAAAACCGCCACGAACTCTGGGCGGCTTGAGCTTTGTGATCTTCTTAAGATAGCCTCGCAGTGACCTTATCTTAAGGTATTAAGAGTATACTACGGATTTTTGCTTATGTCAACCAGAAAATTGAATTAAATTATATCATGGAATGAATAAACAATATTGCGGTTTTCCACAAGGGTGGAAAAATAGGGAATTAGAAAAACATAAACTAAAACATAAACTAAGCAAAAAAACTATTGACAAAACTAAAGCGGTATGCTAAAATGGTCATAACATCCGAAAAAGGGTGGGTTTAGAAGTTAATTGGTGGGCAGAAAGTGAGTTTAAAATGTCAGGAACGAAAGCCGGCGGCTTAAAAGCTGCTCAGACGAATCGTGCTAAGTATGGCAAAGAGTTTTACTCTCAGATCGGCCGTAAAGGTGGTCAAATGGGTCATACTGGTGGATTTGCGGCAAATCCAGCTCTCGCTCGCATCGCTGGTGCGAAGGGTGGTCGGATTTCTCGCCGTGGTCCAGCAAAGAAAAATGTTGAAAAATAAATTTACATATAACAAGATATAGAAATCGGTCACTCTTTGGTGGCCGATTTTTGTTGGGTTAGTGCATAAAAGTTTTTGATGATGCTGATTGAGATGAGTATCATCCTTATGGTGGCGGATGTTCTATAGGTGTGTTTGATTTTATGAGTGATAGGTGGGGAATCTAGCTTGTTGGGGGGCTTGTTTTGATATGAATTACACTAGTTTTTGTTTGTGTGATTGATAATTCTTAATCTGTTGGGATCCTCTAAGCAGGGGTCGAAATGAGGTTGTTCGGGTGTTCGGGCGTAATGTTCGGATTTTTAGAAAAATAAAGTGAAAATTTGTTCGGGGAATTTTGAACAGGGGCAGGAAAGTTTGGGATGAAATTTTGAAATGGCCGAACATGGATGCTGATGGCGGGGTGTTCGGGTATTTTGGAAGTGCGGACAAGGCGATGTTCGGGTTTATTCGAAAGAGGTTACGCTCGTAATTGGGCGGCTGGGGCGGTATAATGGATGAAATGTGGAGGTGAACAAATTTATGTCAGATCTTGGCAAAAATGTGGGCGTGGCTGAGCTAAAAAATGATTCAGATGGTTTGAAAAGTGGCTGGGATGAGGTGCGCGGTGTTGTGGTGGCTGGAAAAAATGAACAAAAAATTGTAGATGATGCGGAATTGAACAAGTTTTTAATGCGGGTGCAAGCGGATTATGTGGAGTTGAAGTTTCGGGTGGGTAAAAAATTTACATTTCGGCCGCCGCGGACGATAATTTTGTCGAGAGTGTTGGATGATGAGGCTAATGAAGGGTGGCGAGACTATTATAAATTGCAAGTTCTGCATGAGATTGGGCATGCTTTGTCTGGGCATAAGGATTATATAGCTGATGTAGAGAGGTTGAAAATGGAGCGCGAGGCGTGGGAAAAGGCGCGTGAGCTGGCGGCGGCGTATGATATATGTTATGATGAGGAGTTTGTGGAGGGAGTACTGGATACTTATCGGGATTGGTTGCATCAGAAATCTAGGTGTCCGCAGTGTGGATTGACGAGGTGTCAGACGGATGAGGGTGAGTATTTTTGTGTGAATTGCGAGGGTCTGGGCGGATGGCAAAATTGGGGCGGAAAAATGTAGACAAACTGAGGTGAGTTTAGTATAATAGAGGTAGTTTTTGGGCTCGTTCAAGAGCGTCGAAACTGCGAGATTTTAAAATTTGAAGCGCCTAGTGGGTTTTGCATTTGAAATGATTTTCAGAGTGAGAGACGCGCGGGTGAAAGGGGTTGGTTGCGCTGAAAATTTGACGAGCTTTAACAGGGGTGGAGCTAGTTTGGGTGCACAAATTGAGGCGTTGGTTGATACGCTGGCTGATGTGTGAGGAGTTGAGCTGGTGTAGGCAAGGGAGATAAATCGAGCTGATTAGAGGGGTTCTTGAACGAGTCTAAAGAAAGGATAATATAATTATATGGCTAATGCCAAAATAACAATGGATGAACTGCTTGCAGGGAGCGAGGAGAGCGTCAAACGCGTGATTACCGGCGAGACGATGACAGGAAAAGTGCTTTCGATGCGTAAACACGAGATTTTGATTGATCTTGGTGCGCGCGGTATCGGCGTGGTGCCACGTCGCGAGGTATCTTTTGCAAAGAATTTGAATATCGGTGACGAGGTGACGGCTTCAGTGATTGAGGCGGAGATGGGTGATGGTAGCGTGCTTCTGAGCTTGCGTAAGGCTGCCAAAGAGAAGGGCTGGGATGAAATCCAGGCTCGTTTGGATGGTTCTGAGGTAGTTGAAATTACGCCATTTGATGCTAATAGAGGTGGTTTGTTGGCAGAATATGAGGGGATTCGTGGATTCTTGCCGGTTTCTCAGTTGTCAGCAGAGCATTATCCACGAGTTGGATCGGCGGATAAAGATGAAATTTTGCAGCGCTTGAACTCATTGGTTGGAAAGCCAATGAAGGTGCGCATCTTGGATGCTAATCGCAAAGACAATAAGTTGATTTTCTCCGAAAAAGAGGCTGTGAAAGACGGCTTGGCGGAAAGATTCGCAGAACTTCATGTTGGCGATATCGTGAAGGGTGTCGTGACTGGAGTAGTGGATTTTGGCGCTTTCGTGAATGTTGATGGAGTTGAGGGATTGATTCATATCTCTGAGATTTCTTGGGAAAGAGTGAATAACCCAGCTGATTATGTGAAAGTTGGCGAGAATGTCGAAGCGAAGATTATTGCGATTGACAAGGAACGTTTGTCGCTTTCGATGAAGCAGTTGACTCAAGATCCGTGGCTTTCTGAGGTGGAAGCTTTGAAACGTGGTGATGAAGTCGAGGGGACGATTACACGTATTACACCGTTTGGAGCTTTTGTACAGATTTCTTCAGCTGTGGAGGCTTTGGTGCATGTCTCTGAACTTGGTGGCGGAAATGGCGTGGATCCTGAGAAAGTCTTTACTTTGAACGAACGTAAAAAGTTTAAGGTGCTTGATATTGATAAAGATGGACGCAAGATTTCGTTGACGATTGTAAAATAGTTGATTATAAAAAGATGCATGGGGATGGATGCATCTTTTTTGATTAGCATTAGTTATTCTTGTATTCTCCTCATTTGATGGATGGTGAGAAGCTCTTCTCCTCTAGACCATAGTTTGTGGGGAGCGGCAAAGTACCGCTAGTTCTGTATGTATACTATTTTCTCGACACGATGTCGCTCGAACCCATCTTCGCTACGCTCAGATTCGCGGGTGTCGTCTCGGAAAAGAAAGTTTCACTTTCTTTTCTCTCGTCTCCTACGCGATTCGTCACAGGTCTCGCCCATCTTTTCCTTGCTCGTAAACTCCGGAATGGTTTTCTAAAGTAGTATACATACAGAACCTAAGTATCAAACCTCAACTCCGAATCTCCCCACAAGTAAGCTAGAGAGATAACAAAGTTGCTACCTAGACAGTACTAGATATTGCTATGATATGTTGTTCGCCAAGAAAAGCCTTTTTATCATTATCCATTATTAGTAGAGACTAGGCAGCGGAGGGAAAAGCCGGATGTATATGGATGATGATTTGATGGCGCTATGGTTTCGTCATCTAACGTGACGAAGCGAGCATAATTTGATATTCGAGCACTTGTAGCTGACCATAAGTAGCCAGTTTCTCCTCGCCAACGTATTTGACTTTCTTCGTCACCTGACATCGCAGCGCGACCAATAAGATTAGCAAATAATGGCGAAAGGCCAATATTATGCGTAGCATCAATGCTATTGGGAAGTGATATACCCATATTTGCGTTCCAGTTGTCGTTTTTATTATTATCGCTCACCAAATTACCGTAAGCTTTTTTATCATTATCCATTATTAGTAGAGACTAGGCAGCGGAGGGCACGGGAATTGGCTCTATTGGATAAGCTTCCTGTGAGGACTGTATCTATGTGTGATGACATGGCGTTCAAAAATGTGTAACCGCGAGATATGCACGTAAGTAGATTACTCGTGGCGCCAGTGGTACTACGGGTTGTGTTTGAAATATCAATTATGCTGCTGCGATCAAAGAAGAATGGTGAAAAACCAATATTGTGAGTGGCATTTCTTCCTTCCGGCAAAGTGACACCTTGATTCAGCTTCTCGTCATCATCGCTCACCAAAATATAGATGTTAATTTTTGACTATATTGACGAGTTATGAAAAATGTGGGTATATTTCGGAGATTTTGCAGTACAAATTGGAGTGGCGATGGATCTAGAATTTTTATTTTTTTAAAGTAGCGTTGACTCAAGAGAAGCGTAGTTGTTTCTCGCTAACACTTCTCACTTTACTATTATCCATTATTAGTAGAGACTAGGCAGCGGAGGGGAAGACCGTACGTAGGGTTGTTCTGATCTGACGGCCAAACGTACTGAACTCTTACCGTAAAACGATATGCAAATCCAGAGATGAACTTTATTGGCGTCCAATAAAAACCGGATTGACCACGTTCAGAAATATTATCTTTTGCTGATTCCTTATGTCCGGATCGCAACACAAATAATGGCGGTAATGCTGCATTATAAGTCGCCCCTGTGCCTTCCGGCAGGGTGACACCTTCATTAACTAGCCAACTTTGGCTAGGTGTGGTATCATCGCTCACCAAATTACTACAAGTTTTTATCATTATCCATTATTAGTAGAGACTAGGCAGCGGAGGGAATAGGCTCTAGATCGAGTAGCGTTTTCATCTTCGAAGTATGACGGTAGAAGTACGTTGCCGCCAGAGGGGCTAATTATGAAATAATAAATATTTGATGGTTTTTGAGATGTTGAGGATGAGAGTGCGCTATGACTTCCTCGTGAGTCTGCGATAATGTTTTGATAATATATTCCGCCATTGAGATTGATGAACAAAGGCGATAGTCTTGGATTATGAGTGGCTGAACTGAATTCTGGAAAAATAATGCCACCATTAGACCAGCTACCTCCATAACTATCATCGCTCACCAAATTGCAAAGAAGTGAGAACGAGGAGAAAGTTTACTCTCGATTTTAGAGTGACGTTGACTTTTCCGAATCTTTGATTCAGAAGTTACGGGGAATTAGGCGGATTTTTTCTTGCGGCCACGTTGGCTGGGTTTGAGAGTGCTGGTTTCGTAGACGACGCGAGAAAACTCGTCAATGATGGTTTGGCGGTTGATATTTTGGGGTTTTGGGATATAAACAAAGGGGATGTGAGCACTTTGGAAGAATTTTTGCATGTCTTGAGGGCTGCTGCCGGGGTCTTTTGTGGGCTTGGTGTCGTCGAGTTTGACGGCGCAAATGGGGCGGAGAGTGCGTTTATTGCAGAGGACGAAATCGACGGTTTTATTTTCGATGAAATGATAAGCGGCATGGCGATCCTGAGTGCCGACTTTGTGATTGAGGAGGGCGGAGAGGCTGACTTGGGGGATAACATAGAATTTTTGACCAAATAAGTCAACCAAAAGCTGAAAACAACGGCGTTCGGTGCCTTCCATGAGGCGTTTGCGGGGGCGGTAGCGGCAGTTGGTCATGACTTGACGTTGGCGGCGGCGAGTGGTGATGCCGATGAGAACAGAGACCAAAAAGAGACCTAAAGTCGCGATGGCGGCAATGGTCATATAGATATGGTCGGGTGCAAACAACTCTTCGAATGTCATATAATAAACACTAGCTTATTAGCATGCAATTAGTGAATATACAATTATTATATCATTTCTAGTGTTTTATTTCAATGAGAAAATACGGAAAACGGATGGTTTTAGGCGAAAAATACTTGTTTTTTGAAAAATTGTGATATAATGGGGTTACTGGTGAGCTGAGAGGCTGTCCAGGCGCGTGGTTTTTGTGCGCGAAGTTTATTCCCCGGTAGCTCAATGGTGGAGCAAGAAGCTGTTAACTTCGAGGTTACTGGTTCGAGTCCAGTCCGGGGAGCCATAGAAAAATCTCGAGCTTGAAGTTCGAGATTTTTCTATAGGATTATTTTGACTAAGATATTACGAGGGATTGTAGATTGCTTGTAGATTGCTTGTATATAACATTTAAGCGGTTGTAGGGTGTAAATATTTCTTATATCTATCGTGCTATTTCTGGATTGTAGGTTTGGTACCAGGAGAAGAACTCATGCCAAACGGTGAGATCGAAGCCATTGTCGGTGATGCCGGCGTCGTAGTGTTCGGCGATGGTTTGGTTGTCGTTTAGGATGACGACTTTTTCGATGGAGTTGCCGTCATTGCCTCTGGCGGTGTCAGAAAAAGTGCCTTGGCGACGATATTGGACAGTTTTGAGTTCGTGACCGTCAAAGAAAGCGATGGTTTCGCAGACTTCGATAGAGCGGTCGGAGCAGCCGCTCATAAGACGAGGCCAGTCGGCTGGCTCGAACCAATGGATCATGTCGTGCATGTAGGCGCCAGGGAAACCTCGGAGAGCGGGGATTGACCAGCTGGAATCGTGAGTGAGAACTGGTTGACGCAAGATTTTATAAGCGTCTTTAGCCTTGGCTTCGGCGACTGCGGATGGAATACTGCTTTGAATTTCGGTGATAGCGAGGTCTTTAGCTTGCAGAGTGAGGCTGTGTTCTTGGGCGGCTCTTGCGGCTTCGGAGAATTTGCGCATATTGCCAGTAGCAAAGAATAAGGTTTGATGGTTTGGATTGGGGATGGCGGTTGTACTCATAAGTAGATTATAGCATGGAAAATATGAGGAAATGGTGGGGGGTTTAGACTAAGACTTGCAGAGGGGAATTATGCAATAAGATCGTAAAAATGTGCCTCAAAGTCATAATTTACAAGTTTAATGGGTTTGGATTGCTCGGATATGAATTGGTAATGACTTATTTAGTTGAGGTGTAAGTGCGTATTACTGGCGTCCGTTGCTGAGAATTGAGCAGAATCAGACCGATATAGCCATTGCGCCTTAGTAGATAAAACAGTAGAAGAAATACGGTGTATCATTAGAGATAGTTAGGGGGTGGTATTGTAAACTATGTGAAAAGATCGTAAAAATGATAAAAAGCTTGACTTTTATAATAAAGTGTGCTAAAATGGAAGTATGTGTAGGATAAATTTCACACACCGGTTTTTGACGGCCCTTATGGGCGTATCTGAGGTTATTTATCATAGTCTCGGTTTTGCATGCGTTAATAACCGTTAAAATGTGTGGAAATTGTCTTAAAAACTAATCTTACAATTTAGCTCTAGATAGATTCCAAAATAATCTTTTGGAGTTTTTCTAGCCACAGATTTGGTTGTGGCTATAATTGTACCTTAACAATAATTCTTACAAGAAAGGGGGATCTGATGAAAAAGGCCATGGAACGGAGTGGTTTGAGCGAGGTTTATCTGTTGATGAATGGGGAAGTTTGGTTGCATATCATTAAAAAATAGGGAGGGAATGAAATGAAAAATCAAAATACTATGAACGTGGCACTGCGTAATGTGAAATTGGTAATGCTTGAGTTGGCCTTGACGGCTGGCTTGCTCTCGATGTCGATCATGACGTCGTTTTTCTACTCGATTGGTTTGACGCAGTTGGAGGTTTCGAAAACACAGATAATTTTTACGATGATCATGATGGTTTTGAATGTGCCGATGGGGTGGGTAGCGGATCGCTTTAGTAGAAAATTTGCAAATGTGATTGGCGATTTTGGTGTGGCGGTAACCTTTATTGGTTATGCTTTTGCGAATGATTTTTGGTCGGTGGTGATTTGTGAATCTTTACTGGGGTGTTTTATGGCGCTGAGTCAAGGTGTTGATCAAGGGCTTCTGAAACATTTTTGTAATCAGATCGACTCGGGGGGGGATTTCTTCAGGCGTAAGACGGCGACGCTGCACTGTTTGCACTACATTAGCACGCTGATATTGGTGTGCTTGGGTGGTCCGATTGGCGCGATTAGCCTTCGTTTGGCAATTGGGTTGTCGGGAGCGCCTTATGTGGTGGCCGGTGTGGCAAGCTTGTTAGTAAAAGATGATAGCAAAAAATTGGCTGCAAAAGGTAATCCGCTTGGTGACATGCTACGGATTATGCTGGATAGCCTCAAGAAACGCCCGCTAAGGACACGAATGATTACATATGCGGTTGGGCGGGAAATGACACATTCAATAATTTGGGTATTTACCCCGCTTTTAACCTTGGTAGGAGTGCCGATGGTGGTGGTGTCGTTGGGTTGGGCGTTGAATGCGCTAGCCTGTCTAGTAGGGGCGGAGTTGGCTAAACGTTTTTCGATTAAGATGAAAGATTGGCAAGTTTTTGCGGTACCAATGTTGCTAGCAATGCTTAGCATGGGGGTGCTGAGCTGGAATCTGAATATTCTGACGATTTGGGTCTATCTGTTAATGGGGGTGGTGCAAGGATGGACTGGAGCGTCGCTGTTGCCATTAGTGCAGCGTTACGTTGTGCCGGAGGAGCAGACTACGGTGATATCTTTGCCTCACGTGTTTAGTCGATTAGTTTTTATTCCGGCTACGTTTTTAATTAGATGGGTTGGGGATATCGACTTAATATTGACGCCGTTGGTAAACTTGATGTTTTTTGCTGTGCTTGGAACGATAGTGTTAATTTTGCTGGGGGACAGAAAAATAGTTTTGTAAGAATTTGGACCTTTTGTATAGACCGCTGGCAAATATTGCTGGCGGTTTTGTATGGCGGAATTTAGCGTTTTTTGGGGGCTGAGAGGTGGCAGGGAATAAGAAGAGGTGAACCTCGAGAAAGGGTAGGGAATAAGAAGAAGTGAACCCCGAGGATGGCTCGGGGTCTGGGAGGATTGGTTACCGGGAAGGTGCAGAATGTTGGTATGAAATTGACAGGGTTGATATTGTAACTTGTACTTAGAGTTGTGGCCTGGCCGGTAAGCATTGCAGGTTGGAGAGTTGCGGTTTTACTCTTTAATTCATGCTACTACTCTGGAAGATTCAGAATGATATAGCCTTGGGAGTAATCAAACTCGCCAAATTTTTCCAGTTCGGCAATACCAACCTTGACGCAGGCCTTATCGGATTCTTCGATTTGGGCATAGATGACGCGGCCAGAGACGCTAATGCAGATGTCGAAGAAGGGTTTGCCATGATACATGACCGTAACACATTTTGCACCGTCGTCTTTTGACCAGCCATTCTGTTTCATGAGTTCGCTCTGGGGCCATAGTTCTCCGGGGTCGTTTTCGCAGGTATGAAAGCGCTGGTGGTATTCGAGGGCATAGGCGGTTTTCATGCTGGCGAGACCGAAACAGTTAGAGAGGTGACGATCTTCTCCACCGGTAAAGGGACGCTTCATGAGATAGCTACCATCGGGGTGGAACTTGAATGGGAAGACGCTAGGTGTCAAGTCGAGGATGGGGCGGTTGTCGATGTTGACGTAATAATCGTTACTGTGGTCGAGCCAAGAGTTGGCAAGGATGCAGCGTGGCACGATTGTAATCAAAATGCAACCATTGTGGGTGTCAACAAGGCGTCGGTCGCGTCTATGCTGAGGGCGATGGAACTCGATATGCCTGCGCATGACGTTGGCAATTTGCCGAACGAAGTAATTGTGGTTGACGTTCAAGAGATGGATCTTGTTCTCCATAAAATCACCTCCTTTGATGAATGGAGAAGAAAACAAAAGGTACGCTCGCAGTTATGAGCTGGAGACATTATAACATAGAAAATGGGGAATAGGGATGATTAGGCGGAATGTTTGCTGTAGGGATTGGGGTTGATAAAACGCATAAGATGCAGGCTATTCGGATTAAGAAAAAGGCAAAATGAGAAAAACAAGCGGCTCAGAATATCTGGGCCGCTTTTGCAAGTGAAAGCCCCGAACCGGAGTGGCTCGAGGCTTTAAGCTAGATCTTTAGGTTGGATAATATCTGGAACATGAGCGGAGCTGTGACTGATTGAGCAAATTGTATTTTCTATATTGCCGTTACAGCGCTAGGTCCAAATCTGCTCCAAGGGAGACTTCTTGCCGTCGATGTAGGGGCTGAACTTGGTGACTTCGGAATAATGCTCGAAAAACTCCTGAGCTTCCAGAATGCCAGCCAGGGAACACTCCATGTCTTCATCCTGTTTTGCACCGGAAGTGCAGACGCAAAGGTCGATGAAGTCTTCGCCGTTCAGTGTGATGGTCGTACAGGCGGCGCCGCAGTGAGTGGACCAACCATTCTCTTCGATGAAATAGCCCATATAGGGTTCACTGCTGTCTCCGGCTTTTCTCCTGCGATGCTGGTCGAGTGCCCAGGCTGTCTTGAGGGCAGAGTAGCCGTAGCAGTTGACGGGCTCGATATGCCCATCTTTGGGGTCAACCCACTGGATTGTATAGCTACCCCTGGGGTCGATTTTGAAAACAAACTCCCGTTCGCAGATGTCTACGATTTCGTGTCCCATAGATTCCCGGTCGAAGTAACGATTATCGTATAGTTCACCTCCTAGCCATTCGTCGGTGCCCTGGAATAAGGGGATGGCCGTGATTCTGATGCAGCCGTTATGACTGTCACGAAAAGCAGGTATAGTTCGAGCCTGCCTTCGTACTGCGCCAACGATGCGCCAGATTAAATCCTGATACTTTAGATCTAACAAATTTGATTTCTTCTCCATAAAATCACCTCCTCTGATAGATGGAGAACATACAAATACTAGCCCATAAGCAAATTTTATGAGCTTATATCATCATTGTAGCACAGATTATCAGAAAAGTCAATAGTAGGGGTGGGATTATTGATTTTTTTGCGAATAGTATGCTGTAATGGAGGGGTAGAGTGTATCTCTGGCACTTAATATTTTGCAGAAGGAGGGTTCTGAATGAAAGATTTTGCGATTAGTTTTGGTGCTTTCTTTTTATTTGTAGGAAGCGTGTTTTTGGGTGGGGTAGTATGTCTTGGCTTCAAAGGGGAAAAAGCGCTGGAGCTCTCTGTAATTTCGGGAGTGTTTTTGGTTCTTTTTCTGATTTGCGTGCTTTTTTTGTGCTTTGGTGATGAGATTGATTTGCTCGAACCATGGATGCGAGGCGAGGAAAATTCGGAGGAGGGTTCGGAAAAACAATAGTATTTATGGAAAAGGTCGGCTAGAGTGGCCGGCCTTTTGAATGTGTTGCATTAATTTTTTAGGAGTAGAAATATATTTGCAGCTACTTATCTATTGTTTTGGCGGTGAGTTTGGAATAGTCGATGGCAGGAACAGGGAATTTGAGAGAAAGATCGCGGACTTCGCTGCGGATAGAGTCAAGTTCAGATTGGAAATTGGATAAGTTCTCTTCAGATTCAGCTTTTTGGCAGATGTCGGCGATTTGGCGCATCCAAGAGGCGATTTGAAGCATCTCTGGCTCGCCAAGGCCGCGCGTAGTAATAGCGGGGGTGCCGAGGCGGACGCCAGAGGGGCGGAAAGCAGCGCCTTTGTCGTGGGGGAGGGAATTAGCATTTAGGGTGAGGCCGACGCGGTCGAGGGCGGTTTCGAAAAGTTTGCCATCGAAGCCAAAGCTCTTTTTGACATCGACAAGGATAAGGTGATTATCGGTGCCGTCGCCTTGGAGAATGAAGCCTTGATCTTTGAGGGCCTGAGCGAGAGTTTTAGCGTTTTTGACGATGTTTTTGGCATAATCTTTGAACTCGGGCTGGAGATCCTCGCCGAATGCAACGGCTTTAGCAGCAATGACGTGCTCGAGAGGGCCGCCTTGCGTGCCAGGGAAGACGGCGCGGTCGACCAAGGTGGGGATGTTGTCGAGAGTGTGGTCAACCCTTTTTAGGGGGTTGCTAACCTCGCCTTTGGTGAGGATGAGGCCGCCGCGAGGGCCACGGAGGGTTTTGTGGGTGGTGGTGGTGAGGACGTGGAAACCGAAATCAAGCGGATTAGGATGGACACCGCCAGCAATAAGACCGGCAACGTGAGCCATATCGGCCATCAGTAGAACTTCTTCGCCGGTTTCTTGGCTGATATCGGCGGCGATTTTGGCAACGCGGGCAAAATCAGGGATTTTCATGAAAGCGGAATAGCCGACGAGGATAATCTTGGGATGATGCTCATGAGCGAGCTTTTCGAGATTGTCATAGTCGATGTCGCCATCTTCGGTGACGCCATAACCAACGAAATTGTAAATTTTGGCGCTGCGTGTGACAGGGGAACCGTGAGTGAGGTGACCGCCGGCAGGAAGAGACATGGCTAAAATTGTGTCGCCAGGCTTGCACCAAGCGAAATAGACGGCTTCATTGGCATTAGCACCGGAATGAGGCTGGACATTGGCATGATCGGCATGGAAAAGTTCCTTGGCGCGGTCGATAGCAAGAGTCTCGACTTGGTCGATATTCTCATTGCCGCCGTAATAACGCTTGCCGGGGTAGCCTTCGCTGTATTTATTAGTTAAAACTGAACCCATGGCTTTTAGGACGTTCTCCGAGACGTAGTTCTCGCTCGGAATGAGCTCGAGACCTTCGCTTTGGCGTAGTTTTTCTTTTTCGATTAGTTCAAATACTGGATCAGTTTTCATTGATTATACCTCCGTTTGGACTATTGTAGCATGGATTTGGGAGGATGAAGGATAATGTTTAGATTGATCTAGCTATCTCTACTCCTCGTCTGGTGAGTAGAATACTTATCTCTCCAAACCTAGTTTGTGAGAGAGCGGCACATTAGCTCCAGCAG
The DNA here is from genome assembly GCA_948663575.1 of uncultured Candidatus Saccharibacteria bacterium. Lineage (GTDB taxonomy): Bacteria > Patescibacteriota > Saccharimonadia > Saccharimonadales > Saccharimonadaceae > Nanosyncoccus. The sequence goes on from CAPNAV010000020.1 coordinate 17,593, forward strand.
ACTAGCTTGTGAGGATGGTGGATACAATGCCTTTCTCTCCAAACCGTAGTTTGTGGGGAGCGCGTCCAAGGCGCCTATCTTCGCTACGCTCAGATTCGCGGGCGTCGTCTTGGAAAAGAAAGTGAAACTTTCTTTTCTCTCGTCTCCTACGCGATTCGTCACAGGGCCTTGGCGCTATTTCTCGTCGTAACTCCGAATCTCCTCACAAACTAGGTTTGGAGAGAATGATCTAATCACATTCTCGTGCTACAGCTTG
>CAPNAV010000021.1 GCA_948663575.1 uncultured Candidatus Saccharibacteria bacterium
GCAATTCTAATCTGATGAGGACTATTCCATTTCCTGGCTATTTTTGTTATAATAAGAGTAGAATATGATGAAACTACAGTTTCGCCTCCGTGATTTTGGCTATGCCGCACTTTTCGTGCTAGTTGGCGTTTTTTTGTCATTTCAATTTTTTGCCAAACAGGGCCAGGCTTACGCTGAGGATGGTACGCCCATCCACGTTTCCACGGAAATCTTCTTCGTCACTATCCATGACCAAGGCTCCTCTCGCACCATCAAGACCTCAGCCGTCACCGTAGCTGAAGTTTTAGAGAAATCTGGTATTGAACTTGCAGAAACTGATATCGTAGAGCCGTCGCTCAATGCCATTGTCGACAATGATTACCATATCAATATTTATCGCGCTCGCCCAGCTATCGTCATCGACGGTCTCGAAAAGCGATACCTTATGACTGCTAGCTACGATCCTAAACAAATTGCTATCGAAGCTGGCTTTACGGTTTATGATGGCGATACTTTTACTACTGAATTTAACGCCAATTTCCTTGAAGCTGGCGCCGTGTCAACTTATCGCATTGAACATAATGGCGGCAGCACTATTACCGTCGAAGAACCTCTGCCATATCTCACGGAAACTCGCTATGATTCTAATCTTGCTAAAGGGGAAAGTTATGTCGAGCAAGCTGGCGAGGATGGTCGCCGTGTCAGTGTTTACCAAGTCAATTTCGAGAATAATGTTGAGGTCTCGCGTGAGCTTATTTCTGAGGAAGTTCAGCTTGAGCCAATTACCGAGATTATCGTTGTCGGCTCTAAGGTATCTATTGCGCCCGAGCAGGAGCAGTGCGCCGCCTGGGCGCGCGAAGCGGGCGTTGCTGAGCAGGATCTCGGAGCAGCTCTCGAGTTAATTTATCATGAATCTGGTTGCCGCGTTGACGCCACCAACGCTTCTTCTGGTGCATACGGTATTCCGCAGTCGTTGCCAGGCGATAAAATGGCAGCTTTTGGTGACGACTGGCAGACGAACCCAGTCACTCAGATTCGCTGGATGATTGATTATGTTGATCGCCGTTATGGTGGCTGGCAAGGAGCTCTTGATTATTGGTGGTGTACTGGCACTTGCACGTCGCGTCTAGGCACTATTACTAAAAACGGATACTGGTACTAATCATGAAAAACAAGAAGTCGCTCGGGCAGCACTGGCTTAAAAACCGGGCTATCCTTGATGAAATTGCCGATCTGTCGATTGTTCCGAGCGTAGAGACCTGTCTTGAAATTGGCCCCGGTCTCGGCACTCTCACCTCCAGCCTTTTAAGGCGTTTCGATAAAGTCATCGCCATCGAGTTTGATACTAATTTAGCTACAAATCTACCTAAGTCATTTCCTGGCAAAAACTTACAGGTTATCAATGATGATATTTTGAGTATTGACCTTGAAAAGATCATCCAAAACCCACCATATGTAGTATCAGGAAATATCCCATATTATATTACTTCGCCGATCGTTCGCAAGCTGCTCGAAGCTCCCGTCAAGCCAGCAAAAATCGTTCTCCTTATTCAAAAAGAAGTTGCTGAGCGTATTGCTGCAGAACCAGGAGATTATAGCCTGCTAGCTCTAGCTGTGCAGAATCTCGCCGAGGTAGAGCTTGGGCCTCTTGTCCCAGCCGCCGAGTTTGCTCCTCCTCCCAAAGTTGATAGTCAGGTAATTGTGCTTACTCCGTTCTCAGAGCCGCAAATCTCTCCAAAATGCCTAGATTTAGCTCGCAGGGGTTTTGCTAGCCCGCGCAAAAAGTTATGCGCTAATCTATCTACCTCAACTTATCCTAAGCCATTCTGGCGCGAATTGTTAACCAAAAACGGTATTAATCCCGATTCGCGAGCCGAAGATCTTAGCCTCTGGGATTGGGAGACTCTCTATCAAGAAACCCAATAGCTATTTTAATAAGTATTATATTTCATATAGCGCTTTATATCTCTAAAACATGTATCTATTCAGTCATAGTCATCAAAAACTCCCGCAACTTGTTGGAAATAACTTTTTACGCTAAAATAAAGATAATCACTATAAAAATCAAAAGGATAAAAATGAACCCAGACCCAAGCTCTCCTATCAATCCAGACTCGGATGCGCCCATTCCGCCTATCAGACCGACTCAGCCTTTTCCTCAGAGCTCTACTGGATTACCGATGCCACCTTCATCGCCACCTTCATCGGGCGATGCTTACTCAAAACTAATTAGCACCTCTGAAGATGGTCAATCATTTGATCCCAGAGCCCATAAAATGATTCCAGTAGTCGAGAAGCCTCTGGATATTAATCAAGTTTCCGATACTCCTGCGCAGCAGTTTAATCCGTTCAAAGCGACTACTAACGCTGCTCCATCGGAAGATAAGACTCATCCACGGCTTAATCTCATATTGATCATTCTCTTTGTTATTTTTGCGGTTGTCGCTGTTATTTTTGGCATATTATGGCGTAAAGCCGTAGAAGAGTTAAATGCCATCTCGTCATCTGGCCAAAACGTTCTCGTACTCACCTGTAATTTGCAGGATACTCCTCAGAATGAAGAGTTATCTATGTCCACCACTTATACTTACCAAGCAATCTTTAATAATCGAAAATTTAGTAGCATCGCAAATTCGGTTGAGTTTACTTTTGAAACCGTAGATGAAGCAACTTTAAATTATCCATATGTAGAGCAGCAGGTAGATAAATATAAGGAACTTTTTGCCTCGATGTCAGATGAAGTTGATTATGACACCGAGATTGATAAGCTCGAGTTTACGACCGCGCAAGACAGCAACAAGCTTATCCTCTCTATTCGTACGGACGCTTCTAATCTTTCTAATCCTTTTCAAGCTCAATTTTTTGGCCTAAAGTTAACCGACAGTAACGAAGAGCCATCTTTCGATCCTAATTCTATCACTATCGAAAAACTGCGCGACTACTACGAAAATAACACTAATTATATCTGCGAAATCACCTCACGCTAAAACCTCGGCTAAAACTGCATAAAATTAACATCACTGTATAGTCAGATCAATATAGTATAATAAAAGGTCTAAATAAGGAGTACTATCCAATATTTTCTCCAAAGCGGCGATTCATTTAGCGAGCCTAGAAAGGATTGCTTTTACAGCCAATCATCATAAAAGCAAACTCAAAAGAAAACTTATCTTATACAGCGCAGTAGATTTATTAAATGCACGCTGTCATCAGGTTCAATTATGTAATCAGGCTGAAGGTATGGTATAATGAATCTATTATGTCAAAAGTTTATATCTGTACTGCAATTCCATACGTCAACGGTAGTCCCCATATTGGTCATGCCATGGATTACCTCTTATCTGATGCTCACGCTCGTTATTGTCGTATGCGCGGCGATGAAGTTCGCCTTCAAGTTGGTACGGATGAGCATGGCAATAAGGTTTTTAGCTCTGCAAAAAAGAATGACATGACCGTCGAAGCCTATGCTCAGCAAAACTCTGATAAATTCCGCAGTTTTATTGAAAAGCTTGATATTTCTTATACGGACTTTATCCGTACTACTGATCTAGATCATGTCCGCCGATGTCAAGAAATATGGCGTCAGCTTAAACCACATATTTACTCCGCCGAATATGATGGCTGGTACTGTGAAGGCTGCGAACGCTTTGTTACTCAGAAAGAATATGATGAAAATTCCGGCTGCTGCCCAGATCATCAAAAACCATACCAAAAACTTACCGAAAAAAACTATTACCTTAGAATTTCCGACTTTAAAGAGCATATTCGCACGGCCATTGAAAAGAATGAAATGCGCATTTTGCCAGAATTCCGCAAACAAGAAATGCTTCGCCTATTAGATGATGCGCCAGATATTTCCATTTCCAGGCCGCGCGGTCAACTAAGCTGGGGCGTTCCAGTGCCAGATGACGACGACCAAGTCATGTATGTCTGGGTTGATGCACTCTCGAATTATATTACCGTATTAGGCTATCCCGACCAAGACATTTCCGATTATTGGCCCGCCGAGGCGCAGTTCATTGGTAAAGATATTTTGCGCTTTCATGCAATTACCTGGCCAGCTATTCTGCTCGGGGTTGGTCTGCCTCTACCAAAACATCTTGTCACGCACGGTTATATTCTGGCGGACGGGCAAAAAATGAGTAAGAGTGTTGGCAATGTGGTTGATCCGATCGAAGTCCTTAATAAGCATGGCCTGGATGCCTTTCGCTACTATTTCCTGCGCCACGTTGACGCTTTTGCGGATGCAGATTTTACTTGGGAAAAATTTGAAAACTCGTATAATAACGAACTCGCTAATGACCTTGGCAATCTCGTTCAGCGTCTAGCCACTCTCTGTCGTAAAAATCAGATTTCTGGGCTCTCATATAAAGGAAGCCTAGACCCAGAATATTGCAAGTTAATGGACGAATTTGAATCTACAAAGGCCTTTTCATTTGTTTGGCAGCGAGTTCAAGATCTAAACAAACAAATCGATGAACAGAAGCCATGGGAACTAGCCAAGGCTGGCGATACTATTAAATTAGAGCAAGTTTTGAGTAATCTCATACAGGGGTTGCTGAACGTTTCGCTTCATCTCAGCCCGTTCCTGCCGGATACAGCTAAGAAAATCTCAGATATTTTTACTAATCAGGAGATCCTTCCGCCTGCTACGCCACTTTTTCCAAAGAGTTAAAGAGTGAGAAGTATCTAAGATAGTAAAAAAATCTGTGAATAAAAGGTAGTGTAATTTTTACAACACTTTCAGGGATGGAAAGGCTGCAAGACAGTAGCTAGAGATAAATACTCATCAGTTTTTTAGATTTTTAGGAGGTTACTGCAGAGATAAGCTATTGCAAGGTGGGGGCTCCGAGGTATTTTTTGTGTTGAGATTGGGTGAATGATTTATGAGTAGAAAGTATTGTAAAAGTTACAACACTTTCTAATGAGTCTATTCCTTTAGCTATCTTATCCCTATCGCCCTCTAGTGCTCGTCCCAGTAGTGCTGACCAGCTAGTACATCATAAGTTGTCAACTGATAATCTCGCAGGGCTGTAGTGTAAGTTGGCGTCTTTTCCCAGAAATAATTAGTTGATAATACTGGTGTTTCTTCGCAAACTGCGTCTAGTAGATAGAACATAGCTGGCTTTTCAGCATTGAGCAAATTATACATAGTATTCTGCAGACAGTTCGGCGTAGTAGTCGGCAGATTGACGTTTTTTGCGGTATTGATAATCTCTAGCCCTAGCTCCGTATTCTTTTCAGCTATCTCAGCAGGAGTATACATACTCTTAGCTGCGAAGTTAGTATATACAAAATACGGTGTGAGATGGGCGATATCCCTTTCCGACTTTTCCTTGGACTCTTTATAAGCATTAATTACTCCCGTTGCATGATCGCCAAACCATAACACCACCGTTGGCTCATCAAGCTCGTCAATCGCTGCCAAAAACTCACCTAAATATTGATCAGCATAGTGCAAACTCTGAAAATTCGCTACCAAATCATGATGTTCAATATTAATCAATGGATAATCAAGCTCCTGATAATTCGCTCCAGTATATGGACTATGGTTTTGCATTGTTACCGCACCAACCATCTGTGGGGTATTATTATTTTTTAGGATATCCAAAATTTCATTGAAAACCGAGCGGTCATTATAATACTCACTTTCGTTTTCGCGCTCCGTATAAGTCATTTTGTCTTTATCGATGAACGTATCATATCCAATCAACGGATACACTAAGTTACGTTTATACATTGTGCCGTCATATGAATGCACGGCCGTAGTATCGAATCCAAACGTTTTCGCCCATGCTGCCACACCGAGTACGCCACTTGTTTTTGGAATGGCATTCAGATAAGGGAATGATTGTGACCAAAAATTAGTCAGTCCAGTCTGTACTTCAAATTCCACATTTGCCGTACCTCCGCCATATTCCGGAGAATACATATATCCGCTCGGATTTTCCGCAAAAATCTTTCGCAAGTTTGGTAATGGATCGCCGCCCAGATGGCTGTAATATTTTGTCAACAATTCTGGGTCATAAAAAGTTTCATCTAGAATCACCACCACATTCTCGACCACTTCATCTAGTGGCAATCGATCGGTATCCGCCTTCTTTAATGCATTGTACTTTTTTTCAATCGCTAGCATCGTTTCCTCGCCATATCCATCAGGTTCCTCGATTTTGAGGCGCCCAAGATTATATAAGAAGCCAATAATAAAACCGTTTTCATTATAATTTTCAGTCTGGTTCCAAATCACCAGCTTGACACCCTCCATCCACTCTTCTTCCTCTTGATGGATAATAGGCCTCACAATCATAGTTAATGCCGCCAAAGCAGTCATCGAAAACGCCATTCTCGGCACTAATGCCCACCTATCCCACCAAGGCAGACCCCGACGATCTCGACCAATTACCTTGCGCGCATAATGCTCTAACAAGATCGAGCCAACCATAATCAAGATCACTCCGACTACTAATCTTATTACGCTCCATATGTCCACAAATTCCATCACATTACGAGCCTGGTCTGCCATCAAGAAATCATCCGGCAAAAGTGGCGCCGACCGTAAGCGAAACTTTTCCATATGGATATAGGTAAGTACGCTAGCAAAAGCAAAGGAAAAACCGATTGTGAAAAAAATTCGCCATGTTACAGCTGCTATTACTGCCATGATAGCGAAAACCACCAGACCACTATATGCAAATAATACCGGTTTTTCATTAATAAAATCAGCCGTAGCCTCAAAATTACAAAGATTCTGTCGCCACAAAATAAACCATGTAAATAGCGTAGCCGCTCCCGCCAAAAGTAAAACTGATCCTAGCACCCTCAGGGCAATTGGCATCGGATGTTTTTTTATGACTCTTTTAGCGCGCTTATTCTTAAAGAAACCTCGAATCCTAGTATTGTCGTTAGATTCGCTATGACTATCAGTGGTCTCAGTATTAGAACGATCATCCACCTCCGGTACAACTGCGGCATCGTTTGGCATATTTATTTGCGCATCATTCTTTTCATGCTTTTTAGACATAACTTAATTATATCATATTTGACAACAGCCTAGCTGAAGTTATATTTCTTGATAACTTAGGATAGATCTCACTTTTACTCAATATTACTAAAGTATAAACTGTCCATAGAAAACGTTGTAATTTTTACAACAACCATTGCATATATCCTTACAACGCTTTTAGAAAACTCCGCTCTTAAATTGTTTAGTTTACATTATAGCCGCTTTGAACAAAAAACCGCCCCAAACGGAGCGGATTCAGCTCTATAAAGAGTACAGACTATTTCTTTTCCTTGTCGCCATGTTCATGATGGCACTCATGATAGCATCCATCACACTCGTATAGATATCCGCCACATGATAGACGAGTGGTAATATCTGAAAGATAAAAACCGATAATGCCACCGATAAGTGGGAAAATGACATAAGCCGTCAACGCTAAGCCAGCTAGCTGTGCTAACTCACCGAAATCATTCGCTGTAGTAGGCAGAACTTGATACATTAATGCTACAACCGGGTTAAAAGTAAAAGTGTTACCGGTGAAAGCAAAGTAATTTTGTGACACGACAATACCAAAAACGATTGCCAAAGTGATACCGCTAGCAACAGCAAAAGCAAAGGTTAGTGGTTGCTTGCGAGCAAAGCGAACGGCGCGCGCGAAGAAGAAGCCGATCATGGTTGCACCGATCAGCTCAACTAAAGCTACCGCCCAAAATGTCTCACCAGAAACTTCGTTTAAAATTGGCAGAGTACTAAGCGAATCTCCTGCTAGACGGAAAGCATTGAGAATAATCAAAGCAATCCAAGCCCCGAGCAACTGCGCAAGCATATATAAGATGCCGCGAATCGCTGATACGCGACGAGTTGCCATCATGCCGGCAGTAACTAACGGATTAAGATGTGCGCCAGAAATACCAACCACAACAGTATAAATAGCTACTGCACAAAATACAAAGTATAGCGGCCATGCGCTTACGCCTAGTATTAGGAAGAAAATGGTCAGGAACATCGTACCGATCACTTCTCCTAGTAGCGCACCCCAGATTTTAGGTGTTTTAAAGATCGTCAAAATATTTTCGTTAGCATCACATTTGCGTGCAAAAAAACCCTTCATTGGTTGCTCGTAATTTGTATCTGGACAAGCACCCGCTTTCTTTGCAGTTGAAACCGTAGTATCTTTTGCTACTTTTTCAACTTTAGCATCTTTTTCGTCTTTTTTTACGGTTTCTGGCTTGCCTTCAGGCTTCTTGCCAGATTTCTTAGGCTTTTGATTTGCCATTATTAAACCTCCTTACACTGATATTTACTCGATTATAGCATATTTTTCTTGAGTATATCAAAATTCCTTCAGTACATAGAGTTATGCTACAATAGAAAAGTAAAATTTTAAACATAACGAATGTAGAAGGATGAGGATTTAATCAGCATGGGAATTATGGTTTCAAAAAATGAAGATAACACTGAGCTCGATCGTCGCATTGCTGCTGATTTACGCACACGCGCCCAGAGTGAACGTCGGCATGATCCGTCTTATGTTGACGATTCGGCCTATATTGAAAATACTAAAAAAACCGGCAGATTCACCTGGGTTTGGATTATCCTGATTGTGCTAGCTATCCTTTCGCTTATCTGCATTATTTTTATTTAATAAGCTTTCGAGCCTTTAGCTGCGTAGTAGGGGATTGCATTTTTAGATAGATACCGAGCTAGAAAAACATCTCACGCGTGCTATAATATATATATGTCAGAGTTAGAAAAGTTAAAATCCGAGCTTAAAGATCTCAACGCTGAGTACGCCAAGATCAAAACCCTACCGCCAGCTGAGCGTGGGCAGTTCGGTCGTGAAATGAACGCTAAAAAACAATCCCTTCTTGCTGATATTGCTCGAGCAGAGGAGCAAGCTGAAAGCGAAAACATCTCTCCTATTGATATCTCCGCTCCTTCCGCTCCCAATCAGCCAATTTTCTCTCCAAAATTCGGCACTAAACATCCTCTCATGGTCGAGCTTGATCGTGTCACAGAGATTTATGCCGATATGGGCTTTGACGTGATGGAATCACTTCAGCTTGACGACGAGTTCCATATGTTCGACAGCCTAAATTTTCCTAAGGAGCATCCAGCTCGCGATGGTTATGATACTTTCCGCACTTCTGAAAACTTTATCCCGCCCGCTCATACTTCAACTATGCAGCACCGTGCTCTGAAGAAATACAAAAAATGCCTAGAAGATGGTGGTCAGATTGCTGTCGTTATCCCTGGTCGCGTCTTTCGCAATGAAGATGCTGATGCCACTCACGAACATACTTTTTATCAATGTGAAGGCGTCTTTGTCTCTAAGAATGCCACCATGGGGCAAATGTTTGGCGTGCTCAAGCGATTTTTCGAGACATATTATGGCCAAAGCCTCAGAATCAAAACCCAGCCAGGCTATTTCCCATTCACCGAGCCGTCCGCTGAGCTTCTAATCGAAAAGCCAAAATCCCTAGGTGGTAAAGGTGGCGATTGGCTAGAAATGCTGGGTTGTGGCATGATTCATCCCAATGTCCTCAAAACAGCCGGTATTAATCCTGAGATTTATCATGGATTTGCATGGGGCGGAGGTATCGATCGTCTCGCTATGCTAAAATACGGTCTCAGCGATGTTCGCTATTTTGAATCTGGTAAACTTGACTTTCTGGAGGAGTTTTAATGAAAATCTCAATCAATGCACTCAAAAAATACGCGCCGTTCCTCGAGAATATTCCATCCAAGGAGCTTATCGAGACTATAGGCTCCCGCCTTGTTGAAATCGAGGAGATTATTGATCTTGCTCCAAGATATAAAGGAATATATATTGTCAAAGTCGTCAAAGCCGAACCGATTGAGGGAACTCATCTCCATCTTTGCGAAATTGATGCCGGCGAGCATAATTCAGAATTCAATCAACTTGAAAATAGCCTTATCCAGGTAGTTTGTGGCGCCCCGAACGTTCATGCCGGCATGTTAGCTGCCTGGATTGCTCCTGGCGCCATCGTTCCCGAAACTTACGGTAATGAAAACTTTAAAATTAGCGTCCGCAAACTTCAAGGCCACGAATCCAACGGCATGCTTGCTGGTGCTGATGAGCTTGGTTTTGACAATGAGCACAAGTCTATCGTCGAAATCGACCCTAAGGTTGCCAATCCTGGTGATAACTTTGCGGATATTTTTGACCTCAACGATCTTATCCTGGATGTCGAGAATAAGTCCCTTACTCATCGCCCAGATTGTTTTGGTCTTCTTGGCTTTGCGAGGGAAGTTTGCGGTATTTTCGGTCAGAAATTCACCGAGCCTCAATGGCCAGATTATCATCCATGTCTAGATTTGCCTATTTCCGTCCAAATTCTTAATCCCAATCTCTGCCCGCGCTATTCTTGCGCCGTGTTTGATATTCCCGACAATACCACCAGCAAATATCTCACCAAAGACGCCATTTTCCTTGCCAAAGCCGGCATGCGCAGCATTGATCCGATGGTTGATTTGACTAACATCATCATGATTGAGACGGGCCAGCCACTTCATGCTTTTGATTATGACAAACTAGTAGCTATTGGGGGCGCTAAAAATGCCAAAATCATCGTCCGTGCTGCTGAATCTGGTGAGCAAATCCAGCTTCTTGATGGCAAGACTATTTCTTGCATCCCAGAGGATATCCTCATTACTAGTAATAATACTCCTATCGCCCTTGCCGGCGCCATGGGTGGCAAAAACACCGAAATCGACGCTAGTACTCGCCGTGTGGTACTAGAAAGCGCCACATTTTCCCTCTATAACCTTCGTAAAACTCAAATGGCTCACGGCATCTTCTCGGAAGCCATTACGCGGTTCACTAAAGGTCAGCCTGCCGCGATGACGCTGCCAGTCTTGCTTGAAACCATCAAGTGTCTTGGTGTTACTCCACGGAGCCTCGTAGATGACTTTCCAGGGGCGGAAAAATCAAATCGCACTCATAGCCAGGTTGATAGTATTAGCGCCTCAGGCGGCTCGACAGCGGGCAATCACGGCAATTCCATTGACAAAAACTCCGCAGGGAACGATAAAAACGTTGTAAATTCCACAACATCTACCTCTGAAAACGTTGTAAAAATTACAACAGAAAATATCAATAATCTCCTTGGTACAGACTATAGTGTCGAAACGATTATTAATACCCTAGAAAACGTCAGTTTTAAGGTTGAAATAGTCAATAAAACTCAACCGGAGCAGCTTAAAATCACCGTGCCGCCTTTCCGTACTGATATTCATATTCCAGAAGATATTATCGAAGAGGTAGGTCGTCTCCTTGGTTATGATAATATTCCTCTGAGTTTGCCGACTAAACCTTTCTCTGGTAGTGAGATCTCGCCGATGTTTCATTTCAAACATGAACTCCGCGACATCCTCTCTGGTCAGCTACAGATGAACGAGCTATTAACCTATTCATTCGTTAGCCGTGATTTGCTTGAAAAAGTCGGCCAAGATCCACAAAATAGCTATGAGATCGTCAATTCTATTTCTCCAGAGCTCCAATGTTTCCGTCAGCAAATCTCTCCTAGCCTCCTCGATAAAGTTCGCGAAAATCTCAAATCTGGCCACCACGATTTTACATTCTACGAATTGAATCAGGTTACGCGGAAAGATTGGGGTTTGAGCCAAGATAATACTCCAGTCATCAAAACCAATCTCGGTATTGTTTCTCTCGGCGATTGTTATCATCTCAAGGCGCAAATTCTCGCTCTCACTCGCCGTGGCTTGCGTATTACGCTCGAATATTCACAGATGGCCCCAGGCTCCAAGATGGCCGAGCAGTATCCTTATCTCGAGCCGCTCCATAGTGTTGTTGTGCTAGTGAATAATGAAGTTATTGGTGCTTTCGGTGAGGTAAAAGCCGGCGTTCTGCGACGTTTCAAGATTGATGAGCTAGTTTCTTCCGGAGAGATTAACCTTGATGCAATCATTAATCTCCCTCGCAACCTCGAGCGCCAGCTCCGCGTTTCTAAGTTTCCATTTGTCGGTCGTGACCTCACTTTCAAAGTTGCCAGTAGCGCAGCTTTTGGGCGCTTCTATTCAGCAATCAGCAATTCTCTAGACGGTCAAGGCCTAATCTATGATGTTGCCCCGGTTTCAATTTACCAATCTCAGCTAGACGCCGACACTAAGAACCTCTCGTTCCGTCTCAAATTCTCCAGCCCTGAAAAGACCTTGGAGCAAGATGAAATCTCTGCTATAATAAACAAAATTATCGTTGAAGTGACTCAGCTCGGCGCCGAAATCGTTTAGCTGATCATTATGTTAGGAGGAATCGAAATGGACGAACAGACTCTCAAGACTAAGGTCTGGCAGCGGGTGGTTATTATTGCTATCGCTATTTTATTGCTTGGAGCTACTATTATGACATACCTATTTGTAGTAATAGGTAGTAATAATGGCGTCGCTAATAATGATCAATCCGCCACTGATCAAAAGATCGCCGAGCTCACCGAAGCTTACGATACTAAACAAGCCGAGCTTCTTGCCGCTGCGAAGCCTCTCTCTGAGCAATATTTCCCAACCCTAAAACAATATCGCTCCGAAGTCAAGGCTTACAATGAAGCCGCTGCGACTGCCGACGTCCTTAAAACCACCGACCTCCTCGAGGGTACCGGCAAGACCCTCGCCGAAGGTAATACTAATTATCTTGCTTATTACATTGGTTGGTGTGCAGACGGTAGCATCTTCCAATCCTCGTTCATTAACGACCAAGGCAAGGAAGACAACGAGTCTCCAGTTGCTCTCGGCGCTCCGCTTGACCCCTCTGGTGGCACTATTGAGGGGTGGATGCAAGGAGTTATTGGTATGAAGCTTGGTGGCGTTCGCCAAATCACTATGTCTGGTGACCTAGCTTATGGCAGTACTCGCTCAATCTGTGGCGGCTATAATAAGCCCCTAAAGTTCATCGTGATGGCTATACCTAGAGAGGGAAATGAGAATATTGTCAAACTCAGCACTGAACTTCAGGATATTTGGCTACAAATGTATCGTGCTTATTATGGTGCAGCCTAGATTATAGCGGAGATGAATGTGGCAAAAAATATCCCAGATTTAGCCATCATCGGTGCTGGCTCCGCCGCTCTTTCCGCCGCTATCTATGCTGCGCGCGCCGGCCTGAGTGTACAGATATTTGAGCGCAAGAATATCGGCGGTCTTCTTTCCGAAATTCCCGATTTAGCTAATTATCCTGGTTTTCGTGGTCCCGGAGATGAATTAGCTCGTCAAATGCGCGGGCAGGTAGAGTATCTCGGCGTCCAGATTGATTACAGTGAGTGTACTGAGATTAAGCTCGCTCAGTCAACTTTTGAGCTGACTATCGATGACGATCTATGCCATGCTCGCTCCGTTCTCATGGCTACTGGCTCCGATCCCCGTCATCTCAGTTTTGAGGTTGATCGCCCTGTCTCTTATTGCGCGCTCTGTGACGGTCCTCTCGCCAAGGATAAACATGTTGCCGTGATTGGTGGGGCCAATTCTGCAACTATCTCTGCTCTATATCTAGCCAATTTAGCCTCGCAGGTCACCGTAATTACTCATTCACACCTCAAATCCACTGCTATTCTATCCCAACAACTCCGCCAGACCCCTAATATTGCCATCATTGAGGATACTGAGCCTACCCCGGATCTCCTTGAGCAGTTCGATTATATTTTTGTCTATATTGGCAATACGCCCGCTACGGCACCTTTGTCATCGCTGGCTAGTAAGTTCCCAAGCCTCCTAGATTCATCTGGCTATATTATTACTGGCGATAGCGCAAAAACAAGCCTATTAAGTGACAGTGATCGTGAAAAAAATATCCATCCTCATGCCACCATCATTCCTGGTCTCTTTGCGGCCGGCGATGTGCGTGCCGGATCCGTCCGCCAGGTCGTCACTGCCGCCGGAGATGGTGCTGCTGCTGCCATCGAAATCACAGATTTTCTCAATATTGTGCCGGGTGGCGTGTAGCTCTGGTAGCATGACTTAGGGTGACATCAACCAAATTATAATGCAATGTTTTCGGTGTATTCACAAAATTATCCATAAAAGGTATGGACAAAAACGCAAATGTGTGCTATAATGGAAGTATAGGCTAATTATAGCCTAAATTCATAAAAACGGGGGTAATAAAAATGATGTACATTTTGGTAGTATTTTTAACTGTAGTGCTGGCGGGAACAGGATATTTGCTGGGCTATGCTCGGCATTACAATGTCGGCTGTCAGCGTAGGATTCGCACTAATCGGCGCGCCCTCAAGCTCTATGTACGCGTGGCTAGTATTCTTATCTGTGCGTTGACCACGGCAACCACGGCCAGCCCTTTTTCGGATTGGGTTTACCGTCTGAATGGTGAGAAATATGTCGTAGGCATGGGGACGTTAAGTCTCTGGCTACTATGGACTTGTTTCCACTATGCCGTATATGTCCTGACGGAGGCTGCGATTAGCAATTTTGTTAGCCTCGGCGATAAGCTCGGCCACAACATCGCTAGAGATCGCGCCACCAGATACGCTTGCCATTGCCGAGAACTCGCTAAATGTGGCAAGGATATGATCAAGTGTCCTGCGATGAACGATGCCTGCAGTATTGATTCCGCGCAGTTCGAAACCCATAAGGTTATCAGCGCGGAAGACATTGCGTATGCACTGCGGCTACGCAAGTACACGGCCGGCAGCTTCTCTGTTCGCATGATTGGTCGGCGTATTTTTCATCGACCGACCGGTAAGCCTAACAGTGAGCAGATGCTTGATCAGTGGATTAAGCAGATCGCGCAGGCCGAAGAGCAGGAAAAGCAGTCAATCCCAGGCAATATTATCCAGTTCACTAAGACCATCGATGTGGTCAACCTGGACGCGAAGGGATAATATAGCCAGCAAGAACTACCAGCAATCAAAGAGGTCCGCCGGAACGAATCAGCGGGCCTTTTGTGTTGACGGCTTCCAGCCTCGCTCCGCTACGAAGTGGCGGAGCGCTCAACCACCCGC
>CAPNAV010000022.1 GCA_948663575.1 uncultured Candidatus Saccharibacteria bacterium
TAACATGCCCTTATAGGGCTGAGCAAACCACCCCTTGGAGGGGTGGTTTTGATTGAAGTTGATCCAAAAATAAGACTAATTTAACTTTGTAATTGAACTAAAGTAATAGTTATCACCAGATTTCTTGAATTGATACTGATAACGATTCATTCCAGCGGTGTAAGTAGTTAAATCATTGGATTGTATATTTGATGCGATTGGCTGGAATAGATTATCGAAGCTATACAGGTTCTGCTCATTAGAATCATAAATCCCTGCATTAGTGAGAACATAGATTACCTCCCCCTCCTCATAAATATGCTCAATATTCTCAACAATAGTACGTCTTTGATTCGTACTGCATGTTACACTCTCAGCAACAAAAGCATTTTCAGTTTTTGAAAAGCTAAAATCTAAACATCCATAACGAAAATCCGTTCTTTCATAATATTCTAACGTGCCGAAAGTTTCCCGAAAAGCGCGCTGCATCTCAGCGTCAGTAACGGTAACCATAAAATTACTAATACTACTATCAAGCATTACCTGATTATAGGCCATGGCCAACAAATATTCTGGCTTAATTTCGCCCACTTTGTAATCATCGCTATATAAATAATAGGCCATAACATTATCTGCGCTAAGATTAGTCTGCAAATTGTTAAAAAGGTAACTATAGTTTGCTATATACCAAGTTGCATCCTTTACAGGACCTGCGGTCTGAATATCATCATCGACCTTGCCATCTGAGCAAGTTGTATTTTGTTCGCAGTTTGGCTGCATAAAGTCAAAATAACGCACATCATAAAGACAATAACCAAAATAGACTGCGACTACTACTAACAATATAATTACAATATCATGAAAAAAGTTATTCCAGCGACGGCGTCGGTTTGCTTTTGCAACTTGCCTCTCAACAATTATCTTGAATTCTTCTCGCAAACTTTTACGCAAAGCCGACTGCAATTCTTCCTTGCAGTTTTCAACCTGTTCGCGTACTGATTCTAGAAAAATATCGTCCGCTAGTTTCTTTTTAATTTCTTCCGTATCATCACAAGACGAATACTCATCGGTAGACTCTTGTTCACGCTGTCTCTTAGCGTTATTATCGTCTGAATCAACATCTTCGCTAGCCTCTTTGTCAACCTTATCGTTTGTATTGTCATCCGAACAGACGCCATCTTGATCAGGCTCATCATTACTGCCAGTTTCATTGTCAACAGCTGACTCTGTGTTTTCTAGCTCTTCTATTTCCTTCTTCTCTGAAGTCTCCTTATTGTCCTCCGGCTCAATGATCTCAGCCTCCTGGATTACTCTCTTAATCTTCGTATCCGCCCGTCCCTTTTGCTCGGCAGCATCCTTCTCGCCTACCGACTTTGCAGTTTCTGTCATAATTTACCTCTCTTTTGTGCCCCTATTATAGCACAAGAATTCAAGCGTCAAACGAAAAATTGACTAAAATTATAAAAACGCTTATACTTATCTTAGTAATAAGCAACCATCAAAGGAGTTATTGACATGGCAGCCGCAAAAAGTACAAAAAGAGCTGTAAAAAGAGCAGAAACCGTTCAAGAATCGGAGCCGCGCATTATAGAAGCGGTTATCCCTAGGGAATATAATCCTATGGGTATGTGGGGGTATTTCTTTTATGGAATCCTGTTCATGCTGCCAGTTGTCGGTTGGATTATCTGCGTTTGTTGTGCATTTATGGCCGATAATCTTAACTTACGCAATTTTGCCCGTTCGCAATTTTGCTGGATTATAATATACATCGTTGCGCTATGTGTGCTGGCGGGGCTAGGACTATTGCAGTCATTCTTGCATAATTTTGGTATTCTATAATAATCCACTAGACAAAGCATATTACCTTAGATATAATAGAACCATAGTTAAGGAGAAATAGATGTCAGGTTTGTTAATTGCGGGGATCGTCATTATCGCTATTATTGTGATATTGATTTTAATTATTATTGGCGCATATAACGCTCTAGTTAAGCTTAATGAGCGCGTCAATGAAGCTTGGTCCGATATTACCGTTCAGCTAAAATATCGTGCCGACCTCATTCCTAATCTCGTAGAAACAGTTAAGGGCTATGCGACTCATGAAAAGTCCACTTTTGAAGAGGTGACCAAGGCTCGTACTGCCGTCATGAACGCTAAAGGCGTCAAAGACACTGCTGAGGCCGAACGTAGCTTAGAGGGTGCATTGTCGAAGGTGTTCGCTATTGCCGAATCTTATCCGCAGCTCAAAGCCAACACTAACTTTCAGCAATTACAGCTCCAGCTTCAAGATGTCGAGGATAAAATCCAAGCCGCTAGGAGATTTTACAACGCTGGAGCAAAAGAGCTAAATACCAAGATTAAGCTCTTTCCAGCCAATATCGTTAATAACATTGTAGGCCACTTCAAGAGTCGTGATTACTATGAAGTTCCTGAATCCGAGAAGGCTCAAATCGAAAAGGCCCCTGAAGTAAAATTCTAGTCAATGTATAAGCAAATTGCCGCAAACAAGCGAAATACTGTTCTCATCATGGGATTCTTTGTCCTATTGATTGCAGCTATCGGTTGGCTTGTGGCTTTTTGCCTTCGAGATTGGTTTGTTGCGGTCTGGGTAATTATTATAGCCATCATATATGCCATAATCCAATATTTTGCTTCTGCCGCCTTAGCGGTTGCAATGACTGGTGCTCGAGAAATCAAGAAAAAGGATAATCCGAGATTATATAATACCGTAGAAAATCTTTCCATCGCTACTGGTCTGCCGATGCCGAAAGTGTATATTATTGATGATCCGGCTCCGAATGCCTTTGCGACTGGCCGCGATCCTGAGCATGCAATCGTTGCCGCTACTACCGGCCTGCTAGACATTATGGATAATAAAGAGCTATCTGCGGTTATGGCCCATGAGATGTCCCATGTCAAAAACTATGACATTCGCGTTTCTATGATTACATTTGGGCTCGTTTGCATCGTTGGTTTTATAGCTGACTTATCATTTCGCATGATGTTCTACACTAACCGTCATGATAAAGAAGATAATAGTCCTATTGGGTTAATTATTATGCTATTTGTTTCTATTATAGCACCCATTGCTGCTTCTCTGGCTCAGCTTGCTGTTTCCCGTGAGCGCGAATATTTGGCTGACGCATCTGCGGCGCATATTACCCGCTACCCAGAGGGGATGATTTCTGCCCTCAAAAAACTCGACACTCATTCTCAGCCCATGCACCATCAAAACCCTGCTACAGAGGCGCTCTTTATTGCTAGTCCATTAAAAAAAGGTGCCATTAAGAATCTTTTTAGTACGCATCCCCCAATTGAAAAACGTATCGAAAGGCTAGAGCATGGCAAAAACAAGTTCTAAAAAAGCAAAAAGTCGCAAATCGCAAAAACGGCAACTCACAAAGCCTAAAGCACCTCAGACTTTTGCTCCAGCAAAAGGCCTAAAGCCCGAAGCTCCGAAAGAATCCAGAACTGAAGAGAAAACTCCCATTCCTAAGGCTAAAACATCCAGCAAAAACTGGTTCATTTGCCAAGCCCAAACGCTACGCGCCAAAAATAGGAAATTCCGCTCTGAGCGTGTGCGACTTCACAAAAGTTTCAAACGTTCTTATCGAGAAGAATATCTCCGCAAAACCCAGACTCCGGGCCTGCTTAATCATGCCGTTTCTACGTTCCAAGTTATTTTTAAAAACTGGAAAGTCTTCGTGCCATTTATTGCTATCATGGTTGTTCTATATATTATATTAGTCGGTCTGCTCAGTGAAAATCTCTATCAGCAATTCCAGAACGCCATTAGTGAATCTAACGCCCAGCTAGCAGGGAACGAACTTGGCAATTTTGCCACGGCCAGCCTCCTCTTAATTTCCACAATTACCACCGGTGGCTTTGATGCTGGCATGGACGAGGTGGGCATGGTCTTTATGGTCGAACTGTTCTTAGTTATGTGGCTAGTTACCATTTTTCTCCTGCGCCATTATTATTCTGGCAGCCGTCCAAAGCTCCGTGACGCTCTTTATAATGCGATGACACCGTTTATATCGACAATTATTATCTTTATAGTTATTTTTATCCAAGCCATTCCTATTATGCTTGTACTTATTACTTATTCTGCAGCCGTTTCTACTAATTTCTTGACCACGCCTTTCTATGCTTTAGTTTACTTTATTTTTGCTGCTCTCATGATTTTACTATCCATGTATATGCTCTCTAGCTCCTTAATGGCGTTAGCGGCAGTGACGGCACCGGGGGTCTATCCGGTTGCAGCCTTAGGCTCGGCTGCCGATATTACTGCTGGCCGCCGCACGCGTATTATTATCCGCTTGTTTTATCTGTTTCTCGTCATCGGTTTAGTTTATGTCGTAATTATGTTGCCAATTATCTTGATTGACTTAGGGTTGAAGAGCGCCTTTAGTTGGTTGGCGGGTTGGCCCATCGTGCCGTTTTTCTTGTTAGTGGTTACTTGTTTTGTTTTTATTTATGCAACCACTTATATTTACCGTTATTATCGCTGGCTGCTTGAATATGACGAAAAGTCCACTCTATAATTTTCTCTGAATTCCTGCTATAATAGAATCAAATTGTGGAGGAAAAATGAACAAAGCCGAGGCAGAACAGCGCATTCTTAAGCTGCGCGAACTAATTAATGATTATCGCTATCATTATCACGTTCTGGACGAGTCAATCATGTCTGAAGCGGCCGCCGACTCACTCAAGCACGAGCTTTCAATGCTTGAAAAGCAATATCCAGAATTAATTACGCCAGATTCCCCCACTCAACGCGTTGCGGGTAAGCCGCTTGATAAATTTGAAAAAGTCACGCATAAAGATCGTATGATTTCGCTCGCCGACGTCTTTTCTCCGGATGAAGTGCGTGAATGGGTCGCATCCAATGAGAAACTGGTTGGCAAAATTGCCCAGTATTTTACAGATATAAAAATGGATGGTCTGGCTTGCGCCTTGCATTACGAAGATGGCCTGCTCCAGCGCGCCGTCACGCGTGGCGATGGTATGGTTGGCGAGGATGTGACGATGAATGTTCGCACTATCGAGAATGTTCCGCTGAAAATTGATGAGCCAGGTCATGTCGAAGTGCGTGGCGAGATAGTAATTTTTAAAAAAGATTTTGAACTACTCAATCAAAAACAAGTCAAATCCGGCGAAAAGCCTTTTGCGAACCCACGCAATCTTGCTGCTGGCAGCATTCGCCAGCTCGATCCGAGCATCGCTGCTGCTCGCAAATTGCGTTTTATGGCCTATGATCTGGTTCAGCCCAATCTCCCCAAACATTCCGATGCATATGCAAAGCTACGCGAGCTGGGCTTTCGTACTTCTGGCGAAGATCGTGTGTTTGATTACATAGACAATGTCTTGCAAGAAATTACACGTCTCGAGGGTTATCGCCAAGGCTTGCCGTTTAATACGGATGGCATGGTTATCAAAATTAACGATCGCGCCGTATACCAAAAATTAGGTATTGTCGGCAAGACTCCGCGTGGCGCCGTCGCCTTCAAATTTCCCGCCGAAGAAGCCACAACCAAAGTTCGTGACATCGTTATCTCTATCGGCCGCACTGGCGCTGCTACGCCGGTTGCCATTCTTGACCCAGTGCAGATCGCTGGTAGTACGGTGCGTCATGCCAGCCTTCATAATGCCGACGAAATTGCACGTCTCGACGTTCGGATTGGCGACACGGTTATCATCTATAAAGCTGGCGATATTATTCCTCAGATTAAAGAAGTTTTGCTTAGCCTCCGTCCAGAAAATTCATCCCCATTCGATTATCTAATAGCCTTAAAAACACAATATCCCGATCTCGATTTTGAGCGTCCTGAGGGCGAGGTAGTTTATCGTGTCAAAGGCGAGAATTCCGACCTGATTTTGAAGCGCGCCATCGAATATTATGCGTCCAAACCTGCTCTTGGCATTGAAGGTCTCGGCGAGAAGAATGTTGCCGCACTGGTTGATTCAGGCTTAGTTAAGAGTCTGCCTGATCTTTATCGTCTTAAAAGCAACCGCGTTGCCCAGCTCGAACGTTTCGGTGCGCTTTCTGCGCAAAATCTAGTCCAGTCTATCCAAGATTCTAAGCATCCCACTCTCACTAAGTTTATTACAGCCTTAGGCATTCGTCATGTTGGTGCGCAGACTGCCGCCACTCTCGCTAGCAATTTTTCCACTATCGATCAGCTTGCAGATGCGACCGAAGAGCAATTATTGAAACTCCCCGACATTGGCCAAACCGTTGCCGAGGCAATTTTAGCCTACTTTGCCGACGAAGACAATCTCGAGATGCTTGCTGAGCTCAAATCTCTTGGCGTCGAACCGGAATTCATTGATCAATCGAGCTTACCTTTAGTTGGCAAGAGCTACATTATCACTGGCACACTTGATAGTATGGGGCGCGAAGTAGCCGAGGATAAACTCCGTGCTCTCGGCGCCACTGTCACCGGTAGCGTCACTAAAACCACTACAGCTCTCATCGCCGGCGCCAAGCCCGGAAGAGGGAAGACCGACAAGGCTGCCAAACTCGGCATTCCTATAATCGACGAGAGCGAGCTTCTACAGTTAATTGGCGAATAGTCTATTCCTGAGCTAGCAATCTAAAGCCCATATTCCACCCTCGCCCCAGCGCTCAGTGCCCACATTGCCATTCCTGCTGCCACTGACACGTTGAACGACTCTTTCCGCCCCCGCATCGGTATTTCTAAGAAGAAGTCCAATTCTGACCGAACCTCATTTGGAATTCCTGCTACTTCCTCTCCTAGCACTAAAATTATCTTTTTCGCCCCCAAATCCTCGCCAAGCAACTTTTTTTGTGACTCTTCTTTCGCATTCAAGTTATTTTCCAACCCAATTATTTTCCATCCAGCCGCTTTCTGTTCATGAATCCATTTTTCAATCTCATGAGTTGTCTCTTGCGGCATCATTTCTTCTGCGCCAAGCGCCGATTTAGCGATTTGGTGAGTTAATTTATCCCGTAAATGTGGCAATAATTCAGGATCATTTGGCCTCGGAGTATATCCCGATAGAATAACTTTTTCAACGCCCAAGCCTTCCGCTGTACGCAAAATCGCTCCCACGTTATACGTAGAGCGAATATTATGTAATACCACTTGTAATCTAGCTGAACTATTTGACACTTTAGACTCCTAGTTTAGGGCACAACACCCCACCTTATCTCCATTGTAGCACACATTTGCAAAAAAGTCAATAAGAAAATACTATCATCCGGCCAAGGTGTAAAAATATCATTTAAAACCGTAAAAAAGCCCAGCCGGAGCTGGACCTTTTCGTGGTAAAGTTCAGAGTAAAATACTTAGGAAAGGCTACAGGATGTACCTTTTGACAAAATCGTCATAGCCCGGAACCTCATCCTTTGCAAATGCGATCAACTCCTTGATCGGAATGTCATTCCAGCAACAAATGGCGCTAATATGTCGAATGAATCTGTCATAATCGTTGTCATTACAGTTATAAACTTCCGTAAAATCCCCGCCACGCCCAACATAAAATAAGCGAAATTCCCATTCATAGGTGCCTGTGATCTGCTTGCTGAGATAAGCTCGCAGCCCATGCCCAAGTAAGAATTTGCACCATTGTTCGAGTTTATCGTAAAAGGCATCGTTCTCAGCCGCCTTTTCATTGGCGATTTTACTCTCCTTCTCTAACGCCAACATAGCGTTTTGCGCTTTCATTAAACCGTGTCGGCTACAGAAGATTATGCTGGGGGTTGACGCAGTAAATATTGCCCATCCTACTGGTAGTGCTGCTAATAGTATAATTGCCAAAAGAAACGCGGCCATTTCTAGAAACTGGGCGCGTGTGTCATTAAGCAGCGCGGCAACCATAGTTGCTCCAATTACCACCATGAATACTCCAGCCGCAAAGCTACGAATAGCTGCCAGGGATGATTTGCTGGCGAGTTGGTATTGCGGAATTTCAAGCTCCCGATCTCTCAGCATACATCGTATGATTTCTTGTCGGTATTCATAGGATTTCCTCAGAACGTTATTGATTTCATCTCTCAAATCCTGCCGCGCACTCCGCTTGGAACTCCTGTTATTTCTAGTTCCGCTTCCCGTTTGACTTTGCCTGATTGTGAAACTGGTAAATTTACTCATCTTATCCATTTTGTCCCTCCTACAAAAATGTGAATTTTGGCACTGATGCCAAATACTAAACAGTTAGCTGTTTCGTCTACTAGTATAATACAGATAGTAATAAAAATCAACCACTATAAAAGACCTAGAATTGCTAGTCTAAGCCTCTCCTAAAGACGAGGCGCCAAAAATAAAACGTATCCTAAAATCTAGATCTTAACTATTGCAAGAAGTGGTAAGGCCGCAGATTACTCCGCGGCCTCATCAATTTTGTCGTAGATTTGGCTTAGCCAGCCATACATCAAAGTGGATGCCAGACCCAAAATCGTTGCCAGCGCCATAATTAGCACCTTATAACTCTGGACTGAGATTAGATAGTCCACGCGCGCTAGCAAATTTTTGAGCAGCGTATACGCATCAGCAACGGCCGACAGCGATTCGGAAATTACTACTCCGTTTTCGCCTATACCCATCAGCGGCTTGACGAACATCTCGCCTCCCATCGCTAATAACGCTCTCCACATCACACTAAAAAGAGTAAAATCAATCACGAATGTTATACTCGAAAAGAGCTGTGACGTAGCCTGCCTAGAAATCAGCCAAAGCACGTCTTCTCGAAACACATCGACTAGGAGCATGATAAATAACGCGCTAATGCCGAAAAATATCAAGTCGCCATATGTTGCTTTTGCCCCCGTCAAGTAATCCGTTGCAACGACGTATTCCGACTTGTCTCCGAACAACCTCGCTGATAACGGTAGGGATGAAATCGCAACGAACAGTAGCGCTAATTGCACTACAACCACCCCTGTCAAAAACAAAAACACACACCTGCTTAACCGTCTTCTCATAAAACCCTCCTTTTTGAGAAAAACCAACCACGACTATAAGTTACTATTTTCGGGACTAGTCCCGTACTCTACCCATATATTCTGTCATACATCGCCGCAAGAATCAACCCCGCCTAACCCGCTCAATCCAGAACCTCCTCGTCCAGAGGAACCAAGGCCAGAAGAGCCTCCTATGCCCGACTTCCCCAGGCTAGATACGCCCAATCCACCTAACCCCGAACCAGAATATCCTAGTGAACCTACTCCTGATTTCCCTCAGTCAGAAGCGCCAGATGAGCCAGCTCCCGATGAAGATGAGCCAGATTTTCCTGTTCCGGACGATTCGCCTCGCGTGTCACCTACCACTAAAGAAACCTTGAACGATAATCCCGAATCATCGGTAGCCGAACAGCTCAAACTATTTACTAAGGCGATCGACAATCTTCAAGATTTTTTAGGCTTTCAAACCCTATTCAATGCCATGGAAGAAGCGAAGCTGACTGCTAATCCCGATGTTGCTCAGCAAATCACCGAGCTTGAGAGGGTTGCTAATAACAAAGCAAGTGAACTTTTGCGAAATGCTGAAGCTGCGGAATTTGTGCGCTTGCAGGCGGCAATCCAAGAAGCACGCGAAAATCTTTTGCAAATCGAGCAGGGCTATAAACGTCTTAGTCTTCTCAATAAATTCCGCCAGGCTGGTGTCTACAAACAGCAGCGCCAAGATGCCAATGATAAGAAAAATCAAGCGATGCATGATCTTGCCGAGTTTGAAAGGCAAACTAGATATACCGAGAGAATGACAGGGAAATAATTTCCCTTATCTGATAACTTCATGCTATAATATATTGTATGGAAAGATATGACCCACTGAAGATAGAACAAAAATGGCAAAAAATATGGGATGAGACCGAGGCTTTCAAAGCTGGCCCGCTTGACGAGAATAAACCTAAAAAATACCTCGCCGAGATGTTTCCGTACCCTTCTGGTGCCGGGCTTCATGTGGGGCATGTTCGCAACTTCACTATCGTTGATGTCCTTGCGCGTTTCTACGCTCAGCAAGAAATGAATGTCTTGCGCCCTTTTGGTTATGATACTTTTGGTCTCCCGGCCGAAAATTACGCCATCAAAACCGGCATCTCCCCGCAAAAAGCCACCGAGACTAATATCAACAATTTCCGCAAACAAGCCAAAAAGCTAGGTTATGCTATCGACTGGAGCCGCGAAATCAACACTAGTGATCCAGAATACTACAAATGGACCCAGTGGTGCTTCTTGCAACTTTATAAAGCCGGTCTTGCTTACCAAAAAGAGTCATATCAATGGTGGTGTCCAGTCGATCAGACCGTTCTTGCCAACGAGCAGGTTGAAGGTGGCAAGTGTTGGCGTTGTGGCCACGAAGTTGAAAAGAAAAAGATGAAGCAATGGTTCTTCAAAATCACTGATTATGCCGATGAGCTTCTTGACACGCTCGACGAAGTCGAATGGCCAGAAAAGGTCAAGATTATGCAGAAAAACTGGATCGGCCGCAGCGAAGGCGCCGAGATTAGTTTCGAGATTGACGGTGGCCCTAAATTTGTTGATGATGAACATCCGCTGGTTGAAGGTAAACCAGTTATTAAGCGCAATGTCGCTCAAGCCTATGTTTATAATCCAAAAACCGAGAAATATTTAGCTGTCACCTATAAAAACGTAGACTGCTGGATTACTATGCCGCAAGGCGGAATTGACAAAGATGAAGATATTGAGTCTGCTGCGCGCCGCGAAGTTCTCGAAGAGACCGGTTATAAAAACCTACGTTTTATGGGTATCTTAGGGCAATATCAGGCCACATTCTATAATGAGCTTAAAAAGGTAAACCGCGAAGCTCACGTCACTCAAGTATATTTCGAGCTCGAAAATGACGAACGTGACGAAATGAGCGAAGCCGAAAAGACTATTCAAGAACCAATCTGGTTGACCAAAGAAGAAATCCTAAGAGATCCAAAACTACAAGCTAAAAGGGAAGTTGAGTTAGGCTTTGCGCGCATTGACCGCATCCAATGCACTAAAGACGGTAATATGAACCCAGAGGCTCAGCGGTCTTCTCTCGAGGGAATCCGGACTCACGAGGAGGATGAGCGCGTCAGCCCTGCAACAGCAGGCGCTGAAGACGCGGCCCGAGAAAGAACGGCGGCTGAGTCCTTAGTCGACGTAATTACCGTTTTCACCACTCGTCCCGATACTATCTTTGGTGCTACTTTCCTCGTCCTTGCTCCTGAGCATCCCATGATTCCATACCTCGTCAACGATGACACTCGAGAAAAAATCAAAGAATATTGCCAGTCCGCACTCCGAAAATCTGAGATTGAGCGTCAAGAAAACAAAGAAAAAACTGGTGTTTTCACTGGTAGCTACGCCATCAATCCAGCCACCGGCCAAAAAATCCCTATCTGGGTGGCAGATTATGTTCTGACCGGCTATGGCACTGGCGCAATTATGGCGGTGCCCGCTCATGATGAACGCGATTTTGAATTCGCGGAAAAATTCGACCTGCCGGTGATTGAGGTTGTCGAAAAACCCGAAAATTCCAGCGATGCTGAGCGTTGTTATCACGGCGAGGGGGAACTAGTGAATTCTGAACAATTTAATGGCATCCGCAGCGAAGATGCGCGCGAGCAGGTCGTGGCTTGGCTTGAGCAGATGGGGGTTGGACATTCAAAAATCACCTACAAAATGCGCGATTGGCTTATTTCGCGTCAGCGCTATTGGGGCTGTCCAATTCCGGTTGCTTATGACAAAGACGGCAATGTTCACCCTATCCCCGAAGATCAACTCCCCGTCATGCATCCCGAGGTCACGGATTATCAGCCCGACGATACTGGCCGATCTCCTCTGGCCAAGGCTAAGGATTGGCTCAAAGTCACCCTAAAAGACGAAAATGGCAATGATATCGAATGTACGCGCGAGACCGATACCTTGGATGGCTATGCTTGCTCGAGCTGGTATCTCTGGCGTTATGTCAGCCCGCACGATACCGAAGCAGCCTGGGATCCCGAAGCCATTAAATATTGGGCGCCTACCGATGTCTATGTCGGCGGCGACCATGCCGTAGCGCATCTGCTTTATGTCCGTTTCTGGTGTAAATTCTTCGCCGATAAGGGCCTTTTGCCTTTTCGTGAGCCAATTAAAAAGCTACTATATAATGGTTATATTAACGCCCCAGACGGCAAAAAAATGAGCAAAAGCAAGGGTAATGTCATTGATCCGCTCGAGGTGATCGAGAGTGGCTATGGCGCCGACACTCTGCGTACTTACGAAATGTTTATTGGTCCCTACGACCAAGATGCTGCCTGGAACACCGAAGCGATTGGCGGCGTCTATAGATTCTTGAATAGATGCTGGACGCTTTGCTTTGGCGAGCGAGCTATAGAAACTTCCGCAAGCGAGTCGTCGAACGGCGCGCGCGAGTCCAATCCTTCGAATGAGGAAGGCTCTGACGGGGCTCGCTTAAATCGACGCCATGTAACTATCCGTAAGGTCACAGAAGACATTCATCGTTGCAGTTTTAATACCGCCGTGGCAGCCCTGATGGAATATGTCAATGAACTATATAAAAATGGTGTCGAACAGGATGATTTAACCGTCTTAGCAAAGCTTTTGAAGCCATTCGCGCCACACCTAGCTTCCGAAATGCTCGAAAAACTCGGTAGCGACGATATCTGGCCAGAATGGAATGAAAAATACCTCACCTCTGATGAAATTGAGGTGGTCGTGCAAGTGAACGGCAAGCTCCGCGCCAAATTGACTGTTTCCGCTAGTGGCCTCGCCGATGAGGATAAACTTAAAGATCTCGCTCTTGCCGACGCGAACGTCCAGAAGTTCACCTCCGGCAAAGAAGTCCGCAAGGTGATCATTCCTAAGAATGCTAAGCTAATTAACATCGTTGTTTAGCTAAACAGATTCCAAGACTGTTTTGATAAAATCCCGTGCGAGGTCGTCTATGTTGATTGCGCCTTGGGTAGATAATCAAATCTCAAAACACGGCAGTTTTTTACTAATTCCAACAGATTCGTTTCCATGAAAATACCCCGGTCACCAAATGGCAACCGGGGTTTGTTTTAGTATTCTAGTGTTTTTCAAACGGGCCCTTCAGGCGAAACTCCGCCTAGCTAGCGTCATATCTAGTAGCTTACCTCCCCTTAACCAAAAATTCTGGCCCTGCTCATCTAATTCTGCTTAGAGGTGTGAATGTCACGTATCAGCTTGCGCCATGAGTCCTTGAAATAGCTATTCTCCAACTCCCTCGTGCAGTCTTCATATGTATATTCAGCAAAAGGCACTGAATAAAAGGTACGCGAATATGAGCATTTTATTACCTCATCCAGCACCTCGTCGCTCTTACCAAGATACGCCCTGCCATAGGAGTCAATCAAAAAGATCATTCCGTCCTTACGGTTATATGTTCCCGCCAGGTCAATAATCTCCTCCAGAGTAGCCGCCGAGTGAACGTCAGCCGCTTTGTACATCAGAACCTTATGGGAATCATAAACATCCCCCTCAAGCGCCACTAAGGACGCTAAGACTTCCTCTGAGAGATCGCCCAAACCCATCTTTTGTGACTTCTGATGTACCGCGTTAGATAAGAAGTCGATGGAATCCTGGATTTGCGCTTCCTCAATCTCCTTCAATAGTAAGATCGCGTCTTGCGGCAGCGAGAGGTATTCGCAGGTAAACAGCTGCTTACAGGGAAGAATCGTCCCCAACAGAAGACAACGCATTCGCTCTGTATGTACCGTGATGTATACGCGGTCATAAGTTTTGAAACCATATAACATCACATTACTCTGCGAGCAGGTGATTTCCTGAAAAACCTCATCAATCCCGCTATAGAGGTACTCACTCAACGTATGTTTGCTGTACTCTGTCGAATTAGACATTACCGTATTTAACGGCAGATAGATACTGTTCCTTATCAGCTCCCATATTCTAGGCGTCATAACCTTCTCCTTCCACGTTTAAAGCCCGTCGGCTATAAATTGCCGCCAGACCCTCTGCGGCTTAGGCTAACTATAAAGCTTTACAGTTAATCTAAGCCGCAGCGCGCAGTGAATGAAACGATAAAACTTCAGCTAAAGGATTTACTAGAATACTTATAGTTAATGTGCAGATCCGTTCGCTTCGAAGTATCTCTACTCCGATGAGATTAAAATAGGCTAACAGATTGATGAATGTAATCTACGCAATGATCGCATCTGCAGCCTAATCATAGACCTATACTCTCATTATAGCACACCCTATCCAAAAAGTCAATGGTCAAAGCCACTATATTCCCACAAAAAATGCAAATAACAGAGAAAGACATCGCCCGAAATGCTTGCAAAATCATACGAAATCCCGCAAAAACCATGACAAAATAGTATAAAATATAAAAAAGGTATTGCTTTTTTGAATAAAGTATGCTACAATGAAAGCATATCCTAAATACTGATTTGGGATAGAGGATAAATCAAGCTATAAAACTGACTAAAATTAAAGGAAATAGTCAATTAGTGAGAAATATCCGAGCTAGTTATGCTACAGGCAAACTGGTGGGTAAAAGTTAATTAGGAGAAATAATATGCAAAAAACAATCAAGCGTGCCGCTGCTTTGTCTGCTGGAGCAATGCTTGTTGCGGGCATCATGGCTCCAACAATCGTTTCAGCCTGGGGCGATAACAGCGGTAACGAAGACGGACGACGCAGTTATACGATCAGCCAGATTAATGCTGGTATCATCGACGACAAAATCGTCTTCAACTCAATCAGTGATGGCGTTGATGGTGACGAGA
>CAPNAV010000023.1 GCA_948663575.1 uncultured Candidatus Saccharibacteria bacterium
GAAGAGATGCGCGAGACCTGTGACGAATCGCGTAGGAGACGAGAGAAAAGAAAGTTTCACTTTCTTTTCCGAGACGACGCCCGCGAATCTGAGCGTAGCGAAGATGGGACACGGGAACGCCGTGTCGAGAAAGTAGTATACATACAGAACCAACGGAGCCGTTTCTCACAAACTAGGTTTGGAGAGGGTGCTAACTAGCGTCCCTCACAAGATAGCCTGCTGGAGCTACTTGCCATACGCTTTCTCACAAACTAGGATTAGAAAGAAGAATCCTACCTCTCCTAATCCTCTACAAACTGCGAATTATACAGCTCCGCATAAAACCCATTCATCGCCAAAAGCTCATCATGCGTACCATGCTCAACAATCTCACCCCCTTTCATCACTAAAATCAAATCCGAATTCCGAATCGTCGAAAGCCGATGCGCAATCACAAACGACGTTCTCCCGTGGGTTAATTTTACGAATGCATCTTGGATTAATTGTTCTGTACGCGTATCCACATTTGAAGTAGCTTCATCCAAGATCATCATCGGCGGATCCGCCACCATCGCTCGCACGATTGTTAGCAGCTGTTTTTCTCCGGCTGAAATATTATCAGAATCCTCTGTAATTTCCGTCTTGTATCCGCGTGGTAAGCTTTCAATGAAATGATGCACGCTACTCGCTTCTGCTGCTGCAACCACATCCTCATGCGTAGCTTTTGGATTACCATAGCGCAAGTTCTCTTCAATAGTACCAGAGAATAGCCATGTATCCTGCAAAACCATACCAAACATCTTACGCACATCTGCACGCTTCATTTCTTTAGTCGGCTTACCATCGATTGTAATATATCCATTCACCGGATCATAAAAACGCATCAATAGATTAATAATCGTCGTCTTCCCCGCTCCAGTCGGCCCCACAATTGCCACCTGCATTCCTGGTTTAATTTTTACAGAAAAGTCTCGAATAATCGGCTTACTTTCGTCATAAGCAAAATCCACATGATTAAACTCCACGGCACCTTTAATTTTATCAACCTTCAAAGCCGGATCCATATCCGGAGATTCCTCGGCTTCATCCAAGAAATCAAAGATTCGTTCTGCCGCCGCCAAAGTTTGCTGGATATTAGAGGTAATTTGCGACACTTCCGTAATTGGACGGTTAAACTGACTGACGTATTGGATAAATGCTTGCACACTACCAATCAATAACTTGCCATCAATCGCCATCTGCCCACCAACTACACAAATCAACACATAATTCAGGTTCGTAAACACGTTCGTAATCGGAAAAGCCAATGATGAATAAAACTGCGCTTTCCAAGAGGTATCATAAAGTCTCTGATTCGTCTTTTCAAACTTATCAATCGCCGTCTGTTCATAGCTATTCGCTTTGATAATTGACTGCCCTGAATAATCTTCCTCGATGATACTATTCAAAGCTCCTAGAGTCGTCTGCTGCGTCCGGAAGAATACTTGTGCCTTTTTTGCAATTAGCCCCACAAATACCAACGACAACGGCACTGCCACTAAAGCAATCAACGACAATGTTACCGAAATCGACATCATCATGATCAAAATGCCGATCAATGTCGTCAAACTAGTAATAATCTGCGTCAACACGCTCGACAAGGTATTTGCCACCATTGTCACATCATTACTCATTCGGGATAAAGTGTCACCAATCTGATGCTTATCGAAATATGCAATCGGCAAACGCGTAATCTTATCTAGAATCTCAGCGCGCATCTTCTTAGCATATTTGGCTGACACTCGCGACAAAATCACTCCTTGAATGTAGTTCAAAATCGCCGACGCTACATAAAGCCCAATCAACAGCAGTGCGAGACTCCCCAACTTTCCCCAGTCAATCGCCGCCGCCAATGCCTCACCATTCGGCACCTGACCACCATTCTCAATCACCGCTCCCTGAAAATTCTCTACCGCCGTATCAGTCATTCGCCCCAAAATCTTCGGCCCAAAAATTGAACAGACCGTCGCCCCTACCGCGAGAATACAAGAAATTATCACCCCCACCATCCACGGCCTCAACGTCTGCAAGAAACGTTTCATCGACTTAGCTAGATTTTTCGGCTTCGCTACAGCACCCATCGGCCTAGGCATTATTCCCTCCTTTCTGACTCTTTTTCATCTCTGTTTCAAATTCCTTATCCGAAAGCTGCGACTTCGCAATTTCTCGATAAATCTCACATTCCTTTAGCAGTTTATAATGATTCCCTTTTCCGACCACTTTACCCTTATCTAACACTACTATTTGATCCGCATGCCGGATTGTACTAATTCTCTGCGCCACAATCAATGTCACCGCATTCTCTGTCACCGGCTTCAAAGCCGCCCTTAGCTTTGCGTCCGTTTTCATATCTAGAGCCGAGAATGAATCGTCAAAGATATAAATATCAGGATTCTTGGCAATCGCCCGCGCAATCGACAGGCGCTGCCTCTGACCCCCAGACACATTCGTTCCCCCTTGCGCAATATGTGAATCATATTTCTTCTCTAGTTTCTCGATGAACTCCTCGGATTGCGAAATTCTTGCCGCTTTCACCATCACTTCATCATCCGCCTCTGGCGCACCAAACAGAATATTGCTCCGCACCGTCCCAGCAAACAATCTACCTCTCTGCGGCACATAGCCAATCCTTCGCATCAAATCATTCTGCGCATAATTCTTTAGATTAATACCGTTTATCTTCACTTCCCCACTTGTCGCATCATAAAACCTCGGCACTAGATTAATCAGCGTGGATTTCCCCGAACCAGTCGAACCGATAAATGCCGTCGTCTCTCCAGCTTTAGCCAAGAAAGATACGTCCTGCAAAACTTTTTCTTCCGCCCCTTGATAAGAAAAATCTACGTGTGAAAATTCCACCGAAGGTGCCAAATCCGCCTTCCCTGTCGTCTCTTTCTTCCATTCAATTTTAGACCTCTTTTCCATCACCTCATTAATACGCTTCGCTGAAACATTTGCTCGCGGCAAAATCACAAATAACATCGTCAAAAATAGGAATGACATTACCACCTGAATCGCATACTGCATGAAAGCCATCATATTCCCAAGGTATGCAAAATCTTTTGAAATTAGCGAAATTCCGATCCAAATACAAGCCAACGTCACCCCATTAAAGACTAAGCTAATCAACGGGCTCTCCAAAGACAAAATCGTATCCACAATAATACTCATACGCGTATTCTCGTCGTTCGTCTTCGCAAAACGCTTCGCTTCTTTTTGCTCATTATTAAACGCCCGAATCACCCTCAAACCTGTTAAATTCTCTCGTGTCAAAAGCGTAATACGGTCGGTCAATTTCTGAATCAATGTGAACTTTGGCATCACAATCGACATAATCAACACCGTCAAGCCCAAAATCGTCAATACCGCCAGCGCAATAATCCAAGTCATATCTGGCGCCGTCGCAATTGCCTGCACGATCGATAATACACAAGTCATCGGCGCCCTTAGTGCCATCGACATACACATCACTACCGCCTGCTGCACTTGCGAAATATCATTTGTCGTTCGCGTAATCAAAGATGCCGTCGAAAAATCGTCAATTTCCGAAATACTAAAGCTTAGCACTTGCTTAAAAAAATCCTCTCGTACATCTCTCGCAAACGCTGCCCCTACTCTCGCCGCCATAAAGTTCGCAAAAAACGCACATACCGACGTCAAAGCCGCAAACCCCACCATTACCAACCCTGTCGACCAAATATACCCCATATCCCCCGCCATGATCCCCTCATTAATAATATTTGCCATCATGGCCGGCAACTGCAACGATGCCCAGACCTGCACAGCCACCGTCGCCATCAAAAGAATTACCTGCCACCAATAGGGTTTTAAGTATCTAAAAAGTCTTAACATCTCACCATAATAACGCTAATTTTTTATGCCGTCAACCCTCTATAATGGCCCAATTTTATGTTTTCCATCGTTTATTCATTTCCCCTAAACCTGCCCAGTCGTGGCAAGTTTTTCATCTCCTCATTCCCCACTCACCCCTGTTAATTTTTCTCATATTTTTCTCAAACTTGCCAAGCCGTGGCAGGTTTTACTGTTCCCTCTTGACTTAATAGTATAATATATACTATAATACAACAGTTCTAGTACATTACAAATCCGGAGGTGTTATAATTATGTCCAAAAAACCGAACAGCATTTATTCAGACCCGCAACCCGAATCCCTGAACAACCCGAACACGCAGCTTCCCATGTCGCTTAAATCCGCCATTTACCTTATGGTTATGGCCTCCATTATGGGTGGCGCCATCATTGCTGCCAATCTTACCGCTATCAAAATCTGGGATCTGTTCGCTCTGATTCGCAACTTTCTCACCTGGCTCTATGACATTCAGCCCGCATTTATGCAAAATCTCCCCAGTGGCAATCGTCTCACCAGCCTGATCTCCAAGCTCGACCCCCTGTCACTGGCCGTCGACGGCGGCATTATCGTCTTTCCCATCACCTACATCTTAGGTGACCTTCTCTCAGAGATTTATGGCAAGCGCATCGCTAATATCGTCGCAAATTGCAATTTTGCCTTAGGCTTAGGCTTTTGCGCGATCTTATGGATTGTGTCATTATTACCGAACTACGCCAACGCCGACAATTCCACTTTCGTAGCCATTAGCAGCATGGTGAGCCGCATTTTTATTGCCAGCCTCATCAGCTTTTGGCTTAGTCAGCGAGCCAATAACCACTTATTCGCTGCACTCCGCAAGCAAGAAAAATCATCCTATCAGCATCGCGGTTTTGCTTTTCGGGCCTTTTTCTCATCCGTCGCTGCTCATTTTGTGGATAGTTTTATCTTTGAGACTATCGCTTTTATCGGCCGTATCCCGCTCGGAGAATTCATCAGCCAAGCCATCTTCGCTTATTTTGCCGGCATTGCTCTCGAAACCATCCTGCTCCCGATCACCAAACGGCTAGCCAATTCCCTTTCTGAAAAGCTCGAATCTCAAACCTAACATTATCCCGTTCTCATCTCAATCCTATCTTTAACATCTACCAGATCTACTAAGGCGCCTTCGGGCGTCTTTTTCATGCATTAATAGCAAGATGCCTTTCTTTATGTCGCCCAAAGCCCTGTTTTATGGTATAATCACCCCATGAAATTCGAAATCGCAAAATCTATCCCTCATTCCCTCGGCCGTGCCGGCGTCATACATACCGACCATGGCAATATCAAAACTCCAGCTTTTATGGCCGTTGGCACTAATGGATATGTACGTTTTCTATCTACTGCTGATCTTCATAATATTGGCGCCCAAGCCATGCTCTCTAACGGTTTTCATCTCCGTCGTCATTCTCCCGCCATCGCCAAGGCTGGCGGCTTGGCCCACTGGCAGCCGGCAAAACCTCAGTCAAATCCTTCTGGCGGAGGGGTGAGCTTTTCTGATGATACCCACTGGCAGCCGGCAAAACCTCAGTCAAATCCTTCAGATACTAAGAATAGCTCAGAATGCACGCATCATGATTGCGTCTTACGCCCCGACGGCTTATCCGCAGCACCTTGGCTCGGCCCCACTATCACCGATTCAGGCGGTTTTCAGGTAATGTCGCTCGGCTCTGGTCTCGGCAAAGTTGTCTCCATGGAAAAAGAGCGTAACGTCACCAACACCGCCCATAAAGAACGACTCGCTCATGTTTCTGAAGACGGCGTC
Organism: uncultured Candidatus Saccharibacteria bacterium; assembly: GCA_948663575.1. Classification (GTDB taxonomy): domain Bacteria; phylum Patescibacteriota; class Saccharimonadia; order Saccharimonadales; family Saccharimonadaceae; genus Nanosyncoccus. Next base: position 5,670 of record CAPNAV010000023.1, read on the forward strand.
CATTTCACCGACCCATTTGATGGTCAGCCCGAGTTTATCGGCCCCGAAGAATCCATGCAGATTCAATGCCGCCTTGGCGCCGACATCCACATGGCTTTTGACGAACTCACCTCTCTCGCCGATACTTACGAGTATAATGTCGAGGCTCTCAATCGCACTGAACGCTGGGCCGAGCGCAGTCTTCGCGAACACATCAAACATCGCGACGACCTTGGCTACCGTCAGAATCTCTACGCTGTTCTCCAGGGTGGCCGCTGGGAAGATTTACGCCGCCGCACCGCCCAAAATCTCGCCAATATGCAAATTGACGGTATCGAATTTGACGGCTTTGGACTCGGTGGCGCCTTTCTGAAAGAAGATCTCGGCGAAATCCTTCGTTGGTGCAATGAAGAACTACCAGAACACAAACCTCGCCATCTACTCGGTCTCTCTCATCCCGATGACATCCTCATCGGCACCGAAATGGGCGCCGACACATTTGACTGCGTCGCTCCTACTCGCGAAGCTCGTCATGGCAAAATTTATACCAAAGACGGCACTATCAATCTCCGACAATTGTCCAATTCCGGAGCCACGCTTGACGCCGACTGCGACTGCCCTACTTGCCACGCCGGCTGGACTCGCGGAGGTCTTCGTGCTCTCTGGCGCTCCGGCGACGCCGCCAAAAAAGCTCAGTATTATCATCTCGCTTCTGCTCATAATCTCCGTTTCATTATCCGCCTCACCGAAGAGATCCGCACTAGCATCCTCCAGGGCGACTTTCATCAATATAAAGCCGACTTCCTCCGCCGCTATTATCATAATTAATCTCCTCGCAACCTCTAATTCTATGCTACAATAATTATATGCATAACAAACCTATTGATGTTGACACCCGTACTTTTATCCGCTTTTGGCTGGTTATTCTCGCGCTCGGCCTAGTTGCCCTATTTGTCTGGAAGGCTCTTTCCGGTTTAATTATCGTCGGTATTGCCCTCTTCCTTGCTATTGCCATTCAGCCTCTCGCCACCCGCATCAAGCGCCTCACCAAACGCGAAAACTCCTCTTTTGCCTCAGTCATAGCTTACGTCTCTATTATTTTTCTCATTGCTATCATTCTCGCTGTCGTTGCGCCGGTCGTCGTCAACGAAACCGTCCGCTTCGTACAGCAACTCCCTGCCACTTTCCAAAACACCCTTGGTGGCTGGGATGGCATCAACGCCTTCGGTCAAACTATTGGCATCGACAATCTTCAAAACGAAATTCTTTCCGCCCTCCAATCTTTCTCTAGCGCCTTTGTTAATAATATTAGCAATTTTCTCGTCAGCGGTATCGGCGCTCTCGCCCAAATCGTCACCAATGTCATCCTCGTTCTTGTTCTCACCCTCTTATTCTGCCTCGAAGGCCCAGAGCTTATTCAAAAATTCTGGCACATCCTAGAAGGCAAGCGCAAAAATTCCTATATCCGCGCTTATCAACGTCTCGCCGAGCGCCTTAGTAGCGTTATTTCTACTTATATCTCTAAGCAAGTTACCGTCGCTTTTCTTGACGGCTGCGTTGTTACTCTCGCTGTTTTTGTACTCGCTATCATCTGCGGTTTTTCTGTCGGCCTCGCTATTCCCATGGGGCTTATCGCACTTGTTTTATATCTCATTCCTATGTTTGGCCCCATCATTAGTTGTATTCTTATTTCCCTGCTCCTCTTTTTCAGCTCTCCTGTCGCCGCAATTATTTTCCTCATCTTCTATATTATCTACGCCCAAATCGAGAACAACCTCATCGGCCCCAAGCTTCAGGGCAATGCCCTCAATCTTCCTACTTCCCTCATTTTAGTCGCCATCGTCCTCGGCATGTATATGTTTGGTCTCATCGGTGCGATTATTGCTATTCCTATCGCCGGTTGTATTAAAGTTGTTTTTGAAGAATACCCCAACCTCCGCGAAGCACACGATTAGCTCTGTCAGTTTTTTCATTTGACGCTTATACTTTTTTGGCATATACTTATAGGTGATAGACATAACCGAAAAAGAAGGTCACATGAAAAAAACTAAGCAATTTTTATTCAAATACCGTATCGCCTCAATCGCTCGTATTGCGACATGCGTGCTATTTGCAGCACTCGCGGTCATTGGCATTTCATCATTAGTGCGCGCAATGTCACTCGAAGACATTGCTAACGACCATGGTGTTCCTGCCGTATGGGACATCGCCTCACTCGGCAACCCCGACGAAATTACTGTCCCAGTCACTTTCTGGGATCAACGCCAAGACAGCTGTGACGATCCTAACCGCCAGTTCGAATGGGTCATCTGCGGCTACTGGACCAAAGGTGTCATTCAAGGCATCGTCAAGCCGCAACTCGGCAGCGACGGATTACCAGTCCCTGCTTATACCAACAGTACCGACGCTTGGAATGCCAATCGCGATGTTTTCACCGCCAATGTCACCGGCAACGACCCCGTCCAACCCACTGACAATTTCTATCGCTGGTTTCACGAAGTTCCCGGCCTCTCTAAACAAATTGACGGCCGCACCATCACCTTTACTCGCATTGGCGAGAATACTTACACCTACGGTCGAGACGGTATCTTCCCTCTTGATGATGTAGACTTCTCTAAAGATGACGAAGCCTCATCTCAAATTGTCAACGGCGAGACTCATAATTACCACTTCACTTCCTATATGAGCATCCCTATGAAAATCTCCACCAGTGGAGATGAGACCTTTGAATTCTCTGGTGATGATGACGTATGGGTATTCCTTAATGGCCAGCTTATTCTCGACATTGGCGGCCTCCACGAACAGATTCACGGCAAATTCGTTATTAATAAAGATGGCAGTATTACCACCATCGTCCAGCACGTCAATGACACTAGTGGACGCGCCGTACTTGGTGAGCCTAGCAACGATTTCAACAGCTATGTTAACCCACTCAATATCCACAATGAATCCACTTGGCAAGACACTGTTACAAAAACCATCGATGCCGGCTTGCGCGAAGGTGAAGTTGTCAACCTAGATTTCTTCTATGCCGAGCGTAGCACTGTAGAATCCAACACGCATATCACCATTTCCAACATGAACTGGCCAATCTCCGCTGATTCCGAAGTTACCGCCAAAGTCGTCGGCAAAAGCGAAACCTCCACAGGCAATCTTGTTCAATTTAATACCAGCGTCACCAACAGTGATCCGTCCGCCCCTCTCAATATCGAACGTATGGCCGCCTATATTTACGAAACTACTGCCGCAGGCTTTAAACAATCTGGATTCTTACCTCTTGATAATACAACTCTCGAATACACCTTCACGCCAAACGATGAAAGTTCCTGGCAACATATCGAAATCTCCGCTCCATCAAACGACGACTCCGGCTTTAACTTTACCTCACCAATCGCTCTAGATCCAAATGGAGGCACTAAAGATACTGTTTATTTCCGTTATTTTGGCGAAACCGCTTCTGATACCGGCAGCGTCACCAGCCTTGTCAGCTATTACACCACTTTAAACGACGCCACCGGATTCACCTATGATTACGACACTGTTTCATATGCACCAACCGAAATTCCAACTCCGATTCCAGACCCTACTCTCACCATTAATTATGTCTATAGCGATGGCACCACAGCCGCCGATAGTTACATCTCCGAAATTCCCGCCGGCAACACTTATACCGTCGATTCTCCAGAAATCACTGGCCACACACCAGATCGAGATGTCGTTACCGGCATCATGCCAGAAACCAATGTCACAATCACCGTCATCTATACCCCGAATCTTCCCGAAAAACCTGACGTAAAAAACTACAATCTCACTATCCACTATGTTTACGAAGATGGCACAACTGCTGCACCGGATTATTCCAACTCAATTTCAGAAGGCGACACTTACAATGTCTCCTCTCCAGAAATCGACGAATATATCCCCGATCAGTCTATTGTCGCTGGCACCATGCCAGGTAACGATCTAGAAATCACCGTCGTCTACACTCCAAACGGAACACCTTTCAATCTCACCATTCATTATGTATACGAAGACGGCACGACCGCCGCACCAGACCACAACGATACAATTCCCGCCGGCAAACCTTACCAAGTTGCATCACCAGAAATTGAAAAATATGCCCCCGATCAAACAATTGTCGCCGGCACCATGCCAAAACACGACATAGAAATTACCGTTATTTATACTACTAAGCTCGACAATCCCGATATCAATATTCCAACTACTCCTAGCGAGCCCACTAATCCATCCGTTCCTACCGAACCAACCATTCCTCCAAGCGACAACTTTGATGATGACTTATTCTACACCCCACCTCTCGGCGACGTAGCCTTCGTACCAAACACCGGTATCGTCAGTGATGTCATCGCTCCGCTCTTTAACCAACACTTTGCCGACGCCGTCCTTTCCCAGGGCGTAGTAATGACCGTTCTCTTACTCTTCGCCACCTCATTCGCTACTTATTTCTCAATGCGAAAATACCTCAAAGGCCAACTTACTCCAGCCACTATCTCTAATACTACCAAGTCCCGCACAGCTACTACCAGAAGCTCCAAAAACGCTAGCAAATCCGTAAAATCCGCCAAACGCACGCTCAAAACTGATCCATCCTGCTCCACTGTTAAACGCTCATCCTCTCAACGCACCGCTAAGAAAAAGTAAATATCGCCAAAACATCCCTAAACCGCCAAGTCATTGGCGGTTTTAGCTTGCCCATAAAATAGCCTTCATTTGAAAGCTCGATCCATCTAAAGATAATTACAAACCCAGACAAGCTATTTCGGGAGATAAACTCATTCTCATCCACTCTTTATCATTATCCATTATTAGTAGAGACTAGGCAGCGGAGGGAAAGGGCATATATCGATGCGCCACCATCATTTCTGGATGGCCAAATAGCTATTAATTGAGCATCGAGAGAATATCTTGAACCTTTTGTGCCAATATTACTTGCAAAGATGGATGTTGATCTGCCTCGTCCATAAAACATCCTTTCGTAGCCATTACTGCCAGCTCGACTAAAGAAGAAAGGTGATAGGCCAACGTTATAAGTCGCTTCTTCGCCATCAGGTAAAGTAATACCACTATTCGCAGTCCATGATCCATCTCGATCATCATCGCTCACCAAAAGACGAGGAAGCGAGTAGATAAAAAGTTGCACTTTTTATCTAGAGCGACGCAGGCTTTTCTGGACTGTAAGGTCTTAGAAATTGCGAGGAGCGCGAGTAATAATAAAGTAAAACTTTATTATTCGTCCTGTCGTAGGAACCGAGTGAATAGAAAGTGTTACTTTCTATTCTGTCCTGTCGTAGGAACCGAGCAAAAAGAAAGTTTACTTTCTTTTTCGAGGTGACGCCCGACAGTGATTGTCGTGAAAAACTTATTTTTACGACAAGCTGACGAAGTAATTTCTAAGTTTTTAATCGTAAAAAGATTCACATTACGATAAAATATCTTTGGTGAGCGATGACGGACCAAAAGATGGTTGGATTGGTAGTGCCAACGCTGGCATCACTCTACCAGGCAACAATTCTGCAACTCACAACCCTTATCTATCGCCACTGTTTTTCTTACGTGCTGGCAGAGCCACTCCTGGCGGCACAGACAATGCAACTATAGAACGCGACAAAGTAGGATATTATTGGTCACCGAATACTCAAAATCAGCGATTCGCATTCTTTTCTATTTTTGCAATCGACCACCTTTATTCATCAACTCCAGAATATAGACCTCGTGCCCAATCCCTCCGCTGCCTAGTCTCTACTAATAATGGATGATGATAAAATCGTTTGTCGTCTTTTATAGTCAAAATGTCACCTCAACTCAACACTCACCCTACACCACAACTTGTTCCCACGTTACAAGTTCAACTGCAAAATAACAGAGCTAAAATTATCGCAAAAATACCTTAATTAATCAATTTCTCGCCCTCATTTTACGGTAATTTGGTGAGCGATGAGCTTGAGAAGAAGAATAACGGCATTTCCCTACCAAGCAACAATAACGCTACTAATAATATTGCCTTAACGCCATTATATTTTGTTAGGTCAGGAGGACCAGACCTTTGGAATAGAGTAATAGAATCAAAGGGGCAAGCTCAAAGTTATTTTGCTAGAACAAATTACTCTACAAAAGGATCATATTATTTCTATTTTTGGCTATCAGGAACCCAACCAAGCGGCTCCTATGATGGAGCCAGAACTGCCGGCAATTCCCTCCGCTGCCTAGTCTCTACTAATAATGGATAATGATAAAGCGAGTAATAATAAAAATTTCGGCTTATTCGATAGTAAAAACCCGAGTGGTTGCTCGGGTTTTTACTATGGCTGGACCGGCAGGATTCGAACCTGCGAATGCTGGGACCAAAACCCAGTGCCTTACCACTTGGCGACGGTCCAATCTATTTTACATTTTATCACAAAAAATTAATCTTGCCTAGGCAAGATATTATCATATTATACAATAAGTTCCCTACAACCGGCATGGATTCGAAAACACTTGCATATTCGTAATCGGACTATATTATACAATATAATCTATCAAAATAGTAAATACTTTTCAACTCGTTTGGTGAGCGATGATGATCTTAACGATAGCAACCGGTCTAATGCAGGTATTACGCTACCAGAAGGAGTTGGAGCAACTTATAGTATCAGTCTTTCGCCACTTTTTGTCAATCACAATGGCAGAAATGAAGCTGAGGGGGCGATAAACTATCGCGGTAGGCTAGGCCGACTATGGTCGTCTAAGTCCACGAGCATAAACCGCAGCTATTTTTTAGATGTCACATCTAACGATATAGCACCGAGCCATTACTATTGGCGCTATCTCGCCTATTCCCTCCGCTGCCTAGTCTCTACTAATAATGGATAATGATAAAGAGAAGAATCTCAATTCTACTTATTTGGTGAGCGATGATGAGGGATCAGATGTCGCTCACGCCAATGGAGGCATAACACTACCGGGCAACGCTAATGCTACGCACAATATCGAGCTTTCACCTTTTTTCTTGACACATTCCGGCAGAGGAAGAGATCCCTACAATTCAGAATATGCAATAATTTGGCGTGGTCAAGGTAGCTATTTATGGTCCAACGTTTCTAATGCTATTGCAAACGATAGAGCATACTATTTAATAGCTGATAGCAACGTTTTGCCATCATTCAGCTATACTCGTCTCTACCCTTTTCCCCTCCGCTGCCTAGTCTCTACTAATAATGGATAATGATTTGGTGAGCGATGTTATTACGAGTGGCTGGACATCAAATCAGGGTCTTACATTACCAGATAGCGCAAGAGCAACGCATGATGGCGGTCTGTTACCACTGTTTTTTACTCGCAAAGGACAGATTATTGACATCAGAATGGCTGATAGGGGAAATACTGGACGTTATTGGGCTACAAACGCCCAACAAACCGGAACAAAATACGCTTATTATTTCATTTTAGATAGAGGGGCAGTTCGTCCATCAGACTACTGGAGTCGCACATACGGCTTTTCCCTCCGCTGCCTAGTCTCTACTAATAATAGATAATGATAAAAATCTGATGTTTTTAGTAGGCAGGTTCTGGACGATTTTATATATCAATAATTGCCAATTCCGGAACCATTTCATCCTTGACGTTGCTATAGATCTTTGTTAGAGTAGGATTAGTTTGTGATAGAATTACCGGCGCTTCAAAGCGACGGTAATTTTTATTTCAATCAAATGTAATTCGACTGAAATAAGAATATGCTTAGTTCGTAAACATATAGTCATACGCTACTTCTCCTTCCTCCCCACTCATGTAACAATGCTTCTGCCAAGGATGATATTAAGGTTCCGTATTCGAGAGTGTAGCATACTTTAAATGAAATCTACAAGCATAGCCGTTAATCTTGTATATGAGGTTATTGGATTTTATGATAATTTGATAACTTCATATGGAATTAACGGCTATGCTTGTAGATTTTAGAATTTTTACTATACAATACGTACTAGAGTGAAAGCTCTTGTGCAGAGGTTTATTATAAAACCTTATTATAAAGGTCGAGTAATATAACTATTTATAATTAACAATGTAGAAAGGTATCCATATGCGGAGAGTTTCTGTCGAAGGAGCAATCGAGGTTCATAAAACTAAGAAAGTTTATAAGACAAAAATTACTCTTGACCTAGGTCAAGAGTAAAACCCTAAATATGGTTCCATTTTAACAAAGTTTTTTAGTATGCGCAAGGCTTTTGCTCTGTTAGGTCTTGTTGCATAATCCCCAAACAAAAAAAGTAGTGTTATGATTAAAGTATGA
>CAPNAV010000024.1 GCA_948663575.1 uncultured Candidatus Saccharibacteria bacterium
AGAAAGTTTCACTTTCTTTTCTCTCGTCTCCTACGCGATTCGTCACAGGTCTCGCGCATCTCTTCCTCGGGCCGTTGCCCTCCGGAATGGTCTCTAAAGTAGTATACATACAGAACCTAAAGCATCAGGCATAAACTCAAAGCCTTCTCACAAACTAGGTTTGGAGAGAATGATCTAATCACATTCTCGTGCTACAGCTTGTAGGCTCTGTTTCTCATCACAAGCTAGTCTACTGGAGCTATAGCTCTCTAATCTCACCTACAGTGCTAGAGCTAGGGAGACTTTTCCGCAAAGCTAGGAAGAGGTGGCAAGTTTGCTACCTATACTACACTGGATATTGCTACAATATATTGTTCGCCAAGAAATAGCCTTTTATCATTATCCATTATTAGTAGAGACTAGGCAGCGGAGGGATTGGGTAACATAACTATCCCACCGTGTTGATGGCCAAACTGTTCCGGTTTGATCGAATTGTGCAAAGTACGGTAGGCTCATTGTTAGAAAATAACCGTTTCCACCGCGCCACAAGGTTGCATTTTCTGCGTAAGACGAGCTGCCTCTGCCGCTGCGCCCAATAAATAATGGCGATAACCAGGTATTATATATAGCATCTTCTCCTTCTGGCAATGTTATGCCAGCATTTGGTCGAGGTAGCCCACCTACTATTGGACTATCATCGCTCACCAACCATATTATTCATTTGGTGAGCGATTATGACGAAAATGGTGCCTCATATGCAAATCAGGGAGTTACTCTACCAAATAACAATAACGCAACGTACGACATTGGGCTATCACCGCTATTTTACATACGGATTGGCAGAAATAATAGTAATGACACAAATACGGATTTTGCAATTGTGTGGCGCGGATCAAATGGTTATTTATGGTCGAGTAGTACTCGCAGCCAAATATCTGCATTCTTTGTAAATTTTAACGTCGTAAATAATTCGCCATCAGATCGATGGGATAATGGCCAGTCCATTTCCTTTCCCCTCCGCTGCCTAGTCTCTACTAATAATAGATAATGATAAAGCGAGGGTAGTCCAAAATATTATGCTCGACAAGGTTGCATCGGTATACTATATTAGTATACCTGCATGTTGGATTGCCGTTTTATCCATTTATAATCTCCCCTCTAAATGGTCACTAGTTTTATCTAGTGGCCTTTGTCATTTTAGTATTTCTTTGACGGCTTGATAGACGTCTTGATGAATGCTATCAATGCTGCGGAATTTGGTGCCAGCGGGAGTTGCGCAATTAATGAGTTGCCATTTAAAATAATCGGCCACAAAGTGACCGTTGTTATAGACTTTTTGGAGATAGTCAAGATTGCGCTCGTGAATATCGCCTTTAATGCCTTCGTTTTTGGTGCGCTCAGCGCGGAATTTATTGACGGTCTCAAGTGGAGCGTAAAGAAAAAGTACTAAATCGGGACGACCAATGCCGAGTTTGTTGTATTCGAAATCATCCACATAGTCTAGAAAACGTTTTTTGGCCGCTGGGTCATCTATGGTGGATGACTGATAAAGTAGACTAGACGTAGTGTAGCGGTCGAGAATAATTATTCGACCCTTTTCGTATTCTTGCTTCAGTTTGGTATACCAAGTAACGGCGCGGTCATGAGCATAGAGACTATTAATAAAATACGGCGATAAGTCGCTAGGCTGACCGTAGTTTCCTGAAAGATACATTTCGACGCTTTTGCCTTGATATGAATAATAGGTTGGGAAATGATGATGACAAAATTTAATGCCGTCGGCTTTTAGGTGCTTAATAAGAGTTTTAAATTGCGTGGTTTTGCCAATGCCATCAGATGCTCCTTCGACAACTATAATCTTTCCCTGCCGTGCAGACGATGCAGTGCGAGCCATAATTGAACCTCCTTTTGGTTAATTATAGCATGAAAATTATTCAGCGTTAGAGTTTTCTGAGGAGAAATCGTCGTTATTGTTGCCTGAATTCGGATTAATAAAATTGGCGTAGAGTAGCTCGCGCAGTTCGTCGAGCGTATACTCGCGACCGCCTTCTAAAAGCACGGTGATGTGCGGATGAGAATTAATAGCTTCGCGGGTTTGACTGGAGTAAAGTAGAGGATTGAGACCAAGCTCGGCTAAAGCTTGGAGCTGAAGCTCGGGAGTATAGATGTAGGTGCCGTATTTACCGTTTAGATAGCCTTTGAGCGTGGTGCCATTGGGTAGATAACTGTTCATAGCAATCGTATCAGCTGCAGCGAGTAAAATGTAATCTTTGGTAGTGATGACATTATTAATTTCATTATTGTAAAAGAGGCTGAATAGTAAATCGTTCGTTTCGGTACGATTGCCAAGGAAGTTATGGAGCGGTTCGACGAAGGTGTTGACAAGTACTTCTTCGCTAGCGGCTGGCGCTAAAATTACTAACTCGCTAGGATTATTGTCGATGTTAATTGCGGAGGGTAGATTGCGATAAATATATTTAATACCGAGATTGGGTGGAAAATACGTGTTGATTATATCATTGGCGGTTTGACCAAAGTAGAAGGCGGCGCCGGTGATTACTACCGAGGTGTCGGTGATAGGTTCGTTTGGACCAGAGACTGCAAATAGCTCGTGGGTGCCGCGGCATTCAAAAAGGCCTGTATCACTAACCGTAGTAGGTAGATAAATTATGTCGTATGGCCCGGCACAAAGCGTGTAGGTGAGGTCGGAAAGTTCATTGGTGACACCGTCGAGACGGGCGTCGGCTTGGGCTTGGCCGAGTTGAATGATTTCTAGCTCAGCTTCTTTGGCTTGGTTGGACTGAGAAAACAAAAACGCTCCAGTGAAAATTCCTTCAAGTGCGCCGATCGCTATGAGACAGCCTGCGGCGACATGCAGCGGTAACCTAGGCTTGTCAGGATTGAGAAACTGCTTGGAAGCGATAATGGCAGCAATAATCGTGGCAGCGATAATTAAGGTCATGATGAAAGCGATCTGATTAGGCTGGAACTGCACTAAAAATCCGATCCAGACGAAGATACCAATCAACAAGGTGCCACTGGCGAGAATGGAGATAGATAAGCTGCGGCGCGGTTCTTCCTTCCAGGTGCGTATCATAGCGATAACCGCTGAAACAGCAATTAAGCCAAAAACCAACATGGAGATGCGCTGCATCATGGGCGCGTAAGATGTGGTGACGTAAGGATAATCGTTGGTCAGTGCGAGGATGATCAGCTGTACGGGGCCTAGCGCGATACCGACGAGGGTGGCTAGAATGAAGTTGATAATCGTGAGCGGCATGGCAAACTCGTGATGCCAGCGGCTCATGGCGATTTCTTGCATCAAGGCGGTTGGCCATAATAGCTGAAGAATTTGATTTTCGAGCGACTGCGCAGCGTTGATTTCGGGCTGAGAAATTGGCGCATTAGCAGGATTTTGAGTATTTGTATTTTTGGCGACTGATTCGCCCACCTTTTGACCTTCCATACTGTTTTAATTTTAGCATAAATTTTATGTATTTATGTAAGTTTTTGGATAAATTGAACGCGTAGGTAGTGTTTTTGATAGCTGTAAGCTGCGATTATGGCAATAAATTTGTTATAAATTAAGATCTCATGACTCATGAGCGAAATGACCCGTTACTATTGACTTTTTTGAGGAAGCGTGCTATTATGGAAGGATAGGGGGCTGTATTTTGATTCCCTGAAATCAAAGAACCTTAGGAGGTATATGATGGACGTTTTATTAGCAACGTTGAGGGCATTTTTGTTCTTGAACACAGCGTTAGGAGTGATGCTGATTTTTCTGGCAAGAGCAAAGCGATATTCATCAAAAGTGCCGAGCGCCGTAAGCTCAGACAAGGACACTCTTTCGGTGACCTATATTTTCTTGGGTCCGGCGGATAGAGTGATTGACTTTGAGCCGCTGTGTAATGAGATTATAGGAGAGGTGATCTTTGTTTGGGCAACGCATGATGGGTATAGTTGCTCCGTACTGATTGATACAGCGATTGATGACTTCGAAAAGCGAATATGGCAAGCGGACCAGCAGAACTTAGATGTTAGGATCGTGGGAGTGTCGCTTGGAGCGCAAGTAGCGGCGTGTTTGGCCACTAATCTACTTGATATGTTCCATGTGAAGGCTCAGCTGTACCTGGTCAATCCTTGTCTCGGAAGAGGACACCTGCGCTCGAAGTGCAAGTCTTATGCTGCGGACCTGTTTTGGCAATCGCCGCCGATTGTACTAATGGAGATGATTTTACTCATAGCTCTGCGTTGTACAATTGGCATCTTTGGTACGATTCGCTTGAAAGCATTGAATAGCCTTTCTCTGAATATGTATCTGGGAGCAAAACAGATGGAGCTGAGCAGTGTGCAACTGATGCCGGCGAGCTTGCTAATTTCGTATTGCCATGTAGTGATTAGCTTGTGGGATGAAAAAGTCAGTATTGCGGCTAGCAAAGATTATTTTCATGGCTGCAAAGACGTTGTGGATATCAGGGCGCGGCACTGCGACTTTCTCGAGCGTTTTCAGGAATATCATGACGCACTGAATAAGTGTGGGCTCTACCGGTAATTTAGAATCGCCACTCAAACGGGTGGCGATCTTGCCTTCGCGATAAAATGAGAGGAGGATTATTCGTTGGCATATTGAGACTTGGATTATTTGGGCGGAAATTTTTGAGATGTATTTATGCGGAACGCTAGAGGTTGAACTGGCAGAATTGTGATAAATATGCTAAGATATAGGAAAGATATTATCAAAAATTGAAAGTTGAGGTTAGCTTGAATCTTAAAGTGGGAATTGTGGGTCTACCGAATGTAGGTAAATCGACATTATTTAATGCATTGACGAATGCAGGGGCGCTGGCAGCGAATTATCCTTTTGCGACGATTGAGCCAAACGTGGGAATTGTGCCTGTACCGGACGCAAGACTTGAGGTGCTAGCGAAAATGTATAATACACAGAAAGTGATTCCAGCGACAGTGGAGTTCGTGGATATTGCGGGGTTAGTCGAGGGGGCGTCAAAGGGTGAGGGCTTGGGTAATAAATTTTTGGCGCATATTCGGGAGTGTCAAATTATTTGTCATGTGGTGCGGGCCTTTCGGGATGGAGACGTGATTCGGGCGGAAGGGTCAAAAGATCCAAAGCATGATATAGAAGTAATCCAGACGGAACTAGAACTGGCTGATTTAGAAACGCGCGAAAAAGCCGCAGCGAAGCGCAAAAAGAACCCTCAAGAAGAGGCAGAGATTCCCTACCTGACTGACAAGCCGGTGATTTATATGTTTAATGTGGATGAAGATGGTTTGACGGATCAAGATTTGCAAAAACAGCTAGCAGAGATGGTGGCGCCGAGCCAAGCGATTTTTGTGAATGCGAAGCTTGAGGCGGAAATGTCAGGCATGAGTGCGGATGAGCGTAAGGAGTTCTTGGCTGAATATGGCGTACAAGAGGATGCGCTGGGCGAGCTAATCAAGGCGGCATATAAGACACTCGGATTGCAAAGTTTTTTGACGGCTGGCGAAAAGGAAGTGCGGGCATGGACAATTAAGCAAGGTGCAACGGCTCCGGAGGCAGCTGGCACTATTCACACGGATTTTCAGCGCGGTTTCATTGCGGCGGAAGTGATGAAATATGATGATCTGAAGGAGCTGGGAAGTGAGCAAGCCGTGAAGGCGGCTGGCAAGCTGAGAACTGAGGGCAAAACTTATGTGATGCAGGATGGGGATGTGGTGGAATTTCGGTTTAACGTATCAAAATAAAAATAAGCAGTTTTCAGAGTCGACGACCCCTACGAACGAGGGGTCGAGTTCGACAGATTAGAGCGTGGGCTGAAGTTTTCGCCAAGAGCGTATACTCCTGATCATAGTATCAAGGATGCAATCAAGGCTACTAAAAACGTAGTAGTTTTTGTCACTCATGCGATCGCGTTCTGCGGGAGTGCAGTTCCAGGTTTTGGACGGAAGGAAATTGTAGCTGGCTTTGGAGGCGGCAACATTATAAGGGTTGTCGTCAATAAAAAAAGTTACGTCTGTGCCATTTTCCTTACCTGCACCGGCATGCTTTTGGCTGGATACGGTCAAGACTAAATCGGAGTCCTGCAGAAAAGGCATGGCGGATTTGAGACGGCGATGTTTTACCTCGGCAATATCTTGATTGAAGCTATTGGAATTGATTTGGACATGCACTCCAAGCTCATGCAAGACGGATATTTTCTTGACTCCAAGATAGAATTCCATCTTTTCAAAGGGTCGGGGGTCGGCAAATGCGTCGTAAAGCCTCTTCTTTTCCTCGGCAGTGTAATGTGGGCTATTTTGGACAACGTAATTGTCCAATTTTGACGGATCGACACCAGCCAACTCGGCGGCAGAGGTAAATTGCGGCCAGAGCACATCGTCGACATCAAATACTGCCACGAGATTATTAATGTCAACAAATGGCAGGAGCAGCGGTAAACTAAGTGGAACGGAGTGAACTTTACATAACATTTTGGTCTCCTTTCTGTCGATAGGTTGATAAGGTACAAGTCTAAGTTTAGACTGAACATAGGTCAATTATCGCGCAAATTAATGCGAGAGGCAAGCACGAACAAGTTAACTTGGAGATATCAGGTGCTGCGATGGTTAATAATACATCAAGTGTGATGTATTGTGGGGCGTAGGGATATCATTGATTTATGGTATTTTGTATTTTAACTGCCTAGAAGAAGGGCCGGTTCAGGGAGAGAGTTTTGAGCTGCTACTACGGTTAGTTTTGGGGATTTTTGGGAAACGTTGTAATTTTTACAATAGTTTAATATTGGTCTGTAATGATAAAATAGAGCCGAGAAAATGTTGGAAATGTTCGTAATAGTTCGGCGTTACTCCGCGTCTATATAAATTGTTGTAGATTTTACAACGTTACGTATCGCTTTTTATACTAGCGGAAACCAATCATCGACTTGAAAGTCTGGACCGGAGACGCTGGCAACGGCAAGAATAGGGTTTAGCTCTTGGTATTCAGGGTGAGATTCGAGAAAATTCTCGGCCGCAAAGCGCATTTGCTCTTGTTTTTGGGTGGTAATACGGACGAGCGGCGTACCTTCGGTCTGGAGACTCTGGCTGTATTTTACCTCCGTAAAGTAAATATCGTGATCTTTGGTTGAAATAAGGTCAATTTCGTAAGCTTTGGTCTTAAAATTGCGGGCAATAATTTCGTGGTTTTGCGCTATGAGATAGTCTGCAGCCGCTATTTCGGCGATTTGGCCATGAGTGGGATGTGACGGCTCTGATGAAATTACGGCGTTTCTAGGTGATTCTGAGAGGTCTTTTGTGTCTTCGAGCGTGCTTCCCCTGCTAAGTAACTCCTTAATCGGACGAAATGAACGGCGATGTTCTGGACAAGGGCCAAGCG
This sequence comes from uncultured Candidatus Saccharibacteria bacterium, assembly GCA_948663575.1. Classification (GTDB taxonomy): domain Bacteria; phylum Patescibacteriota; class Saccharimonadia; order Saccharimonadales; family Saccharimonadaceae; genus Nanosyncoccus. The sequence goes on from CAPNAV010000024.1 coordinate 7,355, forward strand.
TCATTAAGGCCTGCTGATGGGCGGCAGTGCCGTAGCCAACGTGACGAGCGAAGCCATAGCCAGGGTAATCCTGTTCGAGATTAGCCATGTATTCATCGCGGGCGACCTTGGCAATGATAGAGGCGGCGCTAACTTCCTTAACAAGAGAGTCGGCTTTTTTGAGCAGAGTAACCTTTGGGGCGTATGGAGTATTGTCAAGCAAATTAATTGTACCGTCAATGACAATTTCGAGCTGGTCTGAATCGGCGAGACTAGTACTACCTGGGTCTTTGCGGTCATAATCGGCAAAAAGAGCTTCAACTGCGCGACGTGCGGCAAGTTTGAGTGCAGAACCAAGTCCAAAGTGATCAATTTCCTCGCTAGTTACCCAACCAAGGCCGGTCGCGGCAGCCTCTTGGAGAACAAAGCTACTAAGATCTTCGCGTTTATCGGCAGATAGCTTCTTGGAATCGGTTAAGTCTCGCCAGTTCAGATATAGCTCGAAATTTGATAAGAAATTCATGCCTTTAGCAATAAAGGGATCGTCAACTGGGCTGAAGTTACTATCCGCCATGGAATCTGGCATTATATTGGCCATAAAATCCATCATGGAATCGCTCATCATGTCGTCGGTTGGTGGTTCTAGCTGATCTCTAGGCACGGAATTGACGGATGGGTTGCGTTCAGAAACGCCCAGAACCTCGAGCGCAGCTTCTAGTTCTGGCGTAGATGGCTCTTCGAAGGTAGAATCCTCTGGCTCATCCAAGCGAAGAACATTGTCAAGTTCGGGAAAACGGGCAAATCTGTCTCCTAAAATTACTGCACCAACAACAAGTGGCCCCGCCCAGGGGCCACGTCCAACTTCGTCGATGCCTAAAATGATCTTTTTGGTCATCATGATGTCAAAATCCTTACGCTGCAGCTTCGACAGCAGCTTCCTGAGAGGCCTCGGTGTTCTCGGCCTTAGAGGTTTCTTTAATCTCGGGAAGTGCGTTCAAAGTTGCGCGGTCAATAGGCTTATTGACCAAGCGAGCGGATTTACCGGAGCGTTCACGCAAGAAGGAAAGATTATTGCGACGAACTTTAGCGCGGTGAACAATCTCAATCTTTTCAACTAGTGGATTATGGATTAAGAAGGATTTCTCTACGCCAACGCCAGAGGTGACCTTGCGGACCGTGATGCGAGCGGTATGGGAATCCTTGCGATCGGCACGGATAACAACACCCTCGAAGACCTGAGAACGGAATTTCTCGCCTTCTTTGATTTTCTGAGTGACACGGACGGTATCACCAGAGCGAACATCGACAACGGCCGGTTTTTTCTGGGCGTCGCCAATCTTTTTCAAACTAATAAAACTCATACTTTAACCTTTTATATTACTACTACGGTTTATTTTAGCACACTTTATCTGTTTTGAGAAGAGTGATTATGTCATTGATGGAATCTCTGGAGACTATTGTCTTTGTTTTAAGGCTTCACGGATGCGTTCTTCAACAGAAAGCGCAGCATCGACGTTCGCCAGAGCGGCCGTGGCTTCTTTGAGCGGAAAACCAAGGGCAATTAAAGCATCAAGAGCCTCATCATGGGCAGGTTCGGCAGAAATAGTGAACTTTGTCTCAGTGGTTCCATAATGGCTGGGTAGACCGACCTTATCTCGGAGATCAACAATGACACGCTCAGCGGATTTTTTGCCAACACCGGAAGCTTTAGAGATAAAGGCGGCATCGGTATTGGCAATGGCATTGCGGACTTCCTCGGGATTGCCGAGACTGAGAATACTCATAGCAGCTTTTGGGCCGATACCATTGACAGTGATGAGCATCTCAAAGAGGCGTTTGGCGGCGAGACTGGAAAAACCATACAACTCTTCAGAAGTGTCACGAATAGCGTGATAGGTATAAAATTTAACCTGGTCGTGGAGATTGGTGCTTTCGGCGTCAGGGATGGAGATAGTCACTTCATAGCCAACACCGTGCACGTCTATAATGATAGAGGTAGAGAGTTTTTCGGTGATGACGCCAGATAGATGTGCGATCACTTGCGTTGCTTTCGTCCGGCGAGGTTAATAATAATGACAAAAAGAATGGTAAATCCGAGCGCGCCAAAAGCGATGTACATCGGAAGATTTTCGTCGACACAAGAAAGACCGTCGCATTCCTCGACATCGTTTTCGACTTCAGGATTTTCAGGGTCTACGGGCTGCAAATCGCCTTCGCCATCCTCGCCACGCGGAACGGCTATGGGCTGAATATTATCTTCATCAGTGACAGCAGGAGCGACAGGAGTATCGTCGGTATTGTTCGTAGTGACTGGCTCATTAATAGGGGTAACTGAATCGACGGGGTCAGCTTCGTTATCATGAGCGACTGGACATTGCTCGATAGAGTCGGCGATGTCGCCGTTAGGGCAGGAGACGGTAGCGTAAGCCGAGGAGAATCCACCCCCAAGAGTTGCCATAATGGTAAAAACGGCAGCTATAACAATAGTTTTAGAGGTGTTGAACATATTTTGTCTCCTTAGATGTTAGGTTTATTTTAGCATGAATGGAACGGCATGGGAATACTTGAGTGCTATACAAAATGTGACTTACTATAAGTTCTGCCTTTAGTATAATTTATAGCATTTATAAAGGTAGCTACCGTGGTAATTTAGCCTGAAATGTAAAGTAGCTATTGACATTTTCGCATATCTGTGCTACAATGATGGTATGGGGTTATCTTTTTGCGACCCTAGTAACTATACATCATTCTCAATAGAAAGGGAGGGTTTCTATATGAACGATTTTAAAGTAAAGGTAGCTGAAAAATTGCCAGACTATCGCAAGAGTCAGAAAACGGCACAGAGTATTGTTAATGTGCTCGTGACCGTTATAGCTGTATTCTTTTTCTTCTGGAATTATTTTACTCGTTTTGTGATTAGGGTGAATAATTCTGGAAGGGCGGCTCTGTACCAAATTGATTCAGGCGAGACCTATAACGAGATAGCGCGAGGAGACGTAGTATGCTTAGTGATCTTGCTAATCATCGTGGCGGGATCGATTATGTGTTCGGCCGCTCTGGCGTCAATGCTCGTTTCCTTTATTATTATGGAGATCTTGGACGTAATATTAAAGGAGCCACGACTATTTAATGACATAGTTAATAAGGAAGTGTTTGCAGATCAATATCTGATCGTGGATCGATTTGCGCTGCCTTTTGTAAGGAAAGAGGAAGGCAAATATTACCTGTATTATTGCCTGAATCGCGAGGAAATGCTTGAGCTCTCGCAGGTAAAAGACAAACCTTGGAGGTCACAGAAGATGATATCGGCAATGGCAACATCGTACTTTGCAACAAAGAATATCTATGTCTCTGGAAAACACTTTGAGGTAATATCCAAGCAGACGGTTGGACTCGCGGCGCTTCGGGGTATGAATTATGTGATGCTGAGAATACCTCTCGATGAAAAGGAGGTCAGATGTCGCGCATTGTACTCTGAACGCGAGATAAACTACCTACTGTCGCAGATGACAGCCTACCATAAGCCGCATGTGGATGTGGTAGTTGGTTTTGGGGCAGGAAAGGCGATTGCTCTGACTGAGGCGAAACTGCATGAGATGCAGCTATATCTAATTGGTAAGGATGGATTTTACCTCTATCTGCCGAAGGCCGAAAAGAAAGTGCCAGAGCAGTCAACCTTGCAGAATCTGGCATAGCAAAATGAACCTTAAAAGGAGGAATGAAATGGGATTGAGATTTGTTGCGCAGATTGCGCATGCGATTCGGGTAAATGATCCGGATGGCAACGTGAACCCTTGGATGACAGCACTGTTTGGATTCTTGCTCTTCTTTATTAGCGTAGTGGCGCTGATGTGGATCTGGGCAAGATTATCGACCTTCGGTGTCGAAAACCTGGGAGTTTTATCATTTTTGGCCGGCTGCGGCGTAATTCTGGCAACGTTTTTTGGTTTGTGCGTAGCGCAGGCAGCAAGTGGCAGAGTCGGCGTCTTGGCTGGTATTGTCAATTTTTTGGTGATCTTATTCTTATTCTGGCTGGGGACGTGGCATCTTGAATGCACAAGACCCTCGGACCTCTGACTTTTGGCCTCTCGACTGCGGTTGAGGGGCTTTTCTTTTGCTAAAGTATTGCATTGAGATTATTTTTATATACCGACTTGCCGGTTTATACCTGCGCGAGATCGGGGCGACCAATGAGAGAGTGAACGATGGCGGCAGCGAGGGCATCGGCAGCATCATCGGGCTTGGGAACGGTTTTGAGGCCAAGATGAATACGAACCATTTCTTGGATCTGGGGTTTGTGGGCCATGCCGTAGCCGCAAATTGCGCTTTTGATTTGGTTCGGGCTATATTCGTAAATAGGGAGATGAGATTGTTTCGCAACCAAGAGGCAGATGCCGCGCGCTTCGGCAACTGAAATGCCAGTGGTGATATTTTGTTTGAAAAAAAGTTTTTCGATTGATATGACATCGGGATGATTTTGCTGGATAATTTCGTGAAGTGAATTATAGATATCCTCGAGGCGATCTGGTAGGGGAGTGCGAGGAGGTGTGGAAATTACGCCATAATCAATAGCATGTCGACCTTCGATGACGCCAAAACCGCAAATACCAGTGCCAGGGTCGATGCCTAAAATGCGCATAAATCAACCTTATTCGTTGACATAGTCGATTAAAGTTGAGCGGAGATCGCGGACCGGAATCACGAACTCATCTTTGACGGTGGCAGGAGCAATAGCATGAGCAAAACCGAGTTTTTTGGCCTCGGAAATGCGTTGGTCGGGACGAAAGGCAGAACGGATCTCGCCGCCAAGGCCAACCTCGCCAAAAACTACAAAATCTTCGGAAAGTTTGCGGCCAGCAACAGCTGAAGCAATCGCCAGACAAATCGCCAGATCGGCGGCGGAATCTTGAAGTTTAATGCCGCCTACGACGTTAATAAAGACATCTTTGTCGTTGAGCTTGAGTTTTGTGCGACGTTCAACGACGGCAATGAGAAGATTCAGACGGTTAATATCGAATCCTGAGGCGGTGCGCTTGGGATATCCGAAGTTTGTAGGAGTGACAAGGGCTTGAATTTCAACGAGAATCGGACGAGTGCCCTCCAAAGTGGCGAGAATGATTGAACCATCCGTATTCTGGCGCTCAGAGAGCAAGGCGGCAGAGGGGTTTTCTACTTCGGAAAGACCGCTATGGTTCATCTCGAAGATAGCCGCCTCGGAGGTAGAACCAAAACGATTTTTGACGGCGCGGACGATTTTGAACCCACCATAGCGATCACCTTCAAAAGTCAGCACCACGTCTACTAGATGTTCGAGTACCTTTGGGCCAGCCATCGTTCCCTCTTTAGTGACATGGCCAACGATGATAACAGCGGTGCCGGATATTTTGGCAGCACGAATAATTAAATTACCACAGTTTGTAACCTGTGAAACACCACCCGGAGCGGAGGCGATTTCGGCAAGAGTTAAAGTCTGAATTGAATCAACAATTACAAGATCGAACTCGCCACCTTCGATGGTTTTTGCGATATCATTAGCAGAAGTAGAGCTGGCAAATTTCAAATTTTCGGATTCGGCGCCCAGACGAATGGCACGAAGCTTGATCTGACCGGCGGATTCCTCGCCGGAGACATATAAAACGGAGTGGGTGTTGGCTACTTCGGCGCAGATTTGCATAAGCAAGGTTGACTTGCCGATACCTGGCTGTCCAGCTAAAACTGAGACCGAGCCAAGCAAGATGCCTCCGCCTAAAACCGTATCAAGATCGGGAAAGCCAGTCTTGAGGCGTTCGCGATCATCTGAAGCTTCGAGTTTTTTAATCGAGACATATTCAAGAGACCGACCGGAGGCTTGGCCACGGGAGACGGCGGATTTTTCATCGCGCGAGGATTCGTCAAACTGCTGGATCAATGAACTCCATGCACCGCAAGCTGTGCAGCGACCAGTCCAGTTTTTGTAAATTGCGCCACATTGCTGGCAGACGAATTGAATATGCGATTTAGCCATACTATGATATTAGCATAAAAAGCGGCAGTTTGCGGAAAACGGTAAAGCAGCCGGCTGATCTAGCTATCTCCACTCCTCGTTTGGTGAATAGGGCGCTTACCTCTCTAAACCATAGTTTGTGATGAAAACGGCTCCGTTGGTTCTGTATGTATACTACT
>CAPNAV010000025.1 GCA_948663575.1 uncultured Candidatus Saccharibacteria bacterium
CTCCTTCTATTGTAGCACACTTTGACGAGAAAAGCAAGAGCTTTTTGTGATTTGGCGAGAAAAAGTGCGATTATGAGGATAAGGAGATGATGATATTGGAGTGGGACTGGCTGTTATTTTGAGAGATTGAGGAGCTAGACGGGGTTATGAGATGGCGGGGGAATTTGGGACAGGGAATTGGGGACGAAATTGGTATTTTGCGAGGTCGACTTGATTATTCTTGACGATAATGCCTTCGGCTTCGAGAAGTTGGCGCTGAATATTGGGGCCACCAAAAGCAAAATGTGGAGCGAGATGGCCAGCGGAGTTGACGACTTTGTAGCAAGGAAAACGGTTGCTATCAGGATTACAGTGGAGAGCATTGCCGACGGCTCGGGCGGCATTGGGGCGCCCAAGGAGAGTAGCGATTTGTCGATAAGTGACAACTTGGCCGCGGGGGATGGTGAGGAGAAAATTATAGACGGATTGCTGAAAAGGCGTAGGGGATTTTGATGACATAATAACTGATGTTGCGGCGAAATTTGGCTTTTATTCGGTGACGTATGGAGTGAAATCGAAGTCGAAGCCGACGTATTTGGATTGCTTTTCGGAGAGATATTGGTCGATGGCGGTGGCGACAGATTTATCGAGTTTGGAGATGCGCTTGGCGGAATTGTCATCGGAATCGGTCTGGACGAGAGGGGCAATGTAACGAATTTTGGCTTTGACGTTGGTGGACCAGGTGGATTTTTTGGCGGTGCTGCCGCTGTACACGGCGGTAGAATGTTGGAATTGACGGAAGGCATCGCCGATGGTCTTGTCGCCGCAGCTTAGAATCCAGTCGATGATTTCGCGCTCGCTCATAATGTAGAGGTCGTCGGAGGTAAGGTAGCCGCTATTGATCATGGAACTGATAATGTCAGCAATGAATTGGAGTGTGGCACGAGCCTTGTCACTGTGGTAATTGGCGGCGAGTTCGAGATTGCTAAGGGTGAACTCGGAGGCTATATCTAGAGTACGGAAGGCGATTTCGTCGAGGTCGGATTCGTTTTTGAGGATAGTGAGATCGGTATAGAAGGTTTTGATTTGGGGGAGTGTCCAAGTATTGTAGAGGAAATAGCCGTTGCTAAAGGTGTATTCGAGGCGGTCGGCGGCGAGACCAGGGACGTCGTTGTCGGCGATAGGGTAAAGATGATAGTCGGAAACTTCGCTTGGTAAAATACCGTCTTTCTTGAGTTGTTTGGTGATTGCTTTGGAATTGCGAATGATTTTGCTGGTGTCTTGTTCGGTGGATTCTTGAGTTTCGCTGTCACCATTCATGTAGTCGATGCTATGTTTGAAAGCAGGTGAGGCTATATCGTGGAAGAGGCCGGCGAGAGTCTGTTTTTTGTCTTTGGTGAAATTCCAGATAATAAGCGCAACGCCAATGCTATGTTGGAAAACGGAATTGAAATTTGGGAGATTATCAAGAGCGCTATAGTCCATAGTGGTCATACTAACATCGGCAAGACGTTGGAATTCTGGGGCGACAATGTAGCGCAAAAGCCAAGCAGGAAATTCTGGGCAGAGGAGTTTTAGATACTCACGAGCTGTAGGAGTGAGAGATTTAAGGCAGGATTTTTTGTAGGTTGTGATATCGATGACTTTATTGTCGTTGCTAGCGAAGAAACGAGAATGTCGAACTGGCTCAGTGGCGACCGGTGCAATAGGGGTAGATGGGTTTATAGGTTCTGGTTCGATAGATTCTGGTTCAGGCTCAGAGGTGTCGACTGTATCATCTGAATCTGAGATTGATTCAATAGGGGTGACGGTGGACTCAGAAAGGGGTACGAGAGCTTTGCGGCCGGTGGGGCGTTTGAAAATGTGTATCCATCTTTGGTCAAGCCAGAATTTAATTTCGTCGTAGCAGTTTTGGGACCTAGAGGGGAGCTTGTTGATGTAGATTTCAGTTTTGCGGCCACGATTAAGATTACCGGTGACAACATAAGTGAGCTCGGCAATGGCGCTGGCGCCAACATAGCCTTCGATACCGTCTTTATCCTCGTTCATAAGAAAGAAGACATCAGTTTGGTCGAGGTTTTTATAGAAGCGCTTATAAATTTTTGTGAGGCGGGTAGCGTAGTCGGAATCGCTTGAGCTAAGCCAGCGACCTCGCGAAAGACCAGGCTCGATCTGAGGCTCGTCAAGAGTTTCGTCTTCAGTAGAAACTGGGCTGGGCCAGTCGATAACTTCGTAGCCACGACCTTCGAAATAGCCTCGCCAATAAAGGGCGCGTTCGTGTAATTTAGAGCTTCCGGCGATGATGAGTTTTTTCATGATTTAGCCTCGAGACTGAGAATGATTTCTCGGTAATTAGATGGTTTAAACTGACGATATTTGACCCCGCAGACGTCGAACATGCGAATAGAGGAATTTTGTTCAACGCCATGACTAGCATGATCAAAATCATGGAGATAGATAACTTCTTTAATGCCGGCTTGAATGATAGCCTTGGTGCAATCTACGCAGGGAAAGAAATGCACGTAGATGCGGGCGCCCTGGAGCTCACGCATATTACCACGAAAATTAAGAATAGCGTTAACCTCGCTGTGGCAGCTATAGGGATATTTGGTATCGGAGAGGTTTTCTGCTTCGCGGACATCCCAAGGAACTAGGCAATCGGCAAAGCCATTAGGTGCGCCATTATAGCCAACAGATAGAACGCGATTGTCGCTACTAACGATGCACGCGCCAACTTTAGTATTAGGGTCTTTACTGCGCATAGCAGTTAGAGTAGCAATGCTGATGAAATATTCGTCCCAACTTAAACATTCGGTTTGATTTTTGGTCATTAACTCTCCTTTGACTTTGTATTATAGAGCAAAAGATGGATTTTGACTAGACCTATAATAAACATAAGCAAAATAGGCAAGGAGGTGAGCGGATTTTGCGGGTAATAAAGGTGGGCGTTGCTAAAAAAGGAAGGATTTGGTAGAATTAAGGGAATGGCAACTGCGAAAGTGAATGCGAGAAATACAAAAAAGGCAGCAATGAAAGCTGAACGCGCAAAGGCGGAAGGCTTGAAGGCGGCTTGGCAAGAGGTTTGCCGAAAACAGAAGAATCTGATGACGATGATGATTGTGCTTTTGGTGACGAGCGTTGTGCTTTTGGTATTTTCGATGACAACATTAAGGCCGCAGAATACGACAGTGGTGGTCGGATATGGTGACGTGTATGGAGAGATTGCGGGGATTAGCGGCGGATACCGGAGTGACAGCTGGGTGAATATGTTGGCGTTTCCGGTTTTGGCGTTGATTTATGGAATTATACATAACTTGTTAGTGCTGCGGGTTTACCGAAAATATGGAGAAAAGATGGCCATATTAGTAGCTGGAATGTCAATTTTAATGGTGGTGGGAACGTTTGTTGCGATTATTCGTTTAATCGGAGAGTGGTAGGGGGGTGTTGTTTTGGGAGAGATGAGATGAAGAGTCTGGAAATTCCGATGGGTAAACGGAAGAAAGTGTATCGTTTTTTTGAGATTTTGCCTGGAGCCTTAAGTTACGCGGCAGTTATTTTGCTTTTTGTACTGTCGTGGATTAGTCCGGTGCTCGGGGCGATTTATTTGCTTTTGATTGTATCGATTACGCTTGTGAAGGCCATAAGCACGGCGTATCGGACGGTACAAGGATATAAGGTAGTGCAGCGAGCCAAGCGAGTGGATTGGGCGAAACGGCTGAATGACATTGCGGATCCACACGAAGCATATGAGAGGTTGCATGGTCGACATGAGGATAGTTATGGATTTGATGAACATGTTCAGAATATGAGGATATTATCTGCGGTGGAGGGAAAATCTGAGCCAAAACCGAAAGACGTGTATCATGCGGTGGTGATGGTAGCTTATAACGAAGGTTTGGATACGTTAGTACCGTCAGTTGAGGCAGTGCGCGATACGACTTTTTCGAACGAACGGATCATTTTCGTATTGGGATACGAAGAGCGAGGGGGCGAGAAAATGGAGGAAAATGCAAAAGAACTGAAAAAACGGTTTCAGGGTGTTTTTCGGGATTTTATTCTAGTAAAACATCCGAAGAATCTTAAGGGCGAAGTGGTAGGAAAGGGACCGAATTTGACTTATGCAGGGGAATATTTGGCGAAGTATGTAGAGAGGCAGAGAATTCGAAAAGAAAATGTGATCGTGACGTCACTAGATAGCGATAATCGAATGCATGAAAAATATTTGGATTATGTGGCGTATGAATTTCTTGTGAGGCCGGATCGACAACACTATAGTTATCAGCCGGTGTCACTTTTTACGAATAATATATGGGAAGCTTCGGCGCCAATGAGAGTAATTGCTATGTCGAACTCGTTTTTTAATGTGATTTCGACAATGCGACCACATCTTTTGAGGAATTTTGCTTCTCATTCTCAGCCATTAGCAGCGCTTGAGGGGATGGGCTTTTGGAGTAAGAGAACGATTGTGGAAGATGGTCATCAATATTGGCGATCGTTGTTTTATTTTGATGGAGATTATGAGGTGGTGCCGATTCGGGTGCCAATTTATCAAGATGCGGTGATTGCGGAAACTTTTGTGTCGACTTTGAAGGCGCAATTCGTGCAACTTAGGCGTTGGGATTATGGGGCGAGTGATGTGGCATACGTAGGAGCATACTTGTTCTCCAAGAATCGAAAGATTTCGTTTTGGCGGTTGTTTCCGAAGTTTATGAGGCTTTTGGATGGACATGTGACGTTGGCGATGATGGCGCCGATTGTGGCGTTTGGAGGTTGGGTGCCGATGTTGTTGAATTTGGGGTCGCGAGGAGCGGTGGCGTTTAATTTACCGAATGTGGTGGGATGGATACAGACGATTGCGGCGGTTGGGTTGATTATTACCGTAATTATGTCACTGAGGATGTTGCCGGAGCGTCCGGAAAAGTATAAAAAGAATCGAGCGTTTTTGATGGTGATTCAGTGGGTTTTGTCGCCGGTAGTGGCGATTGTGTATCAGAGCGCGGCGGCTTTTTATTCACAGACGAGATTGATGCTGGGGAAGTATATGGAAAAGTTTGATGTAACGAAAAAAGTAGTGAAGTAGGGTATAGAAAGCGAGAGGATAGAAATCCGCGCCGTCGTCACTACGTGACTGGGCGGATGGCGGACCTTAGGCTTACGTCGAGAGAGGATTATGTCTTGCTGCGCAAGCCATTTTGTTGGGCGTCGGCTCAATAAAAAGTGCAAGCACTTTTTCTACTCGCCTCCTACAACAACCGAACCTCCGGTTCTGATCCTCTCGTGTTTTTAGATTATCAATGAAATAAAATCACCCTTCTGAGGTCGGGTGTTTTTATTTCATTAATGGCGGAAGCGAGAGGATTCGAACCTCCGGAACGGTTGCCCGCTCACACGCTTTCCAAGCGTGCTCCTTAAACCACTCGGACACACTTCCGTATTGTAGATAGGCGAGATGCGTGCTATCTTAGGTAGATTTTAGCATATTTGCTTGGAATAGGGAAGAGGTGGAGATCTGAGGGCGGTATTTTAAAAGGATTTGTGTGATTTCTTGGGCGGTTTGATGGATTTTGATGAGTGGGGGTTGGTAGATTTTGAAATCTCTTTTTGTTTAGTTTTAGTGGCTTGAATAGATGATTTTTGTTTCGAAATGGACTGAGAGGATTTGTTTTTAGGGGAGATGGAATAAATGCGAGATTTTTTGGTGAGAATTGAAATACCGAATAGGACTACTAGAATGAAACCAATGAGAATGAATAAAAGTTGATGACTAATTCTAAATAGATGAACTGAGGGTTGAGCGGAAAGATGGTAGGCTGACTGGAGCGAAGCCGCTAGGCCGTGACTGCCGATGATGTTAGTTAGGAGGCTAATGAGAGAGCCAATAACAATGCTAATAATAGCGGATGCTAAGCTAAGTTTGATAAATGTAGAAATAGAAATAGGGGCGTGGTTGAGCGATGAGGAGTTTTTTGTAGAAGATTGTTGACGGAAAGAGCGATTGAGTAGAAATGCAATAGCAATTAACGTAGCAATGAATAAAATACTGGCAATAATCCAATAGATCATGTAAATTTGACCAAAAATAGAGGAAATTCCGAGAGTATTGCCGATAAAATCTGTGGCAGGATGCAGGTTTTGGTCAGCAAAAAGGCGATTTTTTGCGTAGCCAATTGCGAAAAATGGGTCGTTAAAGCTAATAATAATGGAGTAAGCTACGCTAATAGTGTCTGTATTGCTTTGGGTGAGTTGGGAGAGGTAGCTGTCGATGGCTAAAGAACCAGTGTCAATGAGATATGGATAAGAACTGGCATTTGGGCCAGGTATTGTGCCAACAACGGTAAAAAATTTATCTATATCAGCTTGGACTTCTGCAGGATAACTGGCATTACTAGAGATGAGGATGGGGATCTTGTCGGTGGTGGGAATATCGAGGTCGGGAAGAAGAGATTTTGTAGCAGATGGACTGATAACTTGACGAGGCCAATCGAAGTGATAGGTTGTGAGGGTGCCGGCGATTTGGCCTTGATAGGAAATAATATCGTTTGTGATATCTGGAGAGAGCGTGATATTAGAACGGCTAGTGAGGATGCGGTTGTTTGGCGTGGAAGAAAGGGAGTAATTATGAGTGGCGATTACCTTGGAAAGGTAGGTTTTACTGTTAGTGGAAGCGGATGATGCGTCGAAGAGAGTTTTTTCTAAGCCAGAAAGAACTAAAATAACGCCAATAAGTAGGCTAGCAATAGCGGATAGAATGATAATGATTGTGCGATTGATACGGTTAGTAGCATGAGACGATTGGTTTTTAGAGGTGTTGGTTTTGATAAAATTCATATGTTTATTGTATCATGTCGGGGTGGATTTAGCAAAAATGAACGGTTTACTGATGGGGGAGAAATGTGGTAAAATGAGAGTAGAATTTAAGGAGATTTTTTGATGAAGAAACTCAGTAACTGGTTGTGGGGGGCAGTGTTAGTAGTTGTGGGTGTGCTTTGGGCGTTAAAAGCGACCGGGGTAATTACGGTGGATTTGTTTTTCCCGGGTTGGTGGACATTGTTTATTATTGTGCCAGCTTTGATTGGATTGATTACTGAGGAACAAAAAGGTGGGAGTTTTATATTGCTTTTGATTGGCGTATGTTTGTTGCTGGCATGCTTGGATGTTTTGGAATTTGATTTGATTTGGAAATTGATTTTGCCAGTGGCATTGATTCTGATTGGGTTGTCGATGATTTTTCATGCGGCAACTGCAAGTTCTGCGCGCAAGAGGATGAAGGATCTTGATTTGGACGAGGCGAAGCTTAGAGAGTATTGGGCGACTTTTGGGGAACAGAAAGTTTCTTTTGATGATAAGGAGTTTGAGGGGTGTCAAGTGGATGCAGTGTTTGGTGGGGCGGATATTGACCTTACGCATGCGAAAATTGATCATGATGTAATCTTAAGAGCATGTAGTATATTTGGCGGAGTTAAGATTTTTACGCCAAGCAACGTGAAGGTTGAGGTGGTTTCGACGTCGATTTTTGGTGGCGTGTCTAATAAAAGACGACAAGGTGAGAAGTCTGATGGAACTAAGAAATCCGAGAAAACTCTATTTATTGAAGCGACTTGTCTGTTTGGTGGAGTAGAGATTCAATGAACGGAGTGCAAAGGTTGATTAAATACTGTGCGATTGCGTTTGCAGTGTTTTTGATGTTTATGATTGGGTCGGGAATTTTGATGGGGGTATCGACGTTGGGCTTTCTCATTCAGGATGGTCGTTGGCATTGGGACTCCGATGAGAGCAATATGGAGTTGATTGAGATAGCTACTGATGATCAAGAAAGTTCAGTGAGAGCGCTAGATGTCAATGTAAAGGCGACTGCAGTACGAATAAGAACGGTACAGGATGCGGAGAATGTACGGATAGAAACGGACAACGAATATATCGATGCATGGGTTGCTAATGGGGGATTGCATGTAGTAGAGAGAAGCCATGGATTTTTTGGATGGGGTGGCACTGGTAGGTTGATTATCTATGTGCAAGAAGGTACGGTTTTTGATGAAGTTAAAATTGAGGCTGGGGCGGGTGAGCTTAGCATAGACGAGTTCGCGACTGGAAAGCTGATTTTGAATCTGGGCGCGGGGAGGGTGGCGATTGATAGATTGTTGGTGTCCGAGAAGGCAGATATTGAAGGCGGGGCAGGATCGATTGAGATTTTGGAAGGAGATGTGACTGGTCTAGATATGGAACTTGGGGCGGGAAGAATGAGTGCATATTTGAGACTGAATGGAGTGAATAAGATTGATTCTGGAGTAGGGAAGTTAGAGCTAAAGTTGGCAGGTGGTGAGAATGATTATTATATGACTTTAGATAAGGGAATTGGTTCGGTGACTTTGAACGACCTAAGTTTGGACGATGGAGCGACTTGGGGTAGGGGGTCTAATAAGTTGGAAATTGATTCTGGGGTTGGCGCCGTGGAGATAAGGACAACTGAATAAAATGGAGCAGGTGAAGGATACGCTAGCGAGGATTATTGAAGAAGCTTTCGATGTTAAGGTAGAGCCGGAAGTGTCGGTTGCACCCGAAGAGACTGGCGCTGATTTTGCTACGAATGTGGCTATGAAGCTAGCAAAGATCTTGCATAAAGCGCCGATAGTGATTGCTGAGGAAATTGTAAAAAACATTAAGCAAGAGGTGGGCGACGAATATCGAGTAGAAGTAGCGGCGCCGGGATTTATTAATTTTGCGTTGGCCGATGGATATTTTACTGAGAAAGTGCGTAAACTTGCAGATAATGTGGAGGGTGAGGCTAGAAGGGGAATTACTGGAGAGGAATATACTGGAAAAACAGTGGTGGCGGAGTTTTCTGATCCTAATCCGTTTAAAGTGCTGCATGTTGGACATCTATACACATCCATAGTGGGCGATTCGATCTCGAGATTATTGGAGTTGGCGGGAGCGAAAGTAATACGGGCGAATTTTGGCGGGGATGTGGGGTTGCATGTTGCAAAAACATTGTATGTTTTGATGAATGCGGATGACAATGGTGAATTGACGATTGAAGATATTGCTAGGGCGTATGTTGAGGGGACGCGATTGTATGATGAGGATGAAACGGCGAAGGCGGAAATTACGCAGATAAATAAGATCATTTATGCATTGTCAGAATTGGGAGAGGAAAAGGGTCGTGAGCGTTTAGAGCTTGAGATGGTGGCGGAGGATTTTGGACGGTCGACTTTGGAAATTGGTAAGTTGGCAGAGTTGTATTGGAGGGGGCGAGAGCTTAGTTATCAATATTTCAAGGATTTCTATCGGAGAATTGGCGTAAAGTTTGATAAATTTTATCCAGAGTCGAGCGTGGCGGGGCGAGGCTTGACGGAAGTAAAAAGCCATATTGGGTCGGTCTATGAAGAGAGCGGCGGAGCGGTGGTCTATCATGGTGAAAAATTAGGCTTGCATACACGGGTGTTTATTAATAAGGAGGGAGTGCCGACTTACGAAGCGAAAGATGTCGGTTTAATCTTTACGAAATGGGATGATTGGCATTTTGATGAATCAGTAGTGGTGACTGGTAACGAACAGTCTGACTATATGAAAGTAGTCTTGGCGAGTGTGGCGGAATATGCGCCAAAGTTGGTTGAGCAGACGACTCATTTGACGCATGGATTAGTGAAATTACCAGGAAATGTCAAAATGTCGTCGCGTAAGGGTAATTTCTTGAAGGCAGTAGATACGCTGGAAATGGTAAAAGAAGCGTTAGACGGTGAAAAGGTGGGCGATAATTCTGAGAAGATGGTGCTAGCTGCGATTAAATATGCGTTTTTAAGATATAAAATGGGCGGAGATATTGTTTTTGACCCGCAGGAGTCAGTATCAACGACGGGGAACTCAGGAGTTTATTTGCTTTATGCGGTGGTGCGGGCTAAAAAAGTATTAGCCAAAGCAGTGGAACGTGAGAATGATAGGCAAGGCGGGGAGATGAGCGAATATGAACGAAAATTGAGCAAAAAAGTTGTTCAATATGGAAATGTTGTGCAAGAAGCGATTAGGGAGAAGGTACCGAATAAGGTTTGTACATATCTTTATGAATTAGCGCAGGAATTTTCGCGGTTCTATGAGCATGTGCAAGTTGTGGGGGGCGATAGGGAGATTGAACTTTTGGTATTAGTGCGGGCATATCTGAATGTAATGCAGCATGGTTTGGGGTTATTAGGAATAGAGACCTTAGAAGAGATGTAATCTGGGTGGAAATAAGGAGCGATAATGAAAAAAGCTAAATTGTTATGGATTGATTTAGAGATGACAGGATTAGATCCGGAAAAGGATCGTATCTTGGAATTGGCGGCGTTAGCAACGGGTTGGGATTTGGATATAATGGAGAAGAAGGACGGAGAAAAGGCGGAGATAGTGGCGGTGATTAAAGTTCCAGAAGAGTTAATGAAGGAACGGATGGTGGGGGATTTTTGGGAGAAGAATACGGAAAGTAGAGATGCGTTGATACGGCAGAGTATGAGCGGGGAGGATGCAAAAGCTGTAGAGGATAAGTTGCTTGAGTTTGTTGACGAGTGGTTTGGGGATGAGGTAATTTTGGCGGGTAATTCTATACATCAGGATAGAAAGTTTATTGATCGGGAATGGCCGAGGGTGGCAAAAAGATTGCACTATCGAATGCTAGATGTGAGTGCATGGAAAGTGTACTTTGAGGGAAAATTGGGGAAGAAGTTTCTGAAGCGGGAGGAGCATAGAGCACTAGATGATATTCTGGGGTCGATTGATGAGCTAAAATGGTATACAGGGATGATTAAGGAGGTGAAATGATTGATCTTGAGCAAGTTGGTGGAATTGAAGAATGGAGCGAGAAGAAACATGGTGAAAAGGGTGAGGATACGCTTTTTGAGACGCCAAATGGGAGGGTTTTTATGGTAATGCGACCAAAAACTATTGAAGTGCGATGTGATGGAAAACTGGCAAAGATGTTGCAAGAAAAATATGAAACCGTGATGGAGAGTAGATATTTTGGTAAGGGCGGTATTGAAATCGTACCAAGTGGTCAGCTAGAGCAACAGGAGTTAGAGGATTTAGTGCGCTTGAGCTATAATCTATCATCTGCAATGACGGAGCAAAAATGAGTAAACTGAGCGAGAAGAAAGAGCTTATTGTAGCTTTGGCGATTTTTGTGGTAACTTCAGCTTTGGCGGTGGTGATAAATAGCTTAGTAGGGTATGGTTGGGATACAAGCAGGTCTATTAGTCGATATGTAGGAATGGAGACTTGGGGTGCGGTGATTTTTGCACTTGGGAATTTTGTGGTAGCGGCATTACTTGGCAAGTATCTATGGAAAAAAGGTGAAGTGTGGAAAATGCCAAGAATATATTATTATGCAGTGCTAGTGATGGGGGTGTCGTTGATTTGGTTGTCAATGTGTCCGATAGGCTATTTTGATGTTGATGGCAATATAAGCATAATTAGCCGCTTACATGAGATAGCATCGCGGACAATGTTTGCGATGATGGCGTTAATTTTTGCAATGATAGTGCTGAATAAGAATTGCTGCAAAATGTTGCGTCAAGGAGCGGTAGTTTATTTAGCGTATGTGCTGGTTTGTATATTAGGATATTTCTCTAAGGCGAGTTGGTTTGCTGCTGTCTTTTTGTTCTTTGAGGCTTCTTATTTGGTGAGCTTTGCAATTATATTGTTGGTATGTGAGAAGAGAATAATAGAGGCTTAATTATTTTTTGGTAGGGGTGGACGATTTGGGCTTTTCCGCGGTTTTTGCGGCGTCGGGGTCGGGGTGATGGCGATTAAAACGGTTGATAGCGCGGACGATGATAAAAATTACAAAAGCGACAAGAAGAAAGTTGACTACATTTTGAATAAAATTGCCGTAAGCAATATGAGCTACGGTGTCGGCGCCAAAAATATTAGGAATGTCGATGGCGAGACTCGTGAAGTCGAGACCTCCAGCAAGTAAACTACTGATAGGCATGATAATATCGTCGACTAAAGATTTGATAATGGCGGTAAAAGCGCCACCTACAGCAACACCGATTGCAAGGTCGACGACGCTGCCGCGGTTGATAAATTCGCGGAATTCTTTAATAAATTGACTCCCTGTAATAGCTTTAATAGGGTTAGTTTTTGGCTTTTCTTGGGATTTTTTCTTGGTTGTCATGAGTATATTATATACTATAATGGATTATTATGCATCAGGATTGGAATATTTTTGGAAGCTATCTAATATGAGATTGAGGCTAGACTCGTATTGCTGGAGGATTTCGAGGAGGTTTATGTCGTTATTGTTGCGACTAAGGGCTTGAGCGATGAGAGATGAAAGAAGTGCAACTTGGAGCTGTATTTGATTGAGATAAATGCGGTCAAGAATACCATTAAGCTTGGCGTTGTTAAGGGTGAGGTTAAGCTCTTCGGACATAGCTGCTTCGGATTCAGAAACGTCGTTGGAGGGCGAAGGATCTATGTCGTTGAAAGAGAAATAGGTATTAAATTTGTTACTAGCGTCAGTAAGAACTGAGGAAAGTGAGATACTAATAGCGCGAAGATTGGAGTTTTTGATGGAAGGATTATAGGTGCGGAGAGTTTCGCTAAGATTGTAAGTGCGGAGATTGATTTGTTTGGCATAATCAACGGCTTTGGGGCCGGTATTTGTGGCGATGCTGATTATAGCAAGAAGGGCGAAGGCGATAACGCCACCGATAACGACTTTAAGAACAGTTTTAGGATTTAGACCACTAGTAGAAGTTTTGACTGGGCGATTGGATTTCGAGATTTCATTGAGATACTCAAGATTGTTCATGGTATTATTTTAACATAAGTTTTGAGGAAAATGCTAGAAACGTTTTCCGTGATGCGTGGATATGTTATTTTTGGGAATGGCGAAAAGTGATTCCTTCAAAACGGTAGTTTGTGAGAAACGGTATGGCAAAGTATCTCCAGCAGACTAACTCGTGAGGGATGTTAGTATGATGCTTATCTCTCCAAACCGTAGTTTGTGGGGAGCGCGTCCAAGGCGCCTATCTTCGCTACGCTCAGATTCGCGGGCGTCGTCTCGGAA
>CAPNAV010000026.1 GCA_948663575.1 uncultured Candidatus Saccharibacteria bacterium
TCATCACAAACTATGGTTTGGAAATTCCAAGAAACTATCCACAAAAAGTATGCTATAATATACTTATGTTTGAGAGTAAATCGGATGGGCTACAATATCAAAACGGTCAAACTTTAGTGCCGACCGCAGCAGAACTCAACGCCGCGGCGCCAATGGCCGCCCCCGCCGCCTCTCCCGTCTCCACCAATCTCCCCGAGCGCGAACGTATCCAGCGTACCATTATTGAATATTTCATCGCCAAACTTACTTCTGACTTCCCTACCACACTTCGCCCACAAGATAATTCCGCCAAACGCCGTTATCTTCTTCAGGCTCTCCGTGAGAACAAAATCTCCTCTGCCGACGAAGATGCTTATCTCAAAACTCTTCCTATGCCAATTAGCCTAGTTGGCAGCCGTCACATTTTTGAACAGATTTCTATAGACCTTCGCCAAAAACAAATCCTCGCCATCGTCACTGGTCATAATATTTCCAACTGGCAAGATGTCCTCGCCAAAGATATCGATGATTTCCTCGCCGCTCCCCGTCGCAATCAACCAGATTATCGCACCCCAGTTGGCTTTGCTGATCTCCGCCGTCGTTTTCTCCACGAAATCCAACAGCAAGCCACACCTACTCAACTTGATGATTATATTAAATCTATGGACGATTTCGAGCAAAATCTTTATGGCGAACGCTTCATCTATTATCTTCAAATTGAGGCTCTCCGTAAAGAAGCTGTCGCCCAAGGCCAAAGCATCGACACCATCACCGCCGTAGCTCCAGACTCTACTACTCCTGTCGTAGCCAAACCTCAAGACTCCCTTGCCGCCTCAAATGCCATCTCCACCAGCCCAGTTTCCGAAGCTCCCGCCGTACCATTATCACCCGTTAGTGACGAACGTCGCGACCAACTCCTCAGTCACGCTACTATCGATGGTGACTATTGGCACCAAGGTGGCCAAGATTATCGCCTCGGTATTCCCAGCTTAGTCAATGCCGGTCTCGAACCGTTCTTCGAGGTCTCCGTCGACAATCAGCCAGTCTATCTCTCTAATCTCTTCCAGCTCACCAGCGAGCAAATGGCTGCTATCGCCTACATCCCCAGCCCCACAGGAGTCAAAGTCCGTAGTTTTTATCGCAATAAAAATCGTGCCATTTGGCATTATTTCCCTGATTATATCCGCGATATCAGCGGCGAAGGTATTGATGTTTTTGGTGCCGGTTTCCACGAAAAATCCACCGCCCTTCCTATTATCCTTCAGGCCGCTCTTAACCAAATTGAGCGCAATCGCGATATTATTGACCTCTCCACTACCAACCCCGATTTTCTATTCGCTGGTACCGCTTATGCTTATAATACTCGCCAAGAATATCGTGACGCCTATAATCGTGGCATACTCCGCGGCGATTTTTATCGTGAAGTTTCTTCCACCGCTTATAATGCTGATTCCGGCGCCGTCATCACCCAGAGTCGCCGCAAGATCGCCCCACAACTCCTTTCCGTTAATGCCGAGACCGCGCCCAATTTTGAGACTCTCATCACCCGCTATTCTGCCTACTCTGGTTTCGCTGGCCAAATCATGGGCGAAGGTTTTCCCGCCAACGACAAACAAACCAACTGGCTCTTCTATAGCGACTATCGCGGTCGTTGTTGGGTAGCCAATATCGAGACTATCTCCCCCGTCACCAGCACTGGTTGCCGCCGTGAATGGCTTCTCCCTACTGATATTTCCACTCCTCTATATGAATCCACTCATCTCGCCGATGGCTATGGTGACCCCAGCGACACCCGCAACGGTAGTTACATTAGTATGTGGAACAATTACCTCAGCAAAATTCCTCTCCTCCAGCAATACCTTTCCATTATCACCCGCACTCGCAACCCCCGCGAATAACTAAACCTCATCCCAAATTTGTCTCCACAAAAAGGGCCGCAACCGAAATCGCGACCTTTTTCAAAAACTACCATTCCAAACGCCTTAAATGAATCAACGCCTGAATCCCGGCAATGTAGGTATTTGCATCCTTGAGATATCCAGCCTGAAGCATTTCAAAGAACATCATCTTGCTCACCTTATATAGCTGGATATATTCCCCTCCATCCGGTTTCAGCCCCTGCCGCTGCTCGCAATATTCCGCCAGATAAGCCTGCACCGATCGCCGTATCATTCCCGGATTCTGATAATGGCAGCCAAGATCCGTAAAATTCTCAGGATCGGTTGTCATTCCAGTCTCCTCCAGCAGCTCTCTGATTCCAGTCTGCTTGCCACCTTCGGCAGCTTCCGCATATCCAGCCGGAAACTCAATCAACGAGCCTTCCTTCGTAAGCCCTGTCGGCTGAATCACCATGATAAAATTACCCTCAGAGTCTTCCGGCACTACTATAGTTACTGGACGCGTATTGATATACTCGCGACCCTGCACAGTCCCGTTCGGATAATTAAAGTCCTGACGTTTCAGCTGATAAAAGCTCTTCTCCCCCAACTTCACATCCTCAGCCTCACTCGCTGGAGTCGCCCGACATTCTTTCAGATATTCATCAAGTTGCGCCAAGCTGGTAATTTCCCGAATCTCTTTGATATCCTGTCCGCTCATTTACAATACCTCCTACATTGTCATTTTTTGAAAGGACCTAGCAAGCTATCTTCTCATTATACCACACGAAACGATACTCGTCAATACTTCTATCATATCTTACATAATCATCCTCATACGTGCTTCACGCTCCTTGTAATTCCACTCCATTATGAAACCATTTCACGTTCAACCTCTAAAATACGTTCAAAAAGCTAGCATCCCAAAAACATATTCATAGATTATATAAGCACATACGTTACTTTAATGATATAAATTAAATATGACAAAACACCTAACCGTTAAGGATATCTCTCTAATCGACATAGAAAATTCATTTTTTCATTACACTAATCGACAAAATCTCAATACTATTCTACAAAAAGGCCTTGAACCAAGAATTGGCGAAAACTCTTTATACGTCGAAAAAACACCCAAAGTATTCTTTGCAAAAGGCGAAAAAGGCATCATTGCCATCATAGATGTCTGGCTAAAATGGTTAACTGCTAAAAGCAATACTCATAAATTTGTGTACTGGCTAGGCACTTTTTACATGAAGACTCCTTTTTGCATAAAAAGTATCCCCAATAATCTTGTTGAGAGAAATTTAAAAGACCCTAAAAGGCGCCACCAAACATACGCAAAAATGAAAACAATCTTAGATAACAGCGTTTTCCTTATACTCGATTTAGAGGAAAAAATTGATTTTGATTATAACGATATAGACGAAGTCAAAAATACCTATTATGAAAGTTTTCTAAAATTATTATACCCCGATGATAGCAACTTACAAGATCACCGAATTGAATACTGGAATATGCACACTTTTTCAAACAAAATCATCGAACCCCAAAAAATCACCCTACTAAAACACGATGACAAATACAATGCAAATAGCCTACTAATCAGCATCATAGAAAAAGACATAGAATACATCAAATGTAATTATGAATTCTTATACGAATATTACATATATACTAAAACACTAAATTAAACAACTCCCAGAAGATAACTTAACCCATCAAGTATCCACTTCTGGCGAAACACTCTGAGCAAAATTCTAGCAATTACACTAGCATCTCAAGAATAAATTTGATATAATCAAGATAACATAACGAAAGGATACCATGGACAATACAGATATAAAACGTATCCACAAAGCTATAAACGAGAATAACGAGGCAATAAAAACACTATTCGATAGCGCGAAGGTTATGCAAAGTTCTATACCTCAGTTAACCGATGATAAAGATCGTGAAACCATGAAAACTCAATTTAAGAGTGTAGCCGAGGCTATTAACCGTTTAATGGAAAGTGCTACTAGACTATTCGAACTGCTTGAGAATGCAGAAAGCGAATAATAAATGGATAAAAAACCTCAGTCAACTTCTGAGGGTGGGCAAAAGGATAGCGGCCTTCATATATTAAGCGAAGAATCATTTCAAAAATTACAAAAACAGTCAAATACAAAAGCGAAAAAGACGAAAGATGATTGGCGTTCTATTTTTGCATTAATAATACTAAGCGGTCATTTTATTTTAATAGGCTGCATAGTGCTAGGATGGATATTTGGTAAAGATATAGATTCGGTAATAAAAATATTAAGCGCGGTTGGATCTTTACTAGGATCACCACTTGGATTTGTTATAGGATATTATTATAAAGACAGAAGCAAATAACTTATAACCACATTATTCCTCATACTGCTACCTCCTGAAAATTAGCCCCAATGACACACAGGCTATTCTGGATCATTCTACGGTCACTCTTGCGGAGAATATCTACCAACTCTGCAATAATAACTAACGACCAAGCCGAGGCTATGTTTCAGTATCAAGGATATATCCAAAAAGTAGGAATTTCCATCTGAGATCGAGTAAAAAATTGAGTAAAACCAAAAAATAGCACCCTCCAAAAAAAGAGTGTTATTTTTACTACCAAAATCCGTTTAACCTCTATTATTCCCTGGCGGAAGCGAAAGGATGGAGATCCGCGTCGTCGTCGCTAACGCGACCGGGCGGATAACGAACCTTCAAACATACTCTTATTTAGAGGATTCGTTATCGAGCGATAGCGAGATTCGAGAATCCTCGTTCTCCAAAAGAAATTCATTGTGAGCCACTAGCAATATTGGAAGAGTACAGTTTTCTATATTCCCGTATTTTAAAAATTCGCCCGCCCAGGAACGGAGCGAAAAGAAAGCTCGCTTTCTTTTCCGTAGTGACGCCCGGCGGAAGAGAACCCTCGTTCTCCAAAGGAGAACTAATTAAAAATAGTCCCATTTTGGGACGTATTTTTAATTATCGCTTCTGGCGGAAGCGAGAGGATTCGAACCTCCGAGACATTTCTGCCCACACGATTTCGAGTCGTGCGCCTTCAACCACTCGGCCACGCTTCCGTGTTCCATTATACCATACCTCACCCCTAGCCTGCAAAAAATCTAGTACACACAAAATCCGAATTTCTTATAAGATTCTTGGATTTAATTCCAAAAATCTTATAATATTTTTGGAGTATACCAAACCCACCTTTTTCAATCACACCTTATAATTTACTACATTCCTCTCCTCAACCCTAACCTCTCATACAACTTATCATGTTGCCGATGAGAATCCTCTCCAAGCCTAGTTTGTGGGGATTTAACCAACTAGAGCTTCAGCCTATACTTTGCTGGACCATCCGCAGCTTACGAGCGTCCAGTTGCAGGAACCGAGCAGAGAAAGAGTATAACTCTTTCTCTTGAGGTGACGCCCGACTGGTAGCGACTTTAGTCGCGTTGGAAGAGGCGTCCCGTGCCCGCGAATCTGAGCGTAGCGAAGATGGGACACGGGAACGCCATGTCGAGAAAGTAGTATACATACAGAACCAACAGTACACCATCACAAACTAGGACTGGAGAGATAGGCCGCTAAAATCCATTTCTCATCGGCAACATGATAAGCTCGTGCACCAAGTTCCCTGACCTCAGCGCCGTCGCCCTCCTCGACATCCCCTGTTTCACATAATCCCCACCCAATCTCCCCATCTGCTCCGCTACCCTTAGCTGCAACATCG
Source organism: uncultured Candidatus Saccharibacteria bacterium (assembly GCA_948663575.1). GTDB lineage: Bacteria > Patescibacteriota > Saccharimonadia > Saccharimonadales > Saccharimonadaceae > Nanosyncoccus. The sequence goes on from CAPNAV010000026.1 coordinate 5,611, forward strand.
TATACCCCTTTTCCACATTCTTCGGATAATCCTCCGCCGCCACCGATCGCATCTTCTGCCAAAATTCCTCAAACTCATCTTCGTTGAATTTCTCTTTGCACATTGTAAAATTTTGGAACTTGATAATTTCCCGGAAGTTCGCATCCCAAGGCAACTCTCGCCATTCTTTCGCACTAATTCCCCGCATTGCATAAGTCGCCACTCGCTCCGTCCAAGCAACCGCTTTCATCATCGACGGCCACATTCCTAAGTTCCCTTGCAATCCTTGCAGTTGCTGGTTCATATATCCCAGCAACTCTCCCACTTGCTTTATGTCTGCCGTGATCTCCATCGTCCGCGGACTCTGATAAAGTTCCGTATTCGCCATCAACCCATTCAAATATTCATCCTTCGTTGCTGGCGGCAACGTCATTTCCTGATCCGTATTTTTTACCAATCTCCGCAAAATTTCCGCCGCTGTCTCATTATATTCTTTTCCGTAGACTTGTCGCTGCACTATTTTTTCATAATTCCCTAAGTCCATCGCCCGTTCCGGTAATCTATCATAATACCCCCGATCCGCCGAATTCATTCTCTCCGCGATCACATCCTCAAGCGCTATTTTCTTAGCAAAATGCGTCTCCTCATTGCGCGAATCATAATAATCCAGCATTGTTTCTAATAACTCATGCACTCCCGGCCGCTCATCATGAATAAAATCCCTCGACCCAATCACCGTATCTTGCAGGGCTAACGCATCCATTCGATTCTGCTCAAACTTATAGCGATCCACCGTAGGCAATTCTCTCATCCCCAATAATAAATCGCAAGTATTCTTTGGGCTCACCTCGCTCACCAAACATTGACAGGCCCAATCAGCAATACCATAATCACCATATTCCATTCCCCACGAGTTTGATGCCATTCGTATCACTTCCGTCTCTGGCTCACCTTTCTCCAAATTCGGAAACACGTTTTCCCGGAATCCCCTCTCCTTCTCTGCATCCATACCATGATTACGAAAATATTTTCCCACAATCTGCCCATTTGATAAGTTCTCTAACCGCTCATTCTCTGGCTCTTGTCTCAACTCATCCCAGAATGGTAAATAATTCGCCATTTCTTTCAATCCCGCCCCTCTCAGCGCACTAGTCACTACTGTCTCTAACTCATACAGCGCTTGCGGATCATTCTCCTTTTCTAGCATCATCTCCCCCACCCGTTCTAGCGATTCCGTATCCACTTTTCGTTCATCGTAATATCTCACAAACGTTCCCAGAATCTGTCCATATCGCCAACGATTTTCCTTCGCCTGAGTAAACTTTGCTTCCCATTGCCCAAAATCATCAAACATCCGATCTATCTCATCCGGCCTCTTTTGCAAAATCCCCTTCATCCCCGCCACCGAATCATTCACATTTAGCATCGCTGCCATTTTTGCCAAATTCTCATCCGAATACCCATCCACCGCTTCTTCCACATTTTCCTGAGTCATCAGCCCTCTCATTAACGTATTCACATTCACCCCATATTCTTGCGCAACACCTTCCATCCTCTCCGCCAACACCGGATGCGCCTCCGCCCATTCCGCATATTCATCCCTAGGATCACCCCACTCACCATAATCCTCAGTCCCTGTCTCTATTATAATTTTATTCGTCGCCTGCTCCTCGCCTTCTGCAGAAGATTCTTCCTCTAAATCCGGCGCTAACATATCCTCAAAAACATCTTCCCCCTCATTCGCTACCATCTCCCGCTCTGCCGCATCCGCCAATTCCGCCATCAAATCCGAATCTACCCCCTCCTCAACCTGATCCATCATAAACGCTTCCAGCGCCGCCTCTCCCATTTTTTCTGCATTCTCTCTGGATAACTCTTTCCTCAGCTCATCCCCGCCTAAATCTACCTCATCACCAAAATCCCATTCTACCCCTTCATCATCCAAGTCTAATCCAACCACATCCACTCCTCCATCATCACCCGCTTTCTGCTCCACATCCTCAGGCTTATCATCAAAATTCACCACCTCTATTTCCCCATCTCGCGCCGCTGCCACGTCCATCACATTCACCCCGCCATCCACCTTATCAATTACACCGCTCCGCTGCAAATTTTGCGCTTCATTCCCCGCCGTCTCTCCAGCTATCATCTCCCAATTCACCAGATCCCCAGCAGCGTTCACACTCTCGCCTTTTTTCTTTCCCATCATATTTATTTAATTATACCATAAGAATCTTATCATTATCCATTATTAGTAGAGACTAGGCAGCGGAGGGAAAAGCCAAGAATTAGCTCCCAATTTGCAGACGGTCGAGATAATTCATTGCTAGGCGAAAAATTATATCCTCTGAATTGATTTTTGGTATTCTTTGACCAGAACGAGCTGCCTAGGCCGCGATTGTCGATTCCGGTGAAATTGTATGGTTCTATGCCACCTCTAGTTAAGAATAATGGCGATAAACCAGTGTTATATATTGCATTTTTTCCGTCAGGTAATGTAGAACCCCAATTCGGGCCAAACCATGTGACATCTGGATGTATACTTTCATCGCTCACCAAAAGACAAGGAAGTGAGAAAAAGAAAAAATCTTGTTTTCGCTTTTTAGAGTAACGCAGGCTTTTCTAAGTTTTTGATTCAGAAATTACCGTAAACTTTTTATCATTATCCATTATTAGTAGAGACTAGGCAGCGGAGGGAGCGTACGGCAAAGCGACTATTCTTATTTGATGGTAAGGTATTTTGCACACTAACAGAAAAATAATACGCCCATCCCGAAGTGTCTGCGGTATTGCTTGACCATGAAAAACCATTATTTCCACGCCCATTTGAGACGTGTACCCACTTATTGCTAATCCAATCGACTACAATGCCAGTACGTCCAATAAAAAATGGAGACAATTCAGCGCTATATGTTGCATCTACCCCACTTGGTAACGACACTCCTTGATTTGCAGCCCATGCTCCATTTTTATCATCATCGCTCACCAACACCAAAAATCCCAAACAATCTAATAATCCCAAACAGCAATCATTTCGTTATTCCAACTTGTTCCCGCGTTACAAGTTCAACTGCAAAATAACAGAGATAAAATTAGTACAAAAATAACCTAATTAACCAAATAAATTATGCCTAACTATATAATATATAATATATACCACATCCATTACCCAAACTTGCAAAAATTACATTTTTGGGTAATCTCACCTCCCCACCCCAATCAGCCTCACCTATGTTATAATGGTACTATGAGTTTTACAAAGAGTTACGAACCGGGAGATTTCGAACCTAATATTTACGCCACCTGGGAGCGTACCGGCGCTTTTCAGCCTAAAAAAGTCGTGATCAACAGCACCGAATCCGATACCAAAAACTGTTATTCCATCGTCATGCCTCCCCCCAACGCCAACGGCAACCTTCACATTGGCCACGGCCTCACTATCGCCCTCGAAGACTCTTTGACACGTTATCATCGCCTTCGCGGTGATTCCACTTGGTATATTCCTGGCGCCGACCACGCCGGCTTCGAAACTTGGGTTGTCTACGAACGCGCCCTCGAAAAAGAAGGACACACTCGTTTCGAATTCGACCGCAATGAACTCTATAATAACGTCTGGAACTTCGTCGAACAGCAACGCGGCAACATGGAACTCCAAGTCCGCGCCCTCGGTGCTTCCTGCGCTTGGCCTGATCTCACCTTCACTCTCGACGAAAACGTCATCTCCCGCGTTTACAAAACTTTCAAAAAAATGTGGGATGACGGCATGATCTACCGTGGCGAGAAACTCGTCAACTTCTGCCCCCATCACCAGACCGCCTTCGCTGACATCGAAGTCGACTACAAAGAAGAAAAAACCCCGCTCTACTATATTAAATACGGCCCCTTCACTCTCGTGACCACCCGTCCCGAAACCAAATTTGGCGACACCGCTGTCGCCGTCAACCCAAATGACGACCGCTATAAAGAATGGGTCGGCAAAACTATCACCGTCGAAGGCGTCAATGGCCCCTTCAAAGTCGAAGTTATCGCCGACGAAATGGTCGACATGAACTTCGGCACCGGCGTCGTCAAAATCACCCCAGCCCACGATTTCAACGACTGGGAGGTCGGCCAGCGCCATCACCTCCGCGTCGTCCAAGTTATCGGCGAAGATGGCCGTCTCACCGAAGTCGCTGGACGTTTCGCCGGCATGCCCGTCAAAGAAGCCCGTGAAGCCATTGTCAAAGCTATGGACGAAATGGGTCTCATCGTTAAAATCGACAAGGATTACGTCACTAAAGTTCCCCATTGCTACAAATGCGGCGCCGTCATCGAACCTATGCTGAAGAGCCAATGGTTCATCGACGTCAAGTGTCTCGCCACCGAAGCCATCAAACATCTAAAAAACAACGAAATCAAGTTCCATCCTGCCAACAAGAAAAAGGTTTTAATCAACTATCTCGAAGGTCTCAAAGACTGGAATATTTCTCGCCAGATCCCCTGGGGCATCGCCATTCCTATGTTCCACCAAACCGAAACCGACAAAGCTCCAGAGTGGATTTTCGACACCCGCACTCATTTAACAAAAATCGAGGTCGGCGGCGTTCATTACTATCGCGACGAGGACACTTTTGACACTTGGTTCTCCAGCTCCCACTGGCCCATCGTCTGCACCAACTGGGAAGAAGGCTTAGAAAATCCATACTACCCGCTTAATGTTATGGAAACCGGTGCTGATATTCTCTTTGCTTGGGTTGCTCGCATGATTATGATGGGGATTTACGTCACAGGTGAAGTTCCTTTCAGAGAGGTTTATCTTCATGGCTTAGTGCTTGACGCTCATGGTAAAAAGATGTCTAAATCCAAAGGCAACGTTATTAATCCCACGGACCTTGTCACCAAATACGGCTCCGACGCTTTCCGTCTCGGAATTCTCCGTGGTCGTTCCGCCGGCATGAATCAAGCCTTCTCCGAAAATTCTGTCATTTCCGGCCGCAATTTATGCAATAAACTCTGGAACGTCGCAAGATTCATCCAATCCCTCGTCGATGAATCCAATCCTCATAATAATACAGATGCTATTGTAACGACAGGAAGCTCAGAATTACCTATTTCTGAGACCGTTCCGGAGCTTACGAGCGAGGAAGAGGCGTCCCGTGCCCGTGACGACGGGACACGGGAACGCCGCGTCGAAGAAAAAGGTAATTCTGAGTTAGCGTATTCCACACTCAACACTGGCGAAGACTGGATCTGCCGCGAACTAACCGCTTGCAAAGAAAAAATCGAGGACGATTTTGACAATTATCGCTTCTCCGAAGCCGTTGAGACCTTATATAACACTATTTGGGATAAATATGCCGACTGGTTTATCGAAAGCCAAAAAATCTACAAGAACATTCCCCTTCTTCAAATTACTCTCGAAATAATCCTAAAAATGCTCCATCCCTTCGCTCCTTTCGTCACCGAAGCTATCTGGCAAAGCCTCAGCTGGACTGAAGGTTTACTTATCGTAGCAAAATGGCCACCACGCCTCAAATTCGATCCAATTTCAGCCGCCAAATTCGATGCCCTTATAGGTATCGTGTCCGAGGTTAGAGCCACCTCACAGAGCCTCTCAATGGCCTCAAAAGGCAAAAAATACACCCTGCTTTATGACAACGACGCCATCGTCGATGACAATCAGCTCCTCGTTGCTAAACTCGCCGGCGTTCCATCTGTTATTAGCTGCGAGGGTCAGCCCCGCGGCCTCCGCCTTGCCCTTGCCAACCACGAGCTCTATCTCGACGTTCCCGCAGAGATTATTACGAAGTATCGCACCGAACTCGAAGAGCGTATTCTAGCCGTCGGCAAAGAACTCGACACCCTAAATCTCCGCATGATGAACCCGAACTACGTCGACAAAGCTCCCGCCCACCTCGTCCGCCAAACCCGCGAACAAATCCAAGAAAAATCCACCCTCATCGACCGCCTCAAACGCGAACTCGAGGTCATCCAGTAAATTTACCATAGGCATCAATCCAAACCCCAGATTCACGACAAATCCAACCGCCCATGTCCTACTTCAAGTTCTCAACTAAACAATCTCAAGTCAAGACTCTCCAATAAATCTCAATCGCGCCAGCTTACCTACCCAATCTGATCCTCTTAAAACCCAAAACAATCACTAACACATACCCCTTTCACCATTACCCATTTTTAATTCCCCATTATCCACAATCCTCCTGCTTAATTTACCAGGAGGATTCTTTCTTTATCATTATCCATTATTAGTAGAGACTAGGCAGCGGAAGGTAAGGCCGCGAATGATGGAATTCCTTTGCGATACTGCGATTTCGGCGTCTGTAGCAGAAAAATAATATGAGTACCATACATCATGGGCATTAGATGTCCATGAGCGAGTAATATATCCGCGTCCAAATATATCTGATGGTGGCAATATAACTCCAGAGGAAGTCCAAAAAAGTGGTGTTAACCAAACGTTATAGGTAGTATTTACTCCATTCGGTAATGTAACACCAACGTTTGCGCTCCATGGCATCTCGGGGTGCAGATCATCGCTCACCAAAAGACAAGGAAGCGAGAAAAAGAGAGAATCTTGTTTTCGCTTTTTAGAGCGACGCAGGCTTTTCTGAGTTGCAAAACTCAGAAAAGACAAGGGGTGTGAGGGATAAAGTATAGTTCCTATACCTTATCCGAACCGACGAAGTCTTTTCTAGACCGTGAGGTTTTAGAAATTGCGAGGAACGCGAGCAATAAGAAAGTCTTGCTTTATTATTCGTCCTGTCGTAGGAACCGAGCAAAAAGAAAGTTTAGTTTCTTTTTCGAGGTGACGCCCGACAGTGATTGTCGTGAAAAACTTGTTTTTACG
>CAPNAV010000027.1:0-4962 GCA_948663575.1 uncultured Candidatus Saccharibacteria bacterium
GAGGCGAAGCGGCACCCGCAACGGCGGGATGACGCAAGCCGTTTCTCACAAACTAGGTTTGGAGGGATAGGCATTAACTATGCGTTCCTCACAAGATAACCTGCTGGAGATACTTTGCTATACCGGTTCTCATAAACTACTTCAAATAATACACGTCCGCCGCATTCAACCTAAACACATATTCCTGCTCATCCAGCCCCACCGCCTCCATCAGCATATCCAAATATTCCTGATTCCCATACCCATAATTCGCAATCACAACCAATCCATTATCCAAGTCCTTTCCCTCTAGCACCTGTCGAAAATCCTCCACCGTATATTCCGATTTTTCCATGATATAAGATTGTTTCGCAATCGTAAATAATAGAATATCATCAAGAAAACGATTATTCCCTACATCATAAACATATAATAAAGGCGCTTCTTCATGCTCTTCAATAAATCCCGTCACCTCATTCCATCGCGAATACATCACATCCGGCTCTAATCTCATCGGAATCGGCAAAACCATCATCACGACCAGGATTACCGCCATAATTATATTCCGCCTTTTTTCATTGCATACTATTCCAAGCAGTTTATATAATCCCCAAATCACCGCTGCAAACATCAATCCACAAATCGCCTCAACATATCTTAGCGAGATATACGGCGATGCCACCGCCACAATCACAAAATACACCAGTACCGGCCACAATATTAACTTATATGCCTCACCTTCCTGTCGCCCAGTTTTCAACCTCTTTCCCCGCTTCAGGCCATAAATCGCTAGCGCAAACATCGCAACCAAAATCACCGGCAACATATAATGAAAATCATACCGAACGATTAAATCCGCAAAATTTCCTAATTGCTCCCCTAATTGCGAAAAATTCAGCAAATTGCTAATCGCTCCTTGCCCTCGATAGCCAAAGAACAAATGTTTAATCGACCATGGCCAAATAACCAGCGACACCACTGCCGCAGCCACTAGTGTCACGACATAGGCCCGCATCTTTTTCCAGTCCTTCGCTTTCCAGTATTTCGCCATCATCACCACAAACAGTGGCGCTAAGAAAAACAGATAGTAATACTGCGTCAGCACCCCAAATAGCGCCACCAAACCAACCGCCACCAGCAGTTTCGGTTCCACCTTTTTCGCTTCAATCAATCTCAAATGCAAATACGCTGTAATCGTCAACCACATCGTCAGCATTGCGTACATTCGCACATAAATCACCGTGCTCACTGCCGCAACCGTCACGCTCGCCGCCAACGTCAATGCCGCCGTCTTCGCAACTTTCGATTTCTCATCCGCCAACAATTTCTCTATCACCAAGAACAAAAACACCGTATTCACCGCAAAAAAGATCATATTCAGCACAATCCCCGTCCACCAAGAGAATTCCCCTGGCGTCAACTCCATCATCAATCGCAAAAAGAAGTATTGAAGTGGCGGATGCACATCATCTCGCTGATTATTATAAACCGCTGCCAAATCCCATCGTTCATCCTCATCAACTACTAAATATCTCTCGTAATACTCGCTATCGTGCCAAGTATTCGCAAAATCATCATTCTCTATGATCTCCGTTCTCTCATAATTCGCCAGCCCATAAGAATAAGCTTCGTCCATATGCATATATGATTTACCCATCCCTGCCAGCATATATACCACCGACTGCACTATAATAATTAGCACAATCCAAAATATCTTTGACTTACTTAACCTCGCCCCTAAACTCATCTGATCGTTTTTCATTAACTCTAGTATAACACGGTTATCCGCATTTCCGAAACATACCGCACGCGGAATAATATGCTCACGTCATCCCCTACCCCCACCAAAAAAGCCCTCAGATTAGATCCGAGGGCTTTCATTTTTAGGTAAACTTACTTAATCGAAACAATCTCAATCAAGCTATACTTCTGTCGATGACCAGTTTCCTTATGTACGCGCTTCTTGGAATGATAACGAATCACGCGTACTTTCTCGCCTTTAACTTCTTCCTCGACAACTTTCGCCTTTACCTTCACCCCCGCAACCTCTGGAGTACCGACCGTAGTCTTGTCTCCATCAATTACGAGCAAAGCACCAGTCTCGAGCTCTTTGGTTCCTGCCGGAAGGAGGTCCACCCGGAGGGTCTCTTTCTCAGAGGCCAGATATTGCTTTCCGCCAATGAGTACAACTGCTTTTTTCATAAATTCCCTTTAGGATAACTTTGATATCCATGCCATTATACCAAACTTTCCCATTCTCGTCAATCAGTTTTTTACGGTCTCATTGTTGTGATTTTTACTCATCAATCAGCCACCTCGCCATCTGTTTTACTGGATAAAATTCTCCGTTCTATCTTAACCTATGCTACAATAAAAGACGATTACATCTGTAATAGCATTTTAGCAGATTAGATTTTAGATGAGGAGGTTATGTATATGACTGAAAAAATCACTATCATCAATAACTATCACACTGTCGAAGTTAAATTCTCCCTCGACAACAACCAAGTCCCGCAAGCCATCGTCTCCATTGATGGCACTCCCATCTCCCACACCGCTCACACCATCCCTGATTACCCCGACATTCATCACCACTCCTATGCCATCTGGCGCAGATACTGTCACTCTCACGCCAGTAACTTCGTCATTCGTAGCGGTTATGGCCTTTGCGGTTGCTATGACTATGACCCATCAGCCGAGCGCAACTACCGCAAGCCCGAGAGTGTCACCGACCACGCTTGCGGTTGCGTAGAATTAATACGACTTCTGCAAGCCTTTTATCCCAACCTTCTCACCCAAAGCGATTTTCAACGCGCCCAGAACCTCTTAAGTAATCACGATATCGGCGAGAACCAAACCGACGACACCCCTGATGATGGCAGCAGCGACAAGGACGCAAAAGACTACGCCGAACTTACCGCATTCATCTCCACGGTGATTGATTTGCCTAAACCCGTCCGCAATGTCTTAGTGAGCGACTTCATCAAGTTTCAAGATCCTCTGGCCACCAACCTTGCTTATGAACGTATCAAAACCGATATGCTTAGCACCAGCAACACCAGCGCGAACATCGTCAAAGCCTATCTTTTATCCGAGGCGTATAACGACATCAAAGTCATTCAGCTCTGCAAAGCCGTCGACAAGCTAGAGGCTATTCTCTCCAGCGCTTTCTTCGAGAAACACGGCATCAAAGGCGACCTTCTCCACAAAGAGGCCACTTTTAGCCAGCTCACCAATCAAGATCGCAGTTATATTGACTGCGCTGAGGGCGATTCCTCAATCACCGCTGCTTGGTTGGCTCACGTAGTTGATGAGTGGCATACCTGTTACGGTTTTCCTATCGTCTTCGACATCGCTAAAGCCGCCGTCATCGACGTTCGCGGTCAGTGGTTTCCATGGTTTGACCATTTCTGCGCAAACCGCAGCATCCCCAAAGAGCACGTCACACACCCAGATTTACTTAATCAATAAACAGTCTAAACCGAGTACGCTACACTTCTAGCGCTATCGATACTAACATCCTAAAATCAGCAAAACCATCGATGCCTAGTATCTCATTGATCGCCAATTCAGCCAATATTCAAGCATCTCTAATCTGCACCTCAAAAATGCCCCAGTCTTCTTACCCGGGGCATTTTCTTTTCTCTATTTTATATGATTTATTATTTTCGACCTCTTGCCTTCTTGGTCGCTTTTTTCACAGCATTGTGAGTTTTCACCCAATAGAAGATTCCCGCTGCCACTACTAAGATTAGTACCACTGCCAACACAATTTCCGCTGGACCAGTCGATGGCAATTCCTTTGGCACCTCTGGTACTTCTGGGTCATCCGGATCTTCCGGCGTTGGTGGCACATCTGGATTATCCACTGCTTTCGTCTGGATCGTATAAACAATCTGTCCAGAATATTCATCGCATCCTAGAATCACACCATCCAGATTGTTAAGCCCGATAAACGTACCCATCTCGGAAAATAGATTCGTCGACAATACCGAACCATTCACGCCCCAGTTATTATAAATCTTTGCCGACCCCTCTACATAATGCAGCGTCGTGTCTTCTTTAGCAGTCACATAAGCCTCATCCCAAACTGATGTCGGATTTGTATTTGACGCCATAATCGTACCGCTAATCGTTCCCTTCTCCCCGGCCGTCAACTCTAGCGGAAAGATGCTCGACACGCGTACATCTCGTGCTACACCCGCATAATTATGCGCTCTATCGTTAAAGGTCTTCGAAGCGTCGTTGTGATAATAGATATACACCTCATACTGCTTGCCAGCCTCGATTTCAATATTATTTGCGTATGCCCGGCCAGAATTTTTCTCTTCTACCCGCACGAAATCCCGCTCATCCCCCACCGCGCTGTTATCAGTAATCGAGTTAAACACCGCATAGGTAGCAGGTTCTTGCATCGTGAAAGTCGGACGGTCAGACGGCCCCCACGCCGATGCATTCAATCCCACCACCAGTGGGGACAGCAGCGCTGCCGCTACCCCAAGTACTACTTTATTAGCTTTCATTTTTCTTTCTCCTTTTTGTTAAGATCCACTACCAGTTGCTTATCCATTAGCGCCGCCACCATCTGGAGTTATATTACCATTTCCATCCACGGTTCCTGCCGGATAAGTGCCGCCATCTGTATAATTCGTGCTGCCAGTTCCATTTAAGATACTATCAATCAGATCCCCAAACTCCTGATCAGTCATATTTGGATTCCTACCGTCTTCATCAGGGATAATCTCGGTTTCATTCGCATCTACTTGATTCTGATGGTTATTATCTTGCTCTTCATCAGACACCGTTTCATCTCTTACGGTCGTATCCTCAACCTGATCGGTATAATCATCACTTGGCACTTCTTCTGGAGCGTCAGTTTTATCAATCTCCGTATTGTTGACATCATCCGTCTCTGTAACATCATTTGTTTGCCCACCATTCTCCACAGTATTATCTAGATTTTCCTCATCCTTCGGCGCAATC
>CAPNAV010000027.1:5062-11894 GCA_948663575.1 uncultured Candidatus Saccharibacteria bacterium
TGGCTCTTCTGGCTCTGGGGTTGGCTTCACTGGCTCTTCTGGCTCTGGTGTTGGCGTTGGCGTCTCTTCCGGTTGCGGCGTCTCCTCCGGCTCAAAATCCTTATCCATATCCTGCTCAATTTCTTCAATCGTCATCGGCTCCGTCCATTCCACATCCATCGGCACATTCTCCACATTCAACTGGAACCCACACGGCATATTGAAGTCACCCGTTTCATATCTCACGATATTCCCCTGCTCATCATATACCGGCACCAAAATCTTCACCTGCTTCTCGCCTGCCCTCTGAATCACCTTACTCAGCGTCAAATGCATATCCTGCGGCGTGCTTTCCGCAATAAAGCCTTTAATGTTATACATGTAGTAAGACCGCTCTACATCATATTCTTGGTAGAAGTCATAATTAGTGTTTTCATCACCCAGCGCCGCACTTAACGCTTCCAGCAGTTGCGCCTGCAATTCTTGCGCATTCTCGCTCGAGCTTAATCTTGCGTCGATCTGCGCCGGTGTCAAATCCTTCGGCAAGCCAACTTTTTCCAAAATCGATGGGAACGCCGAGATTGTCGCCGCCAAAGTCTCTGGCTGGTTGTAGCAAATCCCCCACAGTGCATCAGCCGTCAGATCTCTATCACCCCAAGCAAAGCTCTTATCCTGGCCAAAGTTGTACTTTCCGCTCTTCATATCAAAGGCTTCATAGTCGACGCTATAATCCGCCTTTCCCGCCATCTCCCCAAACTCAAACCTTACATCATAGAAGATATTACCCACATCTTCTGGAGTCATCCCCTCGTTATTCAAGTCTACTGGAATACCACCAGTATTCACTGCACTTGCAATTTTTTGGTAATCCTCTTGCAGGTCTTCTGGTATCTCATCTGGTGTCTCTGTGCTATTATTATCTGTCGATTCCAGCTTAATCGGCTCTGGCATCTGTGCTAATTCTTGCTGTGGTTCGCTTGCGCAAGCCACCAAGCTCAACATCGATAGTGACGCCACAGCCGCCATTCGTATGCGCATCATCTTCCGCTTAAAGCCATTTCCTACTTTTGTACGCAACTTCTCAATAATATTTTTTACCTTTGGTTTGCGCTCTGCATCATTAAGAGCTTCCTGACCTTCAGCGGTCTCACCCTTGTCAAGCGGCTGCTCCGGAGCGTATTCATCTCCAAGAATTTCATATTTTTCATTATCATCACTGTCATCCGCCAATATATCAGCAAATGTCACCTTATCTTTGCTTTCCTCGTTTTCAGCACCTTTACTTTCTTCCGCTAGCCCACTCAGATACGCATTATACTCAGCCATCCTTGGATCATCCGGAGACATTCTCTCATCATAGTCTTCTCTGCGAACCGGATTCCCCGCGCGATTCTGCTCGACCATCCCCATAATGTGTTGCATTCTTGCCGCCGCTTCCGCCTCTTCGATACTGTCATACCATGCGCCTTTCTCCGACGCTGCAAACTCATTTTCCCGCTGCAAGCGTTCATACTCTTCCTTCTCTTGCTTCTGCAAAATACGCAGCGCCGTCATATCGCCTAGCTGGTCCGCCACTATCTCCGCCGCCTGTCGCTGTAGCAATCGTGCCGTCCTCTGTTCTGGCGTCAAGAACGTCAATTCGCCAATATCCATGAAGTTCGGCGTTTCCTCAGCCTCCTCGGCTTTTTGTACCTCTGCTCCATTTTGCACCAGTACCTCGTTCACCGTATCGTTCATCAACTCAGCTGGATCATTTCCTACCAAGCTATTTAGCATCGTCTGCCTTCTCTGCATCGACGCCAAATCACCCTTAGCCTCTTCAATCCTCCTCTGGCTCGCCACACGCATTTCCGGATCAAAATAAGTATGCCGACTCATATTGTCGATTTCCAGCATCAAGTGCGCAATGTCTTTCGAATAATCTTCTACCGCTTGCTCGATTGTTCGCCCATCCAAAATATTCGCAATCTCTGCCTGCGCCGATTCATAGTTTACGTCGCGCGCCGCCTGCATCCGCTCGAGTTGCTCCGCATCCGCCGGGTCCTCATCCGCCATACCCGCTGCCTCTAGGTTAGCCATCGTCTCTTCAGAATACGCTGGATTTCCCATCCGATCCGTCGCCGCCTCGACTACAGTTGCCCCCTCCATGTTCTCATTACCACCATCATCAGCCCCAGCTGTCTTAAATCTCTCCGTCACCGTAGGCTCATCCATCTCAATCGCAGCTGCGTCCTCACCTTCAGCCTTCTCGGTATTCTCGACCTTCTCAATCTCTTCTCTTTTTGGCGCTGCTTCCTTAACCTTCTTAGTCTCCTCGACCTTCGCGCCTTCCTTGAGTTCCGCTTCCAAAGCTTTTTTTCGTGCCTTCAAACGCAACAACTTATCATCCAGCTTATACCATTTTGTATATCGCTGGTCGAGATCTCGCTCCATACGCTCTGCCTTATGCTTGCGCTTCGGCTTCATCGTATTGAATTGATTGTCAGCATTATTCAGTTTTTCTTCAAAAACTTCTAGCTCATCTTCCAGCTTTTCAATCTGCTTATTCAAATCTGCAATTTCCGCCCGAATCACTTGGCTACCGCGTTTTCGCTCCTGCTCCCGCAGCTCCGCCGAGTTCAGCTCTCGCTCCGCACTATTTCTGTTAAATTTCTCTCCTGCCATACTACATTCCCTCTCCGGTTATCGCATTCATTATATTCGTTGTATTCGCACTACCAGCGCCATTTATATTATTGACTACATTCGCATCATTCACTGCATCTACACCCGCTGCTGACACTACTGACACCGTCTGCGGTTCTTGCGCTGTTGTTGCTGTCGGCTTTTCTACCGTTGGGACTACTGGTGCCGTTACCGCTGCTGGCGCTTCCGCTTGCTCCACCGCCTGCATCATCCCTGCTTGCGCCTGTTTCAAAGCATTTTCCAAACTCCCCACCTGAGGAGCAGCATTCTGAGCATTGTTATTTTGTTCATTACTAGTCATGGCACCATTCTGCGCAGTCGCAATCTGCTCTTTCGCCCCCGAGTTTTCCGTCTTTTTCTTCGGCTCTCTTGCCGCCGGAATCGGCACCTCAATTTCGCCTGCCAAATAACTATCTCTAAAGTCTTTCAGCCCACGCATATAGACAGCTTTAAAGTCCACTCCCGACCCATCCAATAGCGTATCGACTTGCTCCTCGGTCACTTCGCCGTCTAGTAGCTTTTCTAGCTCAATAATTTTATCATCCGGAAGTGACATAATCACCGCCTCTTCAAGGCGATTACTCATCTCATCAACCAAATTTCGACGAAGTCTCCCTCTTTGGTCGTTCGTCAGACCAGTGATTCCCTTGTCTACGATAAGCTTATCCGCAAACGCAATCATGGCCCTTTCTTCATTAAATTTTAATCCTGGCATTTTTTGGTGCACCTTTCTACATGACTTTTCTCCAGTTTAGCACAAGGATAATGCACTGTCAAATCACATATGGTTATTTCACCTCAATCTTCAATCTGTTTTATTTATTTTTAAACTTCCGGCTAATTCTCTTCCTCCGCCAAAAACTGCCTCAAAGCCGCCACGGTTCGCTCAAATCCGCCTTTATCCATATTTACGCTAATATAATCATCATGTGTCAACTTTCGTCCGCGCTGAAGTTCGGCCGGCTTTTCCGCTATGTGTTCATTATTACGCACCGCAAAATAATTTTCTCCCGCACCCCAAACATGATATTCATATCTAAACTTATTGAATATATTCTGCGCTTTTTCTGCCGCCTCCACAAAAGACTTCGCCGCGTTTTTAAAACTCCCACCGTTCTGCAAGATCCATTCCTCCACTCCTACTCCACCCATGCCGCCTTTTTCGTCCGCATTCTCCGCCTCATTCGAAGAACTTGGCAAATACGCTTTCGCCGCCCCTAGCACCTCTTTTGCCTGAATAACATTCGCCCGCACTAATTTCTCACGCATTGGATTTTGCTCTCGCATCGCCTCAAAACGATCCGCCAAGCTCTGATTCTCAGCGTACCGCATTCGGTTCGTCCTTTGCACCAAACTCACATCCACATCCACCGCCCGTCCATTCACCTGCGCACCTCTCCTCCGCATCCCTCTCAGTTATATTCTCCGCCACAACTTCACCTCCAACCTTTTCCCCAGTCTCAGCCTCATTCCCCATCCAGGACTCATCAACAAGCCCAGCCCCTGCGCCAGCCATCTCTTCCCGACCTGCAGTTCGGGATTCAACCCTCTCGGCCTCAGCTTTATCCTCAACGCTCCTCTTATCCTCCCAACCAGCATTTTCAAGATTTCGCCTCGCTCTATTCCCCCTTCGCTTATTTACATCTTTTCCGCTTGCAACACCCTCGCCACCAACTCCTTTTATCGCAATCTCTCCCAATTTCTCAGCCAACCCCCCGCGACTCTACACTTTTTTCATTCTCTGCTTTTCTACTGAAACTTTCTCCACGATTTTTGTTCATATTTTTACTAGGCCTCTCTTTTGCTTATTTTCTCATTATAGCATAACCAAAAAGTCTATAGTCTTACCATCTATCATCCTCCTATAATAAGTTCTAAGCTCAGCTCTAAGGTAAGCGCATTTAGATTTTTCACTCTTCCCCCATTAGATGAGTAACAAGTTCAATACTGAGAGTGAACCCATTTGGACTAGTTCACAATCCTATCATCCGCTATTCTTCTAGAGCATCATTCCGCAAATCCCGCCACACCAGAAAAACCGAACATTACGTTCGGTTTTTCAATTTTCATCTTTCCTCCTTTTATAATATCTGCTTTATACTTTTGTTTAACTAGAAGTTTTGTTCAAAACTCTAATCTATATTTTTCTCTCCGTTTATGTTTTATAAAAAATTATTAATATATTGCAAACTTATTTTATCGAATCTACGATTCTATTTATTCCTATTAAGCTACCTCCATTTTTAAGCTTTTCATTGTTAGAATCTTTCGGCCGACCGACATACGTTTTGCTCGCCTGAGCGCCTCTTTAACTTTTGGATTTTGACTCTCTATATCTGAACCGCTATATTCTCCTTCCTTTTTGTTTGACGATTCCATCAGCTGAAAGTCACTCCAATCGCCTTTACCGGATCGCGCTAAACCAGCATTTTCTATGTCAAAAACATTTACTGTTTTTAAAATGGTCGCACCAATCTTTCGCTTTACATTGGTTTCTCCTTTCTGTTTAATGTTTAGTTTTTCGCTCATGGTTTGTTCCTTTTTGTTTTATGCTTAGTAATTGACTTTTACAATTACGCTTATATTTTGTTTATTTTTCAATATCCGCTTACACTTTTATTTTTTTACGAATATTTTATATTTTTGTTTGTTAGATGTGTTTGTTTTGTTATCTAACTGTCTTAATGTTAGCACACATGCTTAAAAAAGTCAATACCCTTTATGCTTATTTTCTCGTTAAAGTCAATTTTACAGAGGTAACTTCATTAAATTTCATTTCAAAATCCCTCCTATACACACCACTTTTTTGACAAAATACAAGCCCACTCACATTGTCGGATCATCACTACGCCGCTATTTTATAGCTACTTTCAGTCGTTTCGACCACCCTTTCAAAAATACTCAATAAATATATTAGTATGTATCATTATTCTATTATTAGTAGAGACTAGGCAGTGGAGGGATTAGGCAAAAAGATAAGTGTTATTGTCCATAGGATAAGTATAGTTATTCCCCACCCAAAGATAATTCGCCCCATTTATCCATCTCCCGTTCACGGTCGTCGACCAATAAAAACCGCCTCTACCTCGCAACAAAATATCATCTTCATCAGTATAATTATTTCTCCCTGCCCGCATTATAAATAACGGCGCCAATCCAACATCATGCGTAGCACTACCATCATCAGGTAGCGTAACGCCCATATTACTCATCCAATCAGCCCCGCCACTAGTTTCTTTATCGCTCACCAAACACTATACTTTTGCATATACCTAAAACTACCTCTTATTTTTCCACAACTTTTCCACAAGCAATTCATCTTATTTTGTCTAGCGCCACGCATCAAAAAACTATCTTCCACTCATTTTCTTTTTCAACAGCACAAGTCAATATATTTGTATTATCGCCCCCCATAAAAATTAACTCAGAGCCTTCTGCATCCACTAAATTAGCAGTATAGGTGTAAGCTTTGAACGTGAAGTCCTACAACTCGACCCCTTCTGGATCCACTAAAATAACAGCATGGGCGTAAGACAAAACTAAATTTCAATACCCCTTGCGCCGCTCCTAATTCCTAAATCAAAGGTTCAAAAGACTTCGTCGGTTCGGATAAAGTATAATTCTTATACTTTATTGCTCACGCTCCTTGTCTGTTGGTGAGCGATGATATATACCCCGACACTCCTTGGACTAACAATATGGGCGTCACCAAGCCCGGCAACACCACTAGCGCCACCTATAATATCGGATTATCGCCTATATCTTTTAGTCCTAATGCCAGAATTAACGTCAGCGCAAGTTCGTTCGCAGATAGAACTAGTGGGTTCACATGGTCAGCAAATGCAGAAAGTCAATACGTAGCCTTTATGCTCAGTCGCGCCCAAAACACCGTTACCCCATCTGTCAACATCCCCAGAAGCTATGGCAATTCCCTCCGCTGCCTAGTCTCTACTAATAATAGATAATGATAAAGCGAGGAGCGCGAATGAAAAATCAATTTATTTATTTTTCTGAGCCGACAAAGCTTTTTCTGCGTGATAGCGCAGATAAGGCGAGGAATGCGAGTAATAATAAAGTTCTACTTTATTATTCGTCCTGCCGTAGGAACCGAGTGAATAAACTACCTCGGGGCAGAGACCCTCAACGCCGAACTCCGTTCGTGCGTTGC
>CAPNAV010000028.1 GCA_948663575.1 uncultured Candidatus Saccharibacteria bacterium
TAGCGAAGATGGGACACGGGAACGCCGTGTCGAGAAAGTAGTATACATACAGAACTAGCAGTATACCATCACAAACTATGGTTTGGAGAAGTGGTCAATACCTCCGCAATACTCTGCCGCCTTCTCATATGCCTTTATCAAATCTCCAATCTGCTCGCTCTGCGTCGCTCTCTTTCGATTTTTCATCATCACCTTACTCATCTTTGCAATATCTTCCGCCTTCAGCTCTTTCAGCGCTTGTGCAATTTTTTCTGCTCCCGGCTTATTCGCCATAATAAATCCACCATCCGGCACCACTTCCATCATATCCGGATCACAAATAAACACCGGCAGACCAGTAGCCTCCGCTTCCAGAAGAGTCATTGGCTGCACATCAAAATTATAAGACATCATTACCCCTAGATGCGATTCTGTCATCCGCTTGATAATTTCTTGCCTATCCACCGCCCCATGAAACTCCACATTCAATCTGTGTGTCTTTGCATATTTCTTAGCTCGCTTTAACTCATTACCATCGCCATAAACATGCAGAATATAAGGCCGTTTCAATATAACTAGAGCCTCAAGTAACGGCATAATACGTTTCTCCTTTGAGACGCGTGAATTCCAAATCATCTTTAGAACATCACCATCCTGCATCTGTCGTATTTTAAAATCACGTCCTACTAATTCCTGCGAAATCCCATTAGAAACTACTAATCTTGGTTTTGTAACGCCATAATGCTTAATCTTTAAGCCAAAATGACGTGATGGAGTCAAAACTACATCCGCATTCTCCGCATGATTAACTACAAGCTCCCACATTTTCGCTCGCGTCAGAGTCGGCGCTAGATACTGATCCTTTTGTATTTTAATCGCATGCGACAAACATCTCTCATGCGCGAAGTTCAAAGCTGTCGCCGTTATCAGCTGAAAAGGATGCCCAATGTTCGTCGCGATCCCCATATCTTCACGCCCATGCTGCGTCTGTACTAGAGGTACCTTAAACCTTTTGGCGAGCCGTATTCCAGCAATACTGCAACTAGCCTCATAATGCACATGCACCACATCAAAATCCCCGAAATTTGGAAATTTCCTTGCCACGAACCTTTCTACTTTTTTTGGCCGCAACGCTACTACTGATTTACTCAAACGTATAATTTTATGGCTTGGCACAGTCACAACGCCTTTTTCCGTTGCACAAAAACCCGGACAAAACACTATCACTTCATGCCCTAGCTTTTCTAGTTCATCTTTTTGTGACTTAATCGACGTTGCAATTCCACCATCCCCCCAAGGCGCATAAATATCCGTAAAAATCGCAATTTTCATCTTGCCTACATTATATCATAACACTATACTAAAGATATGGAAAACTACACAAGCTATCGCACCGCCGAAAGCGTATCACCCAAACACCCTGACAAACTTTGCGATCAGATTTCTGATGCCATTCTCGACGCCCACCTTGAGCAGGACCCTCAGTCGCGCGTCGCCGTCGAAGTCTGCGGTGGCCATGGACAAATATTTATCACCGGAGAAATCACTTCCGCCGCCCAAGATATTGACCTTTCCAAAATCGCCCAAAGAATCGCCGGCCACAATATGCAGATTTTCACCAATATTGTTAAACAAAGTCCAGAAATCGCCAATGGCGTCGATACTGGCGGCGCCGGAGACCAAGGAATTATGATCGGCTACGCTTGTGATGAAACTCCAGAGATGCTCCCCCTTGAAGTCGTCCTCTCGCGTCGCTTAAACCAATACATTTTCGCCGAGCATCCCTATGACGGCAAAACTCAAATCACACTCTTTGATACGGAGGCTACGAAATCGGATAAAACATCGCCCCGCTACGTCAGCTCTATCGTTGCCAGCTTCCAAAATACCCCCAAAGAAGAGCTTGAGCGCCTCGTGCGCAGCTTTATCGAAAGCAAAAATCTCCAGCCTATTCCTGGAAAAACAGAAATAGAATTGCATCTGAATCCTGCTGGAGACTGGAATCAAGGCGGTTTCGAAGCCGACACCGGTCTAACTGGCCGCAAACTCATCGTCGACAACTACGGTCCCCGTATTCCAATCGGTGGTGGCTGTTTTTCTGGCAAAGATCCTTCAAAAGTCGACCGTTCCGCCGCCTACATGGCGCGTCGCATTGCTGTTGACTATCTGAAAAAACGCCAAGCCAAAGAAGTCTTCGTCCGCCTCGCCTACGCTATCGGCTACGCCGAGCCACTCGAATATACCGTCATTATCGACGGTAGACCCGAGCAAATCAAGGGCTACGACCTCACTCCGCAGGGAATTATCAACTATCTCAAGCTCCGCCGCCCAATCTACGAAGCTGCTGCTCGCTACGGGCATTTTGGCGAAGGTTTTGACTGGGATAACTAAAAATACTCAGCTCCATAAATCAAATCCTAAACGTCACCATCAACAATCATCAGCCAAACTTACTGCCGCCCCGCACGACAGTATTTTATTTAACGTCGCTTCCGCTTCTCATACCCATACTTTCCTGTGACCGGATCTTTAAACAGGAAATTATGATGCAGCGGAAATCTCGTCAATAATAAATACGCCGCAATAATTATTATACTAATTACCATGCTCAAAATCTGGCCCCATCCTCCTATCGCCGAAGCTTGCAGAATTAAAACAAACGTCAGCGTACTCAAAAATGCCGCCACCACGAAGATCAATATATCCACTGGTAAAATCGTATGCGGCACAAAATTCCGGTAGCCATAAAATAATATCGGAATCACCACCACCGGCACCAAGAACGACACACTCCGCGCCAGCCAATAATTCGGATTCGCACCCAAGAGCCAAACATCCACCAATGTACACAAAAATATTCCCGATAGTGCTAATTTAATATGCTCCCAAGTACTCTCATTTACTGCTGCAAAAATTGCCACAAATTTATTTTCCTTACTCCACTTATACGTAAAATGCAACAACGACCCTACTATCGTTACCACGAGTGTCTCTGCAAGCAAAACTATCCACATCTTACCTACATTATACTATACTTCTTTCACTTAGAAAAGTTCACATAGAAACTGTTGACATTTTTCTATCGTACTGTATTATTGTACTAAGAACTTAATACAATAATACAGTTACATCTTATGGATTTTCATTTTACCAACGACCGACCAATCTATCTTCAAATTGCCGAACAACTTGAATGCTACATTATCGCTGGCCATTTTCCACCTGGCGAAAAGCTCCCCTCGGTCCGCGACCTTGCACTTTACGCCAAAGTAAACCCCAACACTATGCAAAAAGCCCTTACCGAGCTCGAACAGCATCGAATTATCACAACCGAACGCACTAACGGCAAATACGTTACCTCTGACCAAAATTTTCTTGCCAAGCTCCGTGATAAGCACGCCGAACTTACCACTAAGGAATACCTAAAAGCTATGTCAAACCTCGGATTCGATAAAAAATCCACTATCACGTTCATAAAAATGAAAGGAAGATAATGCCTATTCTCAAATATCAAAATGTTAGTAAAAGTTTCGGCAAGAAGCCGATTCTAAAAAACATCAATCTCAATATTAATTCTGGCAAAATCGTCGGTCTACTCGGCCAAAATGGCGCTGGAAAATCCACTATGATTAAGCTCGCCACAGGATTACTCACCCCCACTTTTGGTCAGGTATTCGTTGATAATCATCCGGTTGGCATAGCCAGCAAACGAGTAGTCTCTTATTTGCCAGAACGCACTTATCTCGATAAGTCTATTCGCGTCAAAGATGCCCTCAAGTTATTTCAAGAATTCTACGACAATTTCGACATTATAAAAGCCAAGCAACTCATCCAAGATCTTGGCCTAAGCTTCGATACGCGCATCGCCACCATGAGCAAAGGTATGCAAGAAAAACTCCAACTCATTCTTGTCATGAGTCGCAATGCCAAACTATATATTCTCGACGAACCTCTTGGCGGCATCGATCCAGCTACTCGCGATTATATTCTCGATACTATCCTTTCCAACTTCGCTAGCGGCGCCACGTTGCTTATTTCCACGCATCTCATTGCCGATATTGAGCGCATTCTTGACGAAGTAATTTTCATTGACCATGGAGAAATCATTCTCACCGCCAGCGCCGATGAGCTAAGAAGCGAATACCAAACCTCCATCGACGAAATCTTCCGCCAAAAATTTCATGCTCAGAAATAATTTTTTAAAAAACTCAAACTGATTTTTTCGAATTTTTGCCCAAAAAGCATATTTAAAAATTATCTTAAAATAATTCAATAGGATTTTTATGTTTACCAAACTTTTAAAATACCATCTTCAATCAATTTACAAACAAGCTATTATTTTTATGGCCATCGTCCTTATTTGCGCCATAGTTTCTCGTCTCACTGCCTTCGATAATCCTCCTTTTATAATTCTTTTTATCAATAAGTTTACCAACGGTTGTGCTTTCGGCTTTACTGTCGGACTCATTATTAATGTCGTCATGCGCACTTGGGCTAGATTTATCACAAATACCTATGGCGACGAATCCTATCTCACTCATACGCTGCCAGTTTCAAAACATACTATCTGGGCGGCCATTTTCATCGCTAGCGTTATAGTTACAATCACTAGCATCCTCACTTTTATCATTGCCATTCTTATCATGTACGGCTCTCCAGACATCATTAGCTCCATCAGCCAATTCTTCTATGATAGTTTTGGCACTAATATAAAACTCTCAACATTTATTACCGTTCTAATTCTGGGAGTCTTTCTACAACTCTTGTTCACCCTCCAAGCCGGCTTCTGCGGCATCATCATTGGTTATCGCGGATACAACTATCGTCTAGTCCGTTCAGTCATCTACAGCATCGCTATTTATAATCTCGGATCTATCATTCTGTTTACACTTGCACTAATCTGGTCGTGCTTCGATCATGATATTAATCAACTACTTTTTCAAAACATCACACCAGAAATTAGCACCGTATTCCGTCTCCTGCTTGGCGTCACCGTAGTTTACTTTATCTACATCATTAGCATTTACTTCATTAACGCCAAATTATTATCTCGTGGCGTCGATGTAGAATAGCCTCTTCTAAAAAGCACCCCCCCCCGTGGTATAATTAGGACATTATACAATATTAGTTCAGAAAGGAAACTATGTCTGGTTTAGTCCTCAAAGATGTATCAAAAAATTTTGCCAGCAAAAAAGCTGTCGACCGCATCTCGCTCACCATCGACCATCCAAGTGTCTATGGTCTCCTCGGTACCAACGGTGCTGGAAAGTCTACCACGATTCGTATGATTCTTGGCATCATTACCAAAGATAGCGGCAGTATTACTTGGAACGATCAACCGGTCGATCGCAAGAACGTCAACTTTGGTTACTTACCCGAAGAGCGTGGCGTCTATCCAAAAGTTAAAATTATCGACCAATTATTATATTTTGCTGCTCTCAAAGGCATGGAAAAATCTGCTGCTCTTGAATCGATTTATGATTGGGCAAAGCAGCTGAAGGTCGAGGAATACCTCGAAATGCCAGCCGAAAAACTCTCCAAAGGCAATCAACAAAAAATTCAATTCATGACCGCCGTCATCCATAACCCAGACCTCATCGTCCTAGATGAGCCATTCAGTGGCCTTGACCCAGTCAATACTGACATTCTCAAAAATCTCATCGTCAAACTCGTTCGTGATGGCAAGTTCATCATCATGTCTGCTCATCAAATGTCCACTATCGAAGAATTTTGCAATGATATTCTCATTCTTAATCGCGGAAAGACGGTTTTGCAAGGTAATCTCAAAGAAATCAAATCAACATATCCCGCCAGTCGCGTTATTATTGGCACAACCGCCGATATTAAAAAATACCTCAAAGATTTCACTATCGAAAACCAAACCGACAGCCAATATATTATCAAAATCAAGTCTGAAGCATCCGCGCATAAACTGCTCGATACTCTAGTTAAGGACAATATCATCATCGATAAATTCGAAATCATGAAACCAACCCTAAATGATATCTTTATTGAAAAAGTAGGAGCCTAAAATGAAGTCAAATAATTTCCGTGATATTCTTACTATCATTAAATTCACTATGCGCGACATCCTCAGCCGCAAATCCTTCCGTGTTTCCACGGCTATTATTGTCGTCTTGATTATTCTTGGTTTTAACATACCAAACATTCTTAGCTCTTTTGATGAATCAGAATTCAAAGATACTATTCTTATTTCCGATCAACAAGAAGTTTTTGAGGGGCAGCTCGACCTCATTAATCAAGCCGATCTTGATACTGAGTTCCAAATCGAACCTCTCGACCTCAACACTATCACAGAGCGTATCAATAATGACGATATTAATGCCGCCATTATCGTCAACAAAAACGCCGACAATAATATTCAACTCACCTACCTCACCAAGAATCTCGCTACTGTCAGCAACTTTCCTAACCGCATTCTTGACGCACTTAGTGCTATCTATACCGACGTAAAAATTGAACATCTCAATCTTACTCCCGATCAGGTCGCCTCAATCTCTCCAAATTTCGAACTCGCGCTCGAACAAACCGAATCCCAGGTCGTAGGTGGCAATATTTTTGCCATGATGATCCTATCTTGCGTACTCTTCTTCGCAATTTACTTCTGTGCATACCAAGTTTCCAGCTCCATTACCATCGAAAAAACCTCCAAAATCATCGAAACTCTCGTTACTTCTACTAGCCCTCGCAATATCGTCCTCGGCAAAACCATTGGCATCGGCCTAGTGGGACTTTTACAGATTACACTCTTCGCTATTGTAGCCATCATTAGCGCGTACTCCTTCCTTGATTCAGAACTTATCGATATGCTATTCAATCTTTCCAGCCTTACTCCATATCTCGCCATCATGACGATTTTATACTTCATTCTCGGCTATTTCGCCTACGCGCTCCTCTACGCCCTCACCGGCTCCACTGTTAGTAAACCCGAGGACATTCAATCCGCCAACATGCCAGTCGCCATAGTCACTATGATCGGTTTCTATCTGGCCTATTTCACCCTCACTAACCCCACCGGCGAACTTAACCTAATCGCCGCCATCCTTCCAATTTCATCGCCATTTTGCATGCCTCTCCGTATCATGATGGGGATCGCTAATGGCTGGGAAGTTGCTTTATCAATCTTAATACTAATCGCTTTTTGCGCCATTGTCGCCCATATTGCCATTAAAATCTATTCCAACGCCATCCTTAATTACGGTACGAAAGCCAGCCTCAAAGAAATCATCAAAAACTACCGCCAACACTCATGACCCCATCCGAACTCCGCGATATTCTTGAAAGCCAAAGCGATCCTAGCTACCGCGAATTTCACCTCAAAACCTGCCCCAGCGCCGAGCACGTTCTCGGCGTCCGCCTTCCTGAACAACGCAAACTCGCCAAAGCGATCATCAAAAATAGTGATTATTTAGGCTTTCTAAGCGCTATCGAGCCGCATTATTACGAGGAAGTTCTCATTACTGGCATTATTATTGCTTCTGCGCCTATGGGTATCAACGAACGCCTTGATTACATAATAGACTTTTTACCTCGCATCAACAACTGGGCTATTTGCGATACTTTCTGTAATAGTTTCAAAATTAAAGACCCCGACCTAGCAACTTATTGGGATTTTCTCATGCAGCTCAAAAATAGCCATAAAGAATTCATTCTGCGCTTCATTCTTGTAATGATTCTTTGTCATTTTATCCGCCAAGAATATCTCGACCGCATTTTTACTCTACTAGACAATCTTCGATCAGATAAATATTACGTAGAAATGGCCGAAGCTTGGCTAGTGGCCGAAATCTTTACTAAATACCCAGCGCAAGTCTTTGACTATCTACTACACGATCAGCTTTCCACCTTTGCTCACAACAAAGCCATCCAAAAAGCCTGTGAGTCCCGTCGTATCTCCGACGAAGACAAGCAACGCCTCCGCAACATGAAACTCTAAACTCTAAATACCTGAAAAACTCTCGAAAATGTTGTAATTTTTACAACACCAACTAATCTGGATCTTTGCTTTCTTCGTTCAAAACTTTCATATGTTCGTTTTTCGCTTCACTAAAATATCCGTATTTTTCCGCCATCCTATACGCATACTCCACTAGTTCTACTGTATTGCCAAGTGGGGAAGATTTATCAGTCTCTTTCAAGGCTTCTTTTAACGACATTAGCACTCGTCCATAAATCCAATTATTCTCTCGATCTGGATCAGGTTTCGCTGGCATAATTTCCGAAACTAAGGCTACATATCTCGCCCAATTCTCGCAGTTTTGCAATTCGTCGTTTATCACCTCTAGATACCCCAAGTATTTACAGCATTCAATCCTGCAATTAATCTCTTCTAGAACTTCCCGCCTCAGGGTTGCCTCCAAGTCTCTATCGGTTGCATCAACATGTCCACCTGTCGTCGGCCGAGCTTCGCCGTTCTTATATCTCAGCAAAACTCGCCCATCTTTCGTCACTAACACTGCATGCGCTCGCTGAAATTCACCATCCTTTGGAATTTGCTTCAAAAATAACTTATAAGTTTCCATGACTCTGATTATAATATAATACATACTATGGAAGCCCAAAATCGCATTTATGCTGCTATCGACCTCAAATCTTTTTATGCCTCCGTGGAATGCAATGAGCGCGGACTCGACCCTTTGACTACTAATCTCGTCGTGGCCGACAAATCTCGTACTGATAAAACTATTTGTCTCGCCGTATCGCCATCCCTTAAATCATATGGACTTGCTAGTCGCGCCCGCCTTTTTGAAGTTGTTCAAAAAGTCAAACAAATCAACTATGAACGTCAGCAATCCTCACCACTCGGCATCTTCCTTGGCAAAAGCTCCAACAATGAAGAGTTAAAGCAAAACCCTAATCTCGCCCTCGACTATATCGTCGCTGTTCCACGCATGCAACATTATCTCGACTACAGTTCCAAAATTTACAATATCTATATGCAACATGTCGCTCCTGAGGATATCTTTTCTTATTCCATCGACGAAATTTTCTGTGATATCACAGGCTATCTTAAAATCGCCAATCTCTCTGCTAGTGAATTTGTCACCAAAATGATCAGCAATGTCTATCGCGAAACCGGGATTACCGCCACTGCTGGCATCGGCACCAATCTTTTCTTAGCCAAAGTCGCCATGGATATTCTCGCTAAGCACGCCGAACCAAATCATGCCGGAGTTCGCATAGCTGAGCTAAATGAACGGTCTTTTCGCAAACAACTTTGGGCGCATCAACCTATCACCGACTTTTGGCGCATCGGTCGCGGCTACGCCAAACGTCTCCATAGCCATAATCTCTACACGATGGGCGACATTGCCCGCTGCTCATTGGATAATGAAGAACTACTCTATCAACTTTTTGGTATCAATGCTGAACTCCTGATCGATCATGCTTGGGGATGGGAACCAGCCAGAATTTCCGATATCAAGAATCATCGCCCGCTCACCAAAAGCCTCAGTTCTGGACAGGTCCTGCCTTGCCCATATATCAACCAAAAGGCTAAAGTCATCGTCAAAGAAATGGCCGAAGCGCTCTCACTAGATCTCGTCGCTAAACAGCTTATTACCAACCACCTTGTTTTGCATATTGTGTACGATAAAAATAACTCCAGCCAGGAATCAACCACGGATATTTACGGTCGCCGCATCCCTAAGCCTGCCCACGGCACTCTGCGACTCAATTTTCTCACTTCATCCACTAGAAAAATCGTTCAAGGCTTCACGGAATTATTTGAACAGCATGTTAACCCGCACTGGACTGTGCGCCGTATCTATCTTTCCGTTAATAATCTCGTCCCCGAAGACTCTAATATTAAATCTGAACTAAGCCTGCCTCAACAAACCGATTTCTTTACTGACTACGCCGAGCTGGAACAAAAGCAGCAACGAGAGCTCGCCCAAATCAAAAGTGAGCGTAAAGTTCAAACTGCTATTCTCAAAATTCGTGAACGCTATGGCAAAAACGCTATTCTACGCGGCACGAACTTCGAGGACGGCGCCACTATGACTAAACGCCATCATCAAATCGGAGGTCATCGCGCATGAGTACTAATACTGCCCAGTTTACTAATTTTCATCCGCAAACCCCCTCGCGCAAGATCGAAGATTATGCTGATATTATCAATCTCCCGCATCACCGATCCAAAATCCATCCTCCTATGAGTCTCGAAAATCGCGCCGCTCAATTCGCTCCTTATGCCGCTCTCACTAGCCAACGTGACATTGTCGCCAAAGACGAAACTATCGCTGAACAAAGCATGCTATAATAATATCAGTGAAAAAATTTAATCTCTTGGTCAGTGTCGGACTCTATATTTTAGCCTTTTCTGTTATCAGCTATTATTTTGTCATCGAATATTTCGTACCCATCAACGGCTTTAATCTCACTCCATTCGATCGTCTCGTTCTGCTTATCGCCGGTTGTCTACCAATGTATTTTGCTGCCCGCATCATCCATCAAAGCAGTCCTAACCACACCACCTTCTTTTATAAATTTAATCTTATTGTTTGGTTAGTTATCTATTTACTCACTCTCGCCACTCTAACCTTATTCGATGATTATTCCTATCGCGATAATTTCGGCGAATTTAATCACTATATCTCCCGTCGCTACAATTTCATCCCATTTAATACAATTCAAACTTATATGTCTAAATATTTTGATGGCTACACCTCTTTTGAAGTCTTCTTCTATAATATTTTCGGCAACATTCTCGCTCTCATGCCACTTGGATTTTTGTTACCGCTCATTTTCAAACACCAAAACAACTTCCTAATTTTCTTGCTCACTACTCTCGCCATTACCGTCAGCATCGAAGTAGTTCAATATATCACCATTTCCGGCACTTGCGACGTCGATGATGTTTTGCTTAATACACTTGGTGCCTGCCTCGTTTTTCTAATTTTGCAAATTAAGCCACTCAAATCCCTTGTACATAAACTTTTTCTCAGCCAAACTTCTTTGCACCATTCTGAAACCGACTCAATGAACGAATAGCCAACTCATCTCAGCTTATGACTAGCCAGGTCTTGTTGCATAATTCCTGCTACTAGCGCATGCTTATGCGCGCTAGCTAGATA
>CAPNAV010000029.1 GCA_948663575.1 uncultured Candidatus Saccharibacteria bacterium
GCAAAGCTAGGAAGAGGTGACAAGGTTGCTACCTATACTACACTGGATATTGCTATGATATGTTGTTCGCCAAGTCGTTTCGGCGAAATCTCTAAGGAAGACAAAATACTGGATATCGCTATGATATGTTGTTCGCTAAGAGGGAAAAAAATAGAATAGGGGTATTGACAAAAAATGGAGCGGATGTGAAAATAGGGAATAATGAATGAAATTTTGTTAATTGACAAGCCGGATAGAATGAGTTCCTTTGCGGTGGTGGCGAAAGTGCGACGAGTATTGTCGGAACAGGCGGGATATGTTGAGATAAAGGGAAAAGATGGAGTGGTGCGGCAAAAGCGTAAGAAGATAAAGGTGGGGCATACGGGAACGTTGGATCCGTTTGCGACGGGTTTACTGATTTTGTTGATAGGAAGGGGCACGAAGCGAGCGAATGATTTTTTGAAGCTAGACAAGGAATATACTGCAACCATTAAACTTGGGGAAGTGTCGACAACTGGCGATCCGGAGGGTGAAATAACCGAACAGGTTGTGTCGGAAATACCGAACATGGAGGCTGTGGAAAAGTGTGTGGAAAGGTTTGTTGGGGAAAACTTGCAGAAAGTGCCGGCGTTTTCGGCCGTGAAAATTAACGGACAGAGAGCATATAAGCTGGCGCGAGAGGGGAAGAATGTGGAAATGCCGGTGCGAAAAGTAATGATTTATGAGATAGAAATTTTGCGTTATGAATGGCCGGAGCTGGAAATACGATGCAAAGTGTCGAGTGGAACATATATTCGGGCGTTGGGGGAGGATATTGGTAGCGAGCTGAGGACGGGTGGATATTTGACGAAGCTGCGTCGGACTCAAGTGGGGAAATATAGGGTGGAGGAGGCGGAAAAATTGAGTGAATTTGGGAAAATAGGGGTTGTAGAGGGTGATAATGTGTGATATAATCGGCAATATATGATTAGTAGAGAGAAAAAAGCAGAGGCGATAGCGAAGCTCGCACGTGATAAAAAGGATGTTGGTTCTCCTGAAGTGCAGGTATCGATTTTGACTGAACGGATCAAAGAGGTAACTGAGCACGTCAAACAGAATAAACACGATTTTATGGCGAAGCGTGGTTTGATGCAGATGGTTGGTCAGCGAAAGAAATTGCTGAAATATCTCGAGAAGACTAATTTCGAGGTTTACAAGAAGACCATTTCGGAGCTAGGGCTAAGGAAATAGGTGGGAGATAAAGAGAAGAGCTTGTGGGGGCTCTTTTTTTGTGGAGAGTGGCACGGGTGATTTTGCTGTGATAAAGGGTGCTTGTTTTTGGCTGAAGGGAATATTTTTTTGTTAATTAAGGCAATTTTGCGATAATTTTATCTCTGTTATTTTGCAGTTGAACTTGTAACGCTGGAACAAGTTGGAGTGGTGGAGTGGTTTTTGTTAGGGTTGTTTGGGAAATTTGGGGAGATTTGGCTATGCAAAGGATTATTGCAAGGGGTTGAGGATGGCATTACGCGGATACTGGAGGATGATTTTGGTAAAAGTAAGCGAGTTTATGATTATCTTATTATTAGTAGAGACTAGGCAGCGGAGGGAAAAGACGCGTACGCCGTTCAGTGTTCGTGACGGGTCTATATAACCCGATCCGAACATCACAAAAAAGTGTCCTTGGTCGTTTGGAGCTTGAAGCATACCTTCTTGGCCACGTGCTACCAATACGCGTTTATACTTGTCATGATTAATCATTACTTCTCCTGTGCGTTCAAAAAAGAGAGGTGACAAACCAACATTGTGTGTTGCGTCAGTGACTTCTGGCTTAGTGTAGCCCATATTAGCGTTCCATGGCATCTCGGGGTGCAGATCATCGCTCACCAAATAGCTGTGATTTTGGTTAATTAAGTAGAATCTAAGATAAGCTTGCCTCTGTTATTCTATGATTGAACTTGTAACGCTGGAATAGGTTGGCGGTTGTTTTTGTATGATGCTTTGTTATTTCGATATGGTTTAGATCTTACTATATTCGTTCTGGGCTTTAAGCTAGAAGTTGCGAGGAGTACGTGTTTTGGTTTGATTTATATTCCTGTTCTTCTAGGAAACATCGGACCAGTTGAGCTTTTAAGGCATTTTTAATGGAAGTTTAAAGCCGCCCCTCTAAAGAAGGACGGCTAAATAAAAAAATGGAAACTGCCCGATAGGAGTTGGAGTAATTGGACGCCGTTAGCTAAAAGGAGTAGAAAAGCTAAGCGGCTGTATGTGCCGCTAAACGTCTCCGGAGGGGGAGGACGCAGCGGTCTTTTTACGGTTGGTCTGGTCTTTTTGCACATTATATGATACGAAAGGATTTTTATATGAATGAAGGTGTATGTTTGTCCATCCAACTCCTACTGGCTAAGTAAAAGACGATTATATCGGTGTTTTGTTTCCTGTAAAGTACTCTTTTCTAATGATGTAGCATGCGCTGCAAAAAGTCTGTTTATAGAGGTAGAACAGGCTTGTGGTGGTATTGTATCACTAATTTTGAAAAAAGGCAATAGTAATTTTTAAAATATCTTTGATATATGATCATGTTATGCTGGATATGGTATATAGAAATGTCACTTTACGTGAATCTAAGAACTAAACTTAATGGCTCAATGAAAAAGGTTCTCTTAGAAATAGGGGGTTTGTGGTATAATCGAGGGGGAAGAAAATTAATGTGTTGGGAAAACGGCAGATACAAGTTCTATATAAGTAAGTAGGATTTATATCTGGAGTTTTCCCGAGAAAGGAAAAAATGGATATTATAAATCCGAGTGGAAAACAGATGGTGCGGGTGGAAACAGAACTTTTTGGGAGGAAATTGAGTCTGGAAGTGCACCGTGTGGGATTCCGGAGTACGGCGTCGGTGTTGGCGACGTATGGTGATACGGTAGTTTTGGGGAGCGTGGTAGTAGGCAAAAAGCCTGTAGTGCAGGACTTTTTCCCGTTGAGCGTAGATTATGAAGAAAAGTTCTATGCGGCAGGGAAAATTAGTGGCTCGAAGTTTATTAAGCGAGAGGGAAAGCCGGCGGATGAGGCGGTTTTGGTGGGGCGTTTGATTGATCGCCCGATTCGTCCACTGTTTCCAAAAGGTTATCGTCAAGAAGTGCAAGTAGTGACAACGGTATTGTCGATGGATCCGGCATTTAGGCCAGATATGGTGGCGATGTTGGCGGCGTCATCAGCGTTGATGTTGTCGGGGACGCCATTTGATGGGCCTGTAGCGGGTTTAAGAATTGGGCGAATTGGCGGAGAGTTCAAGGCGTTTTTGAATGCTAATGAGCGAGAGCAGAGCATGATGGATCTCGTGGTGGCCTGTAAAGACGGAAGAGTGATGATGGTCGAGGCGGGAGCAAATGAAGTGCCAGAAGCGATGATTATCGAGGCGATGCACTGGGCGGTAAAGAACGTGCAGCCAATGTTGAATTTGCAGAGAGAGTTGGTAGAAAAAGTAGGAGTAGAACAACAAGAGTATGAGTTGGTTTTGCCGGATGAGGGGATTCAGGAGCGGGTCGAGAGTTGGTATAAGAAACATGCTGGCGAAAAAGTGCGCGGAAATGTGCTTGAGCGTCAGAAAGTTGTTGAGCAGCTGAAAGATGAAATGAATGCGGAGCTTGCGTCAGAGTTAGGTGAAGGTGAAACTGAAGAAGAAAAGATTGCAGACTATACAGATAGATTGCAAGGGGAATATGAACAGGCGTTTGACTTGGCAGTGAATCATGAGGTGAGACGGGGAATTATTGAGGATGGCGTACGCCCGGATGGTAGAAAGTTGACTGAGGTGAGGCCACTGTCGAGTCAAGTGGGAATTTTGCCACGAGTGCATGGGTCATCTTTGTTTACACGCGGTTTGACGCAGGCAATGAATATTGTGACGCTGGCGCCATTGAGTTTTGCACAGATTGTCGATACGATGGAGGTGACGGATGGAAAACGACGATATATGCATCATTATAATGCACCAAGCTATACGGTTGGTGAGCCGGGGAGAATTGGTAGCCCAGGAAGAAGAGAAATTGGGCACGGATATTTGGCGGAAAGAGCGCTTTTGCCGATGTTGCCGAGCGAAGAAGATTTTCCGTATGCGATTCGTAGCGTGACGGAGATTATGAGTCAAAACGGAAGCACGAGCATGGCGGCGACTTGTTCGAGCTGTATGGCATTGATGGATGCAGGTGTGCCTTTGAAGCGTCCGGTGAGTGGCGTGGCAATGGGTTTGATGGTGGACGTGCCAATGGGGACGGAAATTACGGCGGATGACATAGATAAGGCGTACGTCTTGACTGATTTGATGGATGCGGAAGACTTTGCTGGAGATATGGATTTTAAGGTGACTGGAACGACGGAAGGCGTGACGGCATTGCAGATGGATATGAAAGTGCATGGTTTGCCGGTGGATATTCTGGAAAAGGCGATTAATCAGAGTCATGAGGGAAGAATGCATATTCTAGAGCATATGTTGAGCGTGATTCCTGCGCCAAGGGCAGAAATTTCTCAGTATGCACCAAAGATTGAAAAACTGATGGTGAATCCGGATAAAATTGGTGCGATCATCGGTAAAGGCGGAGAAATGATTAATAAGATTACGAGCGAGACGGGGGCAATGGTGGACATCGAGGATTCTGGGCTAGTAACGATTTCTGGCGAGAATGAGGCAATTAAGCAGGCTCTAGATTGGATTAAGGGTTTGGTAGAAGAGCCGGAAGTGGGGAAGTTCTACGAAGGAACGGTGGCGACTATTAAGGACTTCGGGGCGTTTGTGACGATTTTGCCAGGGATTGACGGGATGCTACATGTAAGCCAGATTAGTGATAAACGTGTAGAAAATGTGGGGGATGTGCTGAAAGTTGGTCAAAAAGTGAGGGTGAAATTGACGGCGATTGATGATCGGGGAAGGTTGTCACTGACGATGAAAGGTGTGGAACAAAATTAGACATTCTTAACATTTAGGGGACGCGCTTTAGTGTGCGTCTCCTTTTTGGTGCTGTAGTCTTTTTAGATACTTAGCCTGGAAATAATTCTTTTGGTTAATTAAGACAAATTAATTGATAATTTATCCCTGTTATTCTACGATTGAATTTGTAACGCGGGAACAAGTTGGATGTGTTTTGTATACGACTGCTATTTGGTGAGCGATGATGGTAGCAATGGAGTCTCATTGCCCCGCAACGAAACAGCAACGCATAACATTGCGCTCTCACCACTTTCTATTAACCGCACGAGTACAATCACCTCTAACGATATCAAAATAGTCTCTAGTCGAGGAGCAGACGGATATTACTGGGAAAACAGCTCTGTTCCATACACATGGGCGCATAATTTACTTTTTGGATCAATAGTACATTCCAGAAGCTCCAATACTCGAAGCTCATCCAATTCCCTCCGCTGCCTAGTCTCTACTAATAATAGATTATGATAAAGGTAATAAGGTTGGTTAGATGGAGTTTGTAAAATATAACAGAGTGTGTATAATATATGGTATATGGCAAAAGCGAGGTCAACAAAATCAGGTAAATCAACACGAGGTAAGTCGACGCGAGGTCGCAAGAAGTCTGCGCCAGCGCACGAACTCCCAGGAGGGTTTTGGCGGCAGATTGTGGGGATTTTGTTGGCGCTGGTAGCGGTTTTCTTAGTACTGACTTGGATGGGGGATGGGGGAGATTTGCTGAACTCGGTGGATGAGTTCTTGGGGCAGGCGGTAGGATATGCGAAGTTTTTGGTGCCGGTATTGCTAGTATGGATGGCGTGGAAGATTTTTAGGAGTGAGGGAAATCGCCTTGCGCCAGTGGTGTGGATTGCTTCGATTTTGATGATATTTTGGGCGGCGGGGGCATTTGGTATTTGGGAAAATGGTGGTGAAGTGGGGAAAAGGTTGAATGGGGTGACGGGGCAGCTTTTGAGTGAAGGGGCGGCTATAATTATATATGTAATTTTGATTTTTGTGACGGCAGCGTTTATTTTGCAGATGAATCCGGTGAGCGTGATGGAGAAGATTGGTGATTTGTTCCGAACAACTGAGAAAGTGGAGAAACCGGCGAAGACGTCTAAGAAGACTGAGAAGAAAGAAACTAAGAAGAAAAATGGCGATTTGGATATTAAGGTGAGCGGTGCGGAGGTGTCGACCGGTGAGGATGAACCGGAGCCGGAGCTGAAATCGCAGCCGAAGCTGGGTATGTTTGCTAAATTGGGGCGCAAGAAAGAAAAGGCAGAGAAGAAAGAAGATGAGGTTGTGGTCCATCAAGGAAAGACTGAGCCAGAGAAGGGCGGAAAAGCGTCAGGAAATGATCCGGATAGGGCGTTGGTGGCTGTAAACGATCCGAACTGGAAGATGCCGCCGCTGAACTTGCTTGAAAAGAAACAGTCGAGAGGCGATCCGGGTGATGCGCAAGAGACGGCAAAGGTGATTAAGACGACGTTGGCAGAATTTGGCATTGATGTAGAAATGGAGGGGGCGAATGTAGGGCCGAGAGTGACGCAATATACGATGCGGCCGCCTTCGGGGGTGAATTTGTCGAAGATTTTGGCGCGTGATAAAGAGTTGGCGTTGAATCTAGCAGTAGACAAGATTAGGATTGAAGCGCCGATCCCAGGGACGAAGTCGGTGGGAGTGGAGATTCCAAACCAAAAGTCAGCAGACGTGAGGTTGCGTGGAGTGATCGAATCACCAGAGTGGAAGAAAGCGACAGATCCGTTGACGTTTGCAGTGGGGCAGGATATTTCTGGGCATGCGGTAGTGGCGAATTTGGCGAAAATGCCGCATCTATTAATTGCTGGTACAACTGGTTCTGGTAAGTCAGTGATGACGAACACTTTGATTTCTTCGCTTTTGTATC
Organism: uncultured Candidatus Saccharibacteria bacterium; assembly: GCA_948663575.1. GTDB lineage: Bacteria > Patescibacteriota > Saccharimonadia > Saccharimonadales > Saccharimonadaceae > Nanosyncoccus. The sequence continues at coordinate 6,825 of CAPNAV010000029.1, forward strand.
GAAATGCGCCAAGTGATTTGAAATTAATTATTGTAGATCCGAAGCAGGTGGAAATGGCTCAATATGAGGATATTCCGCATTTGTTGACACCGATTATTACATCGACAGAGAAGGCGTTATCGGCTCTGAGATGGGCGGTGAATGAGATGGAAAAACGCTATACTTTGATGGCGGAAGAGAAGGTAAAGAATATCGTAGATTATAATGCGAAAATGGCTAAAAAGGCGGCGGAAGAGCATAAGGCGGAAGGGGGTGATGCGCCGGAGGGGGAGCACACTGGCGAAAAGATGCCATATATCGTGATTTTGATTGATGAGATGGCGGATTTGATGATGATGGCAGGGAAGGATTTGGAGATGCCGATTGTCCGAATTGCGCAGAAGGGGCGTGCATCGGGTATTCACTTAGTGCTTGCAACGCAGAGGCCGGAGGTGAAAGTGATTACTGGTTTGATTAAAGCGAATATTCCAGGAAGGATTGCTTTTGCAGTGGGTAGTCAGATTGACTCGCGCGTGATGCTAGATATGACAGGAGCGGAGAAGTTGTTAGGTAAAGGTGATATGCTGATGCTGACGACGGAGATGATGGGGAAGCCAAGGAGGATTCAGGGGGCGTGGGCGAGCGATGAAGATGTGGTGAAGTTGACGGCGTTCTTGCGTGAACAGAGGCCGCCGGAGTATAATGCGGACGTGGTGGCGCAGCCAGTGCAGCTTAAGGGGATGGGTCCGGCTGATGGCGGTGCGATTGGGGACATTGGGCGAAAGTATAATCCTAATGATCCAGTGGTGCGTAAAGCGATTGAAATTACGCTTAAAAATGGAAAGTTTTCTACGGCTTCGTTACAGACGTGGCTAGGTAAAGGGCATGGTTTCGTGTCGGGGTTGGCGATTTGGCTGGAGGAAATTGGGGTGATTGGGCCGGCGAATGGGCACAAGCCTAGGGATGTGCTAATTTCTTCGATGGAGGAGTTTGATAACTTGGCGAATGGTGGCGGGAGCGAGGAGTAGTAATGTCGGAAAGGCTGGGTCGTGGAGCTGGTGAGGAAGTAAGCGGCAATAGTGAGTCGGGGTGGTCAATTCTGGAAAAGTATGCCGCGGACGAACAGTGGCGCATAGATGAGGCTATTGAGCCATTAGCAAGAGAATATATGCAAGTTCGAAAGGAAAACCGGGGTTATTAAGATCATGGCGGTTGACTTTTTAGGGGTGGCGTGATAGTATGAAGGGGTATATTAGCTCAGCGAGCAGGTGTGTAGATTGCTTAAGTAGTAATCTCGGAGCCGTGCTTGCTTTAACCAAAGGAGTTGTAATGAAAAATTACGAACTTACGGTTCTGATTCATCCGGATTTGGAGATGAATTTGGAGCCAGCCACCACTAAAATCAAGGAATTGATTGAGAAAAATGGTGGTACGATTACAAAAGAAGTAAACGATGGCAAGAAGCACTTGGCTTATAGTATAAAAGGCCAGGATTTTGCGGTTTATAATTACTATGAGGTTGAATTGCCTGCCGATGCTCCAAAGAAGATTGAGAGTGTCTTGAACATTACAGACGAAGTTTTGCGTTATCTCTTGGTGACTGTGGATGAGCGTAAAATTAAATATGAAGCAAAGCAGGCTGCTCGTAAGCCGCATGGTGAGGATGCTGACGACGAGGAAGCTAAATAATGCGGGGTTTTTCTAAAGCGATCATTGCTGGAAATGTAACGCGCGATCCAGAAATGCGAGCAACACCAAGCGGTGCGCAGGCGTGTAACTTTACTATTGCAGTTAATCGAGTGTTTCGTGGTAGTGATGGGAATCAGCAGGAACAGACTTCGTTTATCGACTGTGTGGCTTGGGGTAAGTCTGGTGAAACAATCTCTCAATTCGTGAAAAAAGGATCGGGGTTGATTGTTTCTGGACGTATCGAACAGCGAAGCTGGGAAGATAAGACCTCCGGTCAGCGACGTTCGCGTACTGAGGTGATTGTTGATGACTTTTCGTTTGTCGGTGGGGGTGACTCTGGCGGAAGTCGCGGTAGCTATGGTGGCGGGTCAAGTTCTAAAGCTAACAAGGCTGATGATTCGGCTGCTGATGATGGTGATGTAGTACCGGATGATATGCCGGAAGATGATGCAATTAACTTGGATGATATTCCATTCTAAGGGTAGGGAAGGAGAGATTTAACATGAGAAAAATGAAAACTAATCCAAATATGTACTTTGATTATCGTGATGTGAAGACTTTGCAGCGATATATTGATGTCTATGGACGTATTGAGCCGATTTCTAAGACTGGTTTGACTGCGAAGCAGCAGAGACAGTTGGCTGTGGCAGTGAAGAGGGCGAGGCATCTTGCGCTTCTTCCGTTTGTTGCTGAACGATAGGAGATGTCGAGGAGTAGCGAGGCTTATGCTTCGCTGCTCCAGCAAGACCTTTGTTTAGAATAGTCTAATCAAGGAAGAATCGAGCAGAAAAGGTTCTAGCGCGGTGGTAGACTGTTATAAACAAGGGTTTCATAGGGTGAAAACTTTATATTTTTAAATTAATAAGAAACGGAGAATTTATAATGTACGGTCCGACGGATTTGAAGAAAAATGTGCTTATTACGCTTGATGGGCAACCATACAAAGTGGTTGAATATTCACAGAAGGTGATGGGGCGGGGTGGTTCGATTGTGAACGTGAAGGTGAAGAATTTGGTAACTGGAGCGTTGTTGCCCAAGACTTTTAAGGGGCAAGAAAAAATCGAGCCGGCCGAAGTGACGACAAAGAAGGTTCAATATCTTTACAAGGATGATGAAAAGTTTTATTTTATGGATCCGGAGACTTTTGAGCAATATGAATTGTCAGCGGATATGGTGGGTGATGCTAAAGATTTCATGCGAGATGGTGATGAAATGGAGATTCAGTTCTATAATGGAACAGCAATTAACTTGGTGCTGCCAAAGAATATTTGGCTTAAGGTGACTTATACTGAGAATGCAGTGAAGGGTGATACGACAAGTTCAGTGCAAAAGGACGCTACGCTTGAGACTGGCGTGGTGGTGAAAGTGCCAGCGTTTATTAAAGAGGGGGATGTGGTGTCGATTGATACGGAGACTTACGCGTATCGAGAACGCCAAAAGTAAGGGAGTCTTGTTTAGACCATAGTTTGCGATGGTGTACTGTTGGTTCTGTATGTATACTACTTTCTCGACACGATGTCGCTCGAACCTATC
>CAPNAV010000030.1 GCA_948663575.1 uncultured Candidatus Saccharibacteria bacterium
ATCTAGCTAGCGCGCATAAGCATGCGCTAGTAGCAGGAATTATGCAACAAGACCCGTTTTTCAGAAAACATCTTGAAAAGCATGTTAATCTTTGGTACAATATAAATGTCCTTTCCCACCGCCTGAGAAAGGGCATTCTCGAGGCAACCCCATGCCTCAAAACTTAGTTATCCTTTCGTCACCCCGGAAGGATACGCGCTGGAATAGTCTAGTGGCAATGACAAGAGACTGTAAATCTCTCGGCTTCGGCCTTCGTAGGTTCGAGTCCTACTTCCAGCACCATAGCAAAACTCTGAGCTTCTGCTCGGATTTTTGCTATATTGGCATGTCATAGTAAGATGAGAACCTTTCAGAGGTTCGTCCGTCGTAGGAATCGAGAGAAAACTTGAGCTTGCTCAACGTTTTCAGAGATGACGCCCGACGGGTAGCGATTCATCCATGAATCGCGTTGCCCTACTTCCAGCACCATAGTAAGGCTCTAAGTTTCGGCTCGGAGCCTTACTTTTTAATCTAGCTAAATAACAAGAACTTAACAATTCATTAACATCTGTTATAATTAACTTATAGAAACTCCTGAAGACCTCATTGACGCTTACTTGCAAGGTGCCGAAATCGACCCTTGCGAGCATGATCCCTATTGCCTCGAAAAACTAGATGAATTTCTTGGAAATGATCCGAACGAATAATCGCACTTATAATCAGCATTAATACAAGCCAAAACCATGAAGCTCAAACATCATCGTCAAATCGTCGACATGCTCGACAGCGAGTGGGATTTAGGAAAAGCCTCCACCAAAGCCAGAGGCAAGACTTGTGCATGGATTTATTGGTTCGAAATCCTCAGCGAATCAGAAGAACTTGTCACAGAGGTCGTCAACGGCAATCTCATAGGCATCTGCGCCTACAGCAAGTATTCCTCCAAAAAACATTGGCTACGCAAGCATTACTATTACCTACTCGGATGGCTTTTAGCGCATAGCCCTTTCATCAAAGATCATCAAGCTCTCAAGGAATACAACGACAATTATGAATACTCCCCGCCAGACGGAAAAACTTTCGATGGCGAGTTGGTCATTTTAATTGTTCACAAAGATTATCGCAAGCAGGGATTTGGCCCCAAACTAATCAATACTACTTTTGATCTAGCCGCACAAAATCAACTAAAAAACCTCCAAATTCGCACCGATGAATCGTGTAATTATCATTTTTACGAAAAAATCGGTTGTCATAAAGTCTGGGAGCAAGACGTCCCCTGTAAAGATCCAGCCCACCCCGAACAAACTACCACCGAAAAGGCATTTATCTACGAAAAAATCTTATAATCCCGAAATCTGGACTTTCTAGGTTTACAGAGAAAAACTTTTGTGCTACAATAAACACATTATGGCAAAGAAAAATAATACTAAGCGCAAACTCGTCGGTTTGGTTTCTGAGGAATCCGGTATTCGCCAATATTACACCAAGAAGAATACCATGAACACCCCAGATAAGCTTTCGCTCAAGAAATACGATCCAGTTTTGCGCAAGCACGTCGTCTTCACCGAGACCAAGAAAAACCTCGGTCGCAACGAAGTCAAAGAGAAGAAGCGCTAATTTTATCCGCGCAAGAGAAACTGCTGTTTACCATTAAGTAAGCAGCAGTTTTAGTGTTATTGACCAGTTTTTCTAGTCACTCTTTCATATATATTCCCCCACTACTCCACCACCAGTTTTTTCAACAACCCACCTTTTCTCTTTTTCGTCACCACCTCCGCTTCGGTCAAATCGTCTACCCCTTCTTTAATCTCAGCCTTTTTCTGTGATATACGATTCGTCAAAAACTGCACCTCCGCCATCACATCATCCATCGCATTCGTCGCCGCCTGCCAACTTTTCTCATCCCACACCAAATCATTCCAGTCACTATTAAACACGCCATCCTTATCTGGCTTCTTACTTCCGGCCAGACGCTGCACCTTCACCGAAAAATCATCCGGATCGTCGGTTTTTTCAGACTTCTTTACTATAGCCCGTGTTTCACTCTCACTTGCCTCCGCCTCCTTGCCAGCCGTCACCTTGAGCGGCTCTGGTTGTTTCGCATTTACTTTTTTGATAAAATCATCCAAAATCGCCGCAAAATGATCGGTTTCTAACTCAGCCAGCTGTTTATCTCGCTTTCTCAATCGAGCATCCCCCACCAAAAACGGTCGTTCAGCATTCATTTGCGCAAAATACGACAAATCCGTCAATCGCTCAAAATCGCGATAGAGTTCCTCCGACTTTGCTTTTAGCACATTCTCACGCAATAAATATAATTTCCTCGACAGTTTCACTTGCTCAGGCTGCCTCAACCAGCTCGGCGGACAAAACCGCACATCTTTCAATAAGCTCAGCCCCGCCTCAGACGACTCCTCCTCCATGCGCCAATCAATCGTACTTTTTACCGAAACTTCCACCTTCGGCTGCATTACTTTTAGCATCTCGCTCGCATTCACGAAACGATTGCCCGGCGTCTTTAGCCAGTTCGCCAAGAACTCATCAAAAAAGCGCACTACTCCTTCGGCACGAAAATCTCGAAACATTGCCACATCTAGGCAAAGATTAACGCTCGCTCCTCTCAAACATTCCAGATCCAGTTCTTTTTGAAGCTTCTTCGCCGAAAACACCATTTGCCCACTTGACCGCACTATATTTCGCGCATTGTTTTTCTCCTGAGCCTTCGTCTGCCTCACGCCCGTCATGCCGCGCACGAAATCCGTCGCTGTCATCTTTTTATGAGACGCTTCTGCTACTTCTTCCGTCTCGTCACCCTCCACGAAACTCTGGCTAGCTTTCACCCCCTCTACCATCACCAAATCCGTCGCTTGCCTCAGCGCCCTTGAAAATCTCGTATTCTGAAAAATCACCCGCAAATTCTTGCACCCCACCGCATCAAAAACTTGATTCGCGCTACGATAGTCTAGAACTCGCTCCGCCGCACCTGCCAAAATTCCAGCAAATCCAGCCTTTTCCGCCCAAAGTGCCAAATTATCATGATAAATCAACTCTGGCATCGCCAAAACCGCCCGCTCCGCTCCAAATAGATCCTCTACCTTTTTGCAATGTCGATCCATCTGTGCCGTAAACTCCGCTTCATCATAAAACGACGCCAATGAATAATTATATGGCATCATCAAAAGTTCCACATTACCCGCCTGCACCAACTTTTTCAGGCGCCGAATCAGTTCTGGGTCCAATTTTTCAGCCTGCTCTAACCACACACCCGACACCGACAGGGAAACACGCAAATTCGGAAACTTTTGCGAGTTTCGCTCCAACAACGCGAAAAACGGTTGATATTCAGTGCGATTTGCCTCCCGAAATGCCGCCTCGCCTCCAAAATATCCGCCCTCAAGGTCATCCAGCTGATTCAACTCATATGGCCGATGCAAACGAAAATAAAGCTGTAACGCGCGCATTATTACCTCTCTTTTTAACCATTACTTCCATCATACCATATAATCCTTAAAATCCCCTAAAATTTTACCAAAGCTAGTCCTTTTTACCCTATTTTGCCCCACAAACATGAGGTGTGTATTGACAAATTGCTTATGGTGTGCTACAACAGAAATATAGACTTAGCTCTAATTAGATTCACAAGTTACCCGTTGTACGGATTCACTTTTCATTAAGGAGGAATCATACGAGTAGCTAAGAAAATTTAAGAACTGAGCCATTAAGACACACCTATATTGCTATTTATGGCAAATATATCCCAGATATCTGGGAGCCTCGCTTTCTCGGCCACAGGCCAAGGCAGCAAAGCGGAGAGTACATTTCATTTCAGAGAGGAGACAGAAAAATGACCAAGAACATCCAGAAAGTTATAGCAAAGTGCCTCGGCGTACCAACCAAGCGTACCATTGGTTATAACCTGGTCGTGGTTATGTTTATCCTGCTAGTATTGTTAGAGCGGCCATTCGTAATGGCTAAAAAATTCAGTATTCTCGGTATAATCGTTTGCAAAATTATAATGGTCTTACTCCTATGCATTGTCGTCTACCAAGCCCGAAGAGAGTACCAAGAATATCGCAACACCAAGCAAACATGCGAATCACATGCCGATCTCGCCGTGCTTAGCCAACCTTATTGACAATAGGATTTAAATCATCCAAAAAACTCCAGCTCGCATTCCTTCATAATTGACTAATATAAAATCATATGCTATTATATAAATGAAACCCGTAGTTTTGCACATTTTAGGAAGGTGGTAAAAATGACCCAAGAAATCGCAAAAATCATTCGCAAATCCTCAGGAAAGGACAATAGTCTCACCGATACTATTGCTTATGCGGCAGTTGTTACAATTGTTGACGCGATGATATTCCTACTCTTGTCAACATTTATTCTGAGAACGGCTAATTCGTGCTCGGGCTGTCAATGATTCTTCTCATCTTCAACGTAGCTTTTTTCTATTTAATTTGTCGTAACTTTCGTAAATATTGGCAATGCAGAAGCGTCAGCGTAAAACTTGCCGATGTTTTTCTCGAAGTTTCGATTGAAGAATTACAGAAGACGATCGAGAAACTCAGTGACGAGTCAACTTCCCTCAAACAACAAATTTCCCAACATGAAGTTACTATTAATTGCTACGAAGAGCAGCTCGAGCAATTGCGTACCAACAAAGAACAGCTAGAAACACGCTACAAAGACCAGCTTTTCGACCAGAAGATTGCCGCTCTCAAAGCTATCATTAAGTATCGTAAGTCACAAAGCTAAGTTTTCATTATCCATCCCAATTCCAGATCACAAAGCCAATCATGATTCTACCATCAGCCCTAAACACTAAACCCCGCTAACCACCAACCGGCGGGGTTTTGCTATGAACTACTGCAAGACTCAAGAATGTTAAAAAATTTTGACAACTTTCCAAACGAATTTGGTAGAAAAACTACTCACTAATTTCTATAATTGATACTAGAAAGGAGCAAATACATGTCTTTCGGAAAGAATGTTTTAAAGCTGAGAAAGAAGAATGGGCTTTCGCAAGAACAATTAGGCGACAAATTAAACGTTTCAAGGCAAACGATCTCAAATTGGGAAGTAGGTGAAACCTCACCTAATCTAAAACAACTAAAGATGTTATCGGAGGAGCTAAACGTCAGCATTGACGAGTTATTGGATCGAGACTATACTGCAAGTATAGTAAAGCCAGAATCAGAGTCGGAAGAGACACCCCAGAAAACGTTGACCCAACAAGCGAGAAGCGAACCTGCCAATCCATCCGTAAAAGAAGGGCCAGGCTCAAAAAAACCAGAAACCAAAAATAGTTCACAAAAGCTCAATGCTTGGCAAATAACCCTCTTAGTACTCGGTTTTCCGCTTTGGTTTTCTCTATTAATTGCAACCATCGCAATTATTTTATCGGCATATATTATATTATGGGCCATTGTTATTAGTTTGTGGGCCATCTTTATTGCGATGCTCTGCATCTCTGCCTATCTACTTTTGACGGGAAACATAACTATTATCACTCACGCAGCACCAGCCGGACTCGCTATCATTGGTATGAGCATGTTTTGCGCTGGATTATCAATTTTAATATTTTTTGCCAGCAAAATATCAACAAAAGCCATCATCTTAACCACCAAAAAAAGTGCTCAATGGATGCATAATAATCTCTCAAAAAAGGATACAATTAATGAGTAAAAATACTAAAACCTGGCTTATCGCAGCAGTTTCTTTAATAATAATTGGCAATTTAATATTTTGTGGAGCAATGAGTATTATGGGATGGAATTTTTCAAAATTATCAACAGTGCGCTTTGATGACAATGAGTATGAATTTAACGAAGAGGTTCAAGATATAAAAATCAATACTAATCTCGCGAACATTCAATTTCTACCTTCGTCAAATTCAAAAACTAAAGTCATATTACATGAACAAAGAAATCTTCATCATTCCACCAAACTAGAAAACCAGACTCTAACAATCAATGTTGAGGACACTAGGAAATGGTATGACTACATTAATAATATAACTTTCGAAACCCCAAACATTACAGTGTATCTACCAGAAAACCTATACGGTAATTTATCAATCAATACAGCCACCGGCAGCATCGAAATTCCAGAAAATTTTAAATTTGAAAGTATAAATCTCGCCACAAAAACCGGCAGCATCAAAAATTACGCTTCAGCAGATAGTAACATAACGCTAAAAACCGACACGGGCGCCATTCTCGTCGAAAAAGTCATGGCAAATACCATTGAATCATCCACCTTAACAGGCAAAGTCAATATCGCAAACGTAACTTGCCAATCAGAAATCAAAATCAGTATTTCGACCGGTAAAACTAATCTTACTAACATCAAAAGCAAGAACATCATTTCAAACGGTAACACCGGCAGCATACTATTAGAAAATGTCATTGCATCAGAAAAAATCTCAATCGAAAGACAAACCGGCAACGTTAAATTTAAGGATAGCGACGCAAAAGAAATATACGTCAATACTACCACTGGCAGCATAAAAGGGAATTTGTTGACCGATAAAACATTTTTCACTCAGAGCAAAACTGGCAGTGTAGATGTACCAAAAACAATCTCAGAAGAAAGATGCGAGATCAATACTATTACTGGAAGCATCAAAATAACAGTCGGCCATCACGAAGACAATAACTAAAAGTTTCGACACAAACATACCTATATCATATAATCTCAAACCAGAAATCGACAATATTAAATCAGAATAGTAAGACTGTAATAATGCAAAAAACTGCATAGCATTAATCAAATTATATGGTAAAAACTGCCATGGAGTTTCTAGACTCTCGCATCTAAGTTTTTTCATGCTATCATTCGTGCCTAAGTCTAGATTTAGCCAAAAAAATTGGAGGACAATACTATGACAGCAACAATTAGCTATGCAAAGTGACACAGTTAATTAATAGCCTGCACACACCAAGCTACTCAAGAACCAAGTCCATCACGTATTTTGGCAATAACACCACTCTAACCGTACATTATTTTAATGGAGTTAATGCCGATGGTGATCGTGAAACAGAAATCGTTTTTGCAACTAGTGATGAAACATTCGACCCTAAAGCCGAACTAACAGAAAAATTGTCCGTTCAACAGGGGTAAAACGAACAATTTAGTGATTTATATTCGGCTTGGCAGGGCACAGTGCGACAGGCTTTAACAAAGTTTCTAGAGGAAAACAGCTAAATGTTAAGTCGAGCTGTGTGCTACTTGTTATAATTATATTATGGGTAGCGAGATTATTGGCACAAAAAACAACCACAAGTATTTTCCTGAATTTGTAGCAAGGTCATTTTATGGCAAAAAGCCAATCAAGTACCTAGATGCTAGTACTGGTGAAATCATTACGGTTCAGAATAGCAATGATTTTAATGCCGAATTTGGATATTATACTGATGAAAATGAGAATCTTCTTAATAAAGAAGCTGAACAGAAATTTCAGCAACTTTCACGACAAGTTGCAAAAATAGCCAAAAGTGGTAAACGGGATGTTAGCCGATTAAAAGTTGACCCTGATATTGTTTATAAATTCTTCGCATATCAACTGTGGCGAGATCCTACAAATAGTAATGCAACACTGAATATCTTTCACAATGAAAATATATTAGATAAAAAGATGTTTCATTACAACGTTTCCAAAATGAAGCATTTAAGGCGGAGAAAGAATTTTGTATTACTACCTCTGAATTAAAAAGCTATTTTCCGTTAGTAATCGTAGAGCCAAATTTCACAGAAGAAAAATTTATTGCCGTCAACACTCCAGTTAGGAAGGGATTTACTGAGGGAGAAATTTATATATTAGTTACAGCTCCTAACGTAGCTTTTTGCTTGGTTTCTAAAGGAATTACTACAAATCTAAGAATCAATGAGTCAGGATATACAGTCAGAGATGAAGGCATATCATTTGTTAGAGAAACTAACAAATGCATCATGGCACACGCCATAGCTCACCAACCGCATATAATACTAGGAACAAACCCAGAGGAGCTCAGAAAGCTTAGGATTGAGGTGCGACAAATAATTAAGTTATATAATCAATCTGTAACTTTTAAATAATACCCCAAATCTTCGCCTTTCCAATTATCAAGCACCCAGTCATGGTATTCTTCCCAAAGTTCAGCGTAAAGTTGGCTAAGTTTCGTATTGCGTTCTTCATACCAATACCAACATTTATGATTAAGCACCATAGACAGTTCTGTTCCGTAAATTCTATCTTTCTTCCATTCCGCTCTAGCCCTCCTATAAGTATCTCTAATTGCTTCCGCTCCAAAACGTTCCGCCATACTAAAATCGTTCCAAAAGGTGGTTTGACACTCGTAATCTAATAGCCACACTTCTTATACTTCCTCATAAACTTATCAACCGACTCATATTTCGCTTCAACGTACCTTTTATAGTGATTGTAGTTTAATAAAATATCTCTATACTCTCGGCTACTAATGCCACAAGCCTTGATCGCTTTATCGGCTTCCATAATCATATTGTATCTGCCACTTCTACGGACTTTCTCGTACTTATAAAAGTTAGACTTCCAGTTCTCATTTACGGGCGTCATTTAAGGCTCCACCTCGCAATTACTCGACGTTCTTGTCCATATATGCTTAACAATTTCTCCATCAGCCCAAAGTTTATATTCCAGTTGACTTAAATAGTTCAACCTATCTTCAAGACTTGAAAAAGCAATGTCGTTCGCTTCGACATAGTGATATTCTCCATCTGTACCCAAATACTTCATGACTGTAATTGACTTTGGAGATAAATGTTTCATAACAGCAATTATCGTCAGAAACGTCAAAAATGTAAAGTACAAAAATACAACTCCTAACATTACAACTAGCAGTTATGTCTTATAAATAATTATTCGCTCATTTGCC
>CAPNAV010000031.1 GCA_948663575.1 uncultured Candidatus Saccharibacteria bacterium
AAGAAGGCCTTGCCTGTGGTGACAATACTCTTGTCAACTGGGCTCAAGGTGGTGTTGGTAATATCACAATCCAAGATTACGCTAGCGTGATCACTAATAAAAAGTGTACGCCAACCCCAACTCCAGCAGCCGATGAGTACAAACTTCAGATTACTTATATCTATGAAGATGGTACTAAAGCCGCTGATACCTTTACGGAAGTATTTCAATCAGGTGATCCATTCTCAGTAACCTCTCCGGCTATTCCAGGATACAAGCCTGACTATGAAGTGATCTCTGGTCGTTTCACTAATTCGGACTTAACTTATCAGGTGGTTTACTCAATCATTAACGAGGAAGGTCCTGAACCTGATGATTCGAAGCAGCCGGAAGAGCCAGAAACACCGGATGATAAACTGCCGGATGATCCAATCGTCAATAAACCGGTGACAACCTTACCGTCCACTGGTCCTGCCGAAGTTGCAAGTGCGATGCTTGCTTCCGGCTCGGTGATCACAGCCGCTGGCTACTATGTAGCAAGCCGACGTGCACTCCGTAAATAATACTAAATTTAATCGCAAGAAGCCTCCGTATGGGGGCTTTTTGCATTATTTGTACCCAAAACTCCAGAAAACCTCTTGTCATCGGAAGTGAAATATGCTAAAATTGACTATAGAATTTTCATATAATTAAGGAGTAATATGCCTGAACCTAAAAAACAGAGTAGCCCGCGTAAAACCGGCCTACGCCGTAGCCATCTACGGTTGAAACTGGCGCGTGCGGTGAATCGCACTTCTCCGGTTAAAGCCTTTGAAACTGCGAAGAAAACCCCAAATCTCAAGGTAAAAACCGCTAAGCCTGCACGCGAATTAAGCGTCAAAGCGACTAAGAAAGCAGCTAAAGCTAGCACGAAGTCCGCTACGACCAAAAAGACAACCACTACAAAAATCACTAAAAAGTCTAAATAAAAGGGAAGGTATATGGCTAGTAACCGGCACTTAGGCAGAATTATTGTTTTACAAAGTTTATACGAGTACGAATTTAGGGATAATGCCGGTGACGCTACGGTTAATATCGACTCAATCGTTGCAAAGGATATTGAGCCCTATGCGAAAGCGCTAGGCGACACGGAGTTCGTCTATGGTTTGGCACGCAATATCTCCGGCAAGTTTGCTGAACTGGACGAAGTTTTGCAGCCCATGGCTCCAGAATGGCCACTTAGTACCATTGCAGCGATTGATCGTAATATCTTGCGTATGGGGCTTTATGAATTACAATTTTCGGCGGATACCGTGCCGCCCAAGGTTGCAATTAATGAAGCTGTCGAACTAGCCAAGGCTTTTGGATCCGAAAATTCATCTAGATTCGTAAACGGTGTACTTGGTACGGCTTATCGCCAGATTTATGGCGAGCCTACTACTGAGCCTGCCAGCGTCTCGACGGATAAAGCGGATAATTCAGCTACTCCAGAACCAACACAGGAGCCGCAAACCCCGAAGGAGTATAATGACAAAGAAGAAAACCCAGGGGGTGAGGAGGCCTAATCCCACCCCAAGGACCACGCCGAAGCCCGTCAAAAGCGAGCGCATTGGCAAAGTTCCAGAAGCTCTGCCACTTAAGTCCGAAAAAGTTTCGGCGGTGACTCGGCTGACGGCGCGCGTCTTTAAAAAACCAGCCATTCAGGAGGTGGTGCGTGAACCGACCGCTGGAGGGATTGTTTTTCGTCCTACGCGTGATCATCGTGATATTGAAATCTTGCTCATTCAAGATTCCAAAGGACGCTGGACTATCCCTAAGGGACACATTGAGCCAGGCGAAACTGCTAAGCAGACCGCTATCCGTGAAATCGGCGAAGAAGCGGGGCTATTTCACATCGAAGTCTTGATGTGGTTGGGCAAAATCCATTTTCAGTATCGTCGCGTCGATAAACTCGTCTTGATGATGACGCAAATCTATCTGGTGCGCGCTCTCGATGATCATGAGACCCCTACTAAGGAGCAATGGATGAAGGGCATCAAGTGGTTTCGTTTTAACGATGCGCTCGACGCTATTGAATATGAAGACATTGAAAAACTAATGCTAGTCGCAAAAAACAAGATTCGCCAAGGCATCTAGGCGGCAATGGAGGCACTATGAATACAGAAGAATATCAAAACTTTGCACGCGAGAAACTAGGGTTTGAATTTAAGGATATCGATCTATTAATCACCGCGCTTACTCACCGCAGTTATGTCAACGAGCATAAACAAAGCGTCAAAGCTCACAATGAACGGCTAGAGTTCTTGGGTGATGCTGTTTTAGAGCTGGTGACATCCGACTTTTTGTATCGTAACTATGACGAGCCGGAAGGTATCATGACGGCTTGGCGTTCAGCTTTAGTGCGTACTGAAAGTATCGGTGCGAGTGGTGAGGAACTGGGCTATGAGCCTCTAGTACGCCTTTCGAAAGGAGAAAAACATGGCTCCGAGCGAGCTCATGCCGTCATTCTGGCTGACTGCTTTGAAGCGGTGATTGGCGCTATTTATCTCGATCAAGGCTACGAAACGGCGCGTGAGTTTATTGCAAAGCATATCCTAGTGAAAATTGACAAGATCCTCGAAGATGGCAGCTGGCGCGATCCTAAATCTTATCTTCAGGAGCTTGCGCAGCATAATGATAGCGCCACCCCTACTTATCGAGTGATTGGCGAAGATGGCCCAGACCACAATAAGACCTTTACGGTTGGCGTTTACGTTGCTAAGCAGCTCAAGGGTACGGGAGTAGGGCATTCCAAGCAAGAAGCCGAAGGCGCAGCTGCCGCCGAGGCAGTAAAAAGCTATCTCAAGAAGTTCGGCGACCATAAAACAAAATAGCTGCAAGTATTATAATTCTATGTTATAATCGTCAAGCAGCCCAGAATCCTTAGGGGCGCATTGTACTTAAAAACAAAAGAGGGGAGGGATAGGATGGTAACTTAGAGCTTGTTTATCGTGGAAGTGTTTCTGAAAATGCAAGATGTATTTCTTGCACAAATGCAAGATGTATTTCTTGCACAAAAATCATTGGGAGGGAAATGATAAAATGGAAAAAATTAACCGCTGTAAGGTTCAGCACTTCCTACTGAACTTTGCTACTTATGTCGTGGCTTTGGTCTGCACGCCAGCGTTCACCTGCGTTGCTTGGACGAAAACAGATTATGTGCTACTGGAGATGGATCGCACCGATCTCACTATGCGATGTCGTATTGGCATTATAGTAGTAGCGCTGATTTGGACTAGTGTTTGGCTCTGGCTAACCAGCAAAATCTACCGCAGGTATAACATTGAGCAGGCACTGCGCCAATCGATCGAACGGAAAATCCCATATCGCGAAGCTTTATTTAAGGATTGGGAGTGGCGCAACCAGATTCTGCTGTTTGTGACCCTTATCCTTACGATTTGGGGGCTATCATATGCTGGCTATCGGGTAATCGATAATTTCCTGGCAATCATGGTGGTAGGAGTGACTGTCCTTATAGTTGGTGTAATTATCCTTGCTGGCATGGCGCTATCAATTCACCGCAAGAGACTGAAACGTCGCCATCTCGGCGATCAACGCATTCCGATGTGGTTCTATGATTTGAACAATAGCAACGGCAAAAGTCGTCAGCTTTCCTGGAATACGGTTGAATTTGCCGCGCAAAAATACTGGCGTGAGGGGTAGGTTTTCACAAAAATAGGCAAGCAAAAGTAAGGGCGCATATTTTGTATATAATACATGCAGTGCGCCCTCTTTTATTGCCATTACATCACCGGAAAACCGTCTGTAATGCACTTTCGCGCATCGTCAGGATTATCGCGCAAATCTACTAAGAAATTATACACGCCGATGCCAGTTAGAAATGGTGCTAATTTATGAATATCGCTAGCCGTCCATTCCTCGATTTTTAGGGTGTCATCAAAAGCCCTAGACTCCATCCAAGCTAGAAATTTTTCTTTAATATCGGGATATTTAGTCACTTTCCGAATCAGCTGTGCTTTTAGCTTAGGGTCTTTGAGCCCTTGTTCGCGTAAAAACTGGGCAATTAAATATTCGTCCATTATTCTAGAATCTCCTGTTTAGCCTTCTTAAACCAGCGACGCGGATCTAGCTTTCGCAGTGTATACTTGATTTGCTGGTCCGGAGCTGCTAACTGGAGCCTGCGCTGGAAGTTGTCGCCAAAATCAAAAGCGTCCCACTCAATTTTCTGATTGCGGTATGCTGTATAATCGTTATCCCTATTCTTATCCTCGCCATCTTTATAAAGTGCTTCGCCTGTCCAGTAGTCACTCATTGGGTTTTCAAGCGCTCGAAGGTACTGTTGTACATGTTTTAATTCGTGTGCTACGGTATTAGCATACGCGTTCAAATAGCCAGCATCCACCAGTTTCGTGTAATTAAGGAGGATTCGAATCTTGTCGTTGGGGCCTAAAACTGTCTTCGGATTGCCACCCTGATTAGTCGGTGTGCTGCAGCTTCCTTGAGAAGTATAACTTTCGGAACGTACGGCATAAAAGGCGATACGGTTGATATCTATTCCGAGTGCCGTGGTGAGCGTAGTTTTTAAATTCTGATCAAATTCTTGAAAATTTTCCCCGTTCATCTGTTTTGCAAGCTCGCGTAATTGCTTAACGGGAATTTGATTCAAAATCTGAGCGTTCTCTTGATGAAGATGAAATCGATTGATTTTTCTAAAATTAGTCTTTACTTGCTCTTGGGCTAATTCCTCTAAAGTTGCGAAGTCTTCTTTCAGGTTTGCTAAGGTCTCTTTAGGGTTTTCCATTGCCTGTGCGCAAAAACGTGCTTCAACCAGATTGGCGCGCGTATTTCGCAGTAGAACCTCCGGCGGACCTAGCAATGATTCACCGTTTTTAATCCTTTCGATCAAACTCGTATATAGCTTGCGTGAACTCTCATATTCATGCTGGTACGCTTCCTTGAGATCAATGTAATTATTGGGATCATCCATAGTAGAGACGACTGATTCCAATAATTCAACGCGTCTCTCTAAGGTTTGATACATCTCTGGAAAGGGGATATTCTGATATTTGTGGTCCCATTCCGGTGTCCAATCATCATCGAGGATTTTTAATGTCCACTCATCCGGCTCAAAGCTGGATTTTTGCCGTTCTGCTATAGACGAAGTCTCCGGCTTGACAGCCTTCGCCCCCTCCACTCCGGCGACGTTTGGCCGTTCAATGCCTAGTTTCTTGCTCTGTTTAGCTTCTAGCTCATCAAAATCCCCCAAGCCGTTATTTTCCGGCCTGAGTATGTCCCACTCGCTCGCGCTACCAACCGGCTCCTGCTGCTCGCCAGCAGATTTTATTACCTCGCTCATATCTTGACTTCAGTATAACTCAGTCCAAGTATGAAATCAACCATTTACATTTCAGGGGAAGATTGGTATAATTACATTAGTTATTAAATAAAGGAGAAACAATGCTCGCGATTCGCATGCAACGTAATGGCCGTACGCATAGCCCTGTGTATCGGATAGTCGTCCAAGAATCCCAGCGCCACCCACTTTCGGGTCGTGTTGTGGCTGAGGTCGGCAACTACAACCCAGAAACCAAACGGGTGGTTCTCGATAAAGAAAAAGTCGAGTTCTATCTTAAAAATGGCGCGCAGCCATCTAGTCGCGTAGCCTTCGTCTTCAAGAAAGAGGGAATTGCCTTGCCAAAATGGTATAAGGAAGCCCCCAAGAAGCAAGCCAAGGCTAAACACGCTGACAAATTGCGCAAAAACCAGCCTAAAGAAGAGCCCGCCACCGAAGAAGCACCAGCAGAATAGGCTACTCATAGGCTACTAAGCAAAATCTCCAGCCCAGCTGGAGATTTTTTGTAATAAGGTGCGTATTAACGGCGATGCTTACGATTAAGGGCTATCAAGATCACTATAAAGATACAGACTACAATAATCAACACGACTCCAATCACCGACAGGCTATGAAATGCCATAATCAGCTCACGCTGCATTTCTTGATCCGCCGCTGACCGGCTCTCCTCTGTCGATATGCTAGGCTGCGTCGTTGGCGCTGCGAACGCCTCGGTCGGAGTCTCGGCTTTTTCGTCTCGCTCCTCGGTTGACTCGATCGTCTCGGTCTTGGTTGCATTGGGTGGATTCGTATCTGCTGACGACGGAATCGACTGCTCTGTCGCAGTTCCAGAATTGTCGGGATTATCAGTTGTACTTTCTTTGGCTGGCTGTGTGCCAGTTTGCTGCTCAAACCAGTCCCAAAACTGATCTTCTTGGTCTTGTCGATAATTGGAAATATTTTCTTGAGCTTCGTTAATTTTCTCGCCCACATTTTCAATTATCTCCGGCGCCTTCTCTTTCACCTGATTAGTAAGATCGGCCGCTCCGTCCTTGGCTTTATCAAACCAACTCGAGCCAGTCTGCTTAATGCTTTCCCAGAACGAACTCTCGGACTCAGTTTTGGCGGGCGCTTCGTCATCGCTAGCCTCTGACACTTGGGCCGGCCAACAGGCTAAACATATCGCCAAACTTGTCGTTATCGTCCATCTTCGCCATGCTTTATTAAACTGCTTCATCTTTACCCCTCCTTAAGATAAAATTAGACACACCCTATATATCTATTATATCACACATGGCGCAAAAAATCAATAGAACGCGATCCGAAAAAGCCAAAAATCATATAAATGTTGTAAAAATTACAACAATAACCTCTAAAAAACAAAAATATCCTAGTTATTTTTTATGCTTGTGTTATAATACAAGAGCAAGTATTAAATAATCGGAGACCATATGGCAACCATTGACCAACAATTTGTAGAATATATCGTAAAAACCCTCGTAAACAATCCAGATAAGGTTGTTGTTGAACGTGAAATTGACGAACGTGGCGTTTTGCTCAGCTTGAGCGTGGACCCCGAAGACGTTGGCCGTGTTATCGGCAAGCGTGGCGCTACTGCCCAGAGCATTCGTACTTTATTGCGCGTTCTTGGCACTAAAAACGGCGCTCGCTATAATCTTAAAGTCGTCAACACCGACGAAGAAGACGGCGCTCCTCGTCGTAGCCGTCGCATGTCTGATGACGACGTGACGGAAACCGAAGTAGATATCGCAGCCGAAGACGCTGAAACTGAAATGGGTGCTGATCATCCTGAAGATGACGGCATCGCCGAAAAAACTCGCGCAGAACTTGCCGAGTATGATGACCTTGATATCTAATTAAGGTAAGACAAAATCCCTCACGAAAGTGGGGGATTTTTTAAGAGAGAAGGTGGGGATTCATTAGGCTGAGGCGGCTTTAGCTTACTCAGTTGTCATGCGGTAAGCATTATCCCCAAATCGTGTATTCAGCCCAGGGCGGACAAGACCAATTGCAGAACGCAGTCGGTTAAAACTCCGCCTGTTCAAGGTGCTGGAGATAATCTTCGATAGCATATTCTGCATATACCATATCAAACTGCTCAGCAAAAAGCTCCATCAAGGCGGTCGTCGAGCAGATGTTTCCTTCCGATGTCGTAAAGAAATATTCTGCGCTCGGCTCTGGAGTTAAAAGTTCCTGGAAAAACGTATTTACGTCAGAAATGCTCGGCCAGAAGCAATCCTCCTGCGGATACATCACATAGACATGCTCCGATGATACCGCGATTTTGACCACGTCAGGCATTCCGAATTTTGACACTTGTGTGCACAGATCGGTATTAGAAAACGGCACGTCTCTCTGGGGATGAGAATGAAGCTCGATAAAACTACCATTGCAGAGCTTGAGATCAAGTACTATCTCAGTCGGCAAAATAATTTCATGTGGCGCATAGCTGCTGTAGTCCAGAATCTTCTCGCCATTCCTAAACATGACCGACGTTTCCAGAAAATCTTTTGATAAATTTGTGACTACTTCGGCCAGCGTCTCGCCATGATCCTTGTTGGAATAAGACTGGATTTCCTGAATAAAAAAATAGTCAGGATCACCATGACTAGCGTCAAGTAGTCGGTGCAAGAACGGACCTACGAGATAATTACAGCAAAGCCAAACGACAAGTGTAGTAGCTACCTGAGCCAGTATGACTGGTAATAAATGGAATTCCTTCATTATTCAATTCCTCCTTTTGAAAAGATCGATTAGATTTTGTGACCATAGCCTCCGCAATATGCGGCAAAATCCATCAAAACAACGGGTTACCTTCTAATTATAGCACACAAGCATCAAAAAGTCAATAGAAAATGCTTATTTTGACACTTTACTCTAAAATTCAATATGTATGATATAAAGCTGAACTAGGCCCGAGCATCTTGCAAGGGCTGTAATATAAGCTTGATAGTGTAATAATCTATAATCTGTTCTAAATGTTGTAAGAATTACACAAAATTTTTCCACATTAATAACAGAGGTAAATGCGTAAAGTGTTGTAAAAATTACAAGCAAAATTATGTAAATTTTACAATAAAACTATTGCTAAAATTATTAGTATCAATTATACTTAAAACAGTTCGAAAGAACATAAGGCTAACTGCGAGCCAACGATAAGTTGAGAGCTTA
>CAPNAV010000032.1:0-4818 GCA_948663575.1 uncultured Candidatus Saccharibacteria bacterium
ACATGCCCTTATAGGGCTGAGCAAACCACCCCTTGGAGGGGTGGTTTTGATTGGCTAGTATTGGATATTAATACATGCCCATGTCGCCAGCGCCAGGTGTAGTGGTTTGCTTTTCTGGGATGTCGACAATAAGCGCGCCCATAGTGATGGCAGTAGCAGCTATGCTGGTGGCCATGGTGACAGCTTCTTTGGTGACTTTGGCGGGGTCGATGACACCAGCCTTTTTGAGGTCAACGATTCCCTTTTCTGGCTCCATGACATTGACACCGAAACCTGGCTTAGCTTTTTCTATCTCGGCGAGGAGAGCTTGAGAGTTGAGGCCGGCATTTTCCATAATGTGAATGAATGGAGCTTCTAGGGCTTTCTTGACGATCTTGGCGCCGTCGGTGTCGGTTTTGAGGTTGGCTGCGAGATTGACAAGGGTAACGCCTCCGCCGGTGACGATTCCCTCAGCGAGGGCGGCTTTGGTGGCAGCAACAGCGTCGTCGACACGGAATTTCTTTTCGTCGATTTCGGTCTCGGAGGCACCACCAACTTTGATGATGGCTACTTTGCCAAGGAGAGCAGCGGCACGCTTTTCCAGCTCTTCACGCTCGTAGTCGGATTTGGCGAGTTTGGCTTGGCTTTGGATAAGGTCGATACGTTCGCTGACGGAGTTTTTATTACCGGCGCCTTTGATGATGGTGGTTTCGTCTTTGGTGGCGATGACTTTACCGCAGGTACCAAGGACTTCCATGCCAACTTCTTCAAGCTTCATGCCTTTATCAGCGGAAACGACGGTGGCGTCAGTCAAGATAGCAATATCCTCCATGATTTCTTTGCGACGATCGCCGAAAGATGGAGCTTTGAGAACTAGAGTATTAAAGACGCCTTTGAGTTTGTTAAGAACGAGAACAGAGAGAGCTTCGCCTTCAACTTCTTCGGCAATAATGACGAGATCTTTACGGCCAGCTTGAGCGCATTGTTCGAGAAGAGGGATGAGCTCACTAGCGCTGCCGATCTTTTTGTCGGTGATGAGAACAAGGGGTTTCTCGAAAATTGCTTCCTGGCGGTTGGTGTCGGTGACGAAGAAGGGGGAAGAATAACCTTTGTCGTAAGTGAACCCTTCGACGATTTCTTGCTCCATTTCAAGGCCTTGGCCTTGTTCGACGGTGACGACACCGTCTTTGCCGATTTTACTAATGACATTAGCAATAAGTTCGCCAATTTCTTTGTCTCCAGCGGAGATTGAGGCAACTTCGGCAACTTTTTTGTCGTTACCTTCGATTTTTTCGGCGGATTTTTCGATGCCTTTGATGATTTCGGCACCAGCTTCCTCTATCCCAGAGCGAAGTTCCATAGGGTTGACGCCGGCGGCGATAAGCTTGTTGGCTTCGTTCATGATGTTGTAGGTGAGAACGGTGACGGTAGTGGTGCCATCGCCGGCAACTTTGTTGAGTTTTTGTGCGGCGGATTTGATAAGCTTAGCGCCGATTTGCTCACCGAGGTTCTCTTCGGTGTTGCCAAGATCGACGGCTTCAGCGACGGTGACGCCATCATGAGTGATAGTAGGGCCGCCATAAGACTTTTCGATAACGACGTTTTGACCTTTAGGGCCAAAGGTGACTTTGACGGCGTCGTATAATTGTTTGGCGCCAGAGAGAACCTTGTCTCTTGCTTCTG
Organism: uncultured Candidatus Saccharibacteria bacterium; assembly: GCA_948663575.1. Lineage (GTDB taxonomy): Bacteria > Patescibacteriota > Saccharimonadia > Saccharimonadales > Saccharimonadaceae > Nanosyncoccus. The sequence goes on from CAPNAV010000032.1 coordinate 1,663, forward strand.
ATGTATAAAAAATCTTTTTTGCCATAAATTCTTCCTTAATTTTTAGGTTGGGTAATGTGTTATTCCCTCTTGAGGTATATTAATGATTTATTAAGTTAAAGGTTACTGATTACCATTTTTGCCGAGATAATTCTCTGGCGCTAAATGATGGGATGAGGGATTATAAGGTGGCGAGGACGTCTTCTTCTTTGAGGATAATGTAGTCCTTGTCTTCGATTTTGACATCGGTGGTAGAGTAATTTTTGTAGACGATTTTGTCGCCTTTTTTAATGGTCTTGACATCTGGGCCGACAGATTCAACAATGGCATAGGCAGGTGCTTCCTTGGCTTCGCCGAGTAGAATGCCGGATTTGGTAGTTTCCATGGGTTGTTCTTTAAGAGCAACAACACGGTCCTGTAATGGTTTTAGCTGCATATAATAACTCCTTTGTAGCTCTATATTAGCGCATGAAATTAGCACTGTCAATAGCCGAGTGCTAAAAATTGTTGATTTTATGAGTATATTGGAGAAAATGCGATATTTAAAGTTTATTGTGCTTTAAAGTAAGATAGAAGTTTAAAGTGACTTGTGTAAATTAAAGTTGTGTGATAGGATTAAAGTAGAAGTATAACTTAAAGAAAAGGTTTTAAAAGTAAATGACGGCGAAGATTTCAAGCAGTTATCAGATTACATTGCCAAATTCGATGCGGAAGAATTTTCAGATGAATGCGGGGGATGAGGTGGATATCATAGAGACATCTGAGGGGATCTTGGTGAAAAAGGCTATGACGCGAGAGGAGAAAGTGAGACAAGCGTTTGCAGGTTTGGATGAGTGGCGGGAGAAATTGCCTGATAAAGTGAAAGAAAATATTAAGAAATATGCGGGTTGGACAGCAAGTCAACATCGTGAGTATATCGATAATCTACCGGAGATGAAATTGCAAATGGGGGAGAAATATAATGCTTAAAATGTGCGAGTCCTTGGATACGAATATTATTTTGAGATTGATATTAAGAGATATTCCTGAGCAGTGTAATAGAATTCAAGACTTGTTTATGCGACATGGGGTAACTTATAATATTGCGGATTTAGCGGTGTCGGAGGCAGTATATGTGATGCAAAACCAGTATGGATTATCTAGGGAAGAGATTGCTGATGGTATTTGTAGGTTGTTGTGGTTTCCTGGCATAAATTATAATAAAAATTTGTTTGATAAAGTTTTGCCGATGTATTTGGAGCATCCAAAGATGTCGTTTAATGATTGTTGCTTGGCGGTATATGCGGAGTTGAATGAGGCGGAACCGCTGTGGACGTTTGATAAGGCTTTGGCGAAAGAGTCGGGGACGGCGAAGCTGTTGGCGTGATATAATTAGTTCATGGGTTTGAAGAGTTTTGTGGAGAAAGTGCCGGGGTATAATTCCCTAGTGCGGCCGGTGCATTTTTTGCAGGCATGGAGGGCGGGAAAGAAGTTGAATTGGCCAGCGAAAAAACTGCGCGTGATAGGAGTGACCGGAACGAACGGTAAGACGACGACGTGTTTCATGATTTGGAAAATGCTAAACGAGAGTGGCAGAAAAACGGGATTGCTAACGACAGTGGGGTGGAGTGAGGATGGCGAGACCTTGCATCAGCAAGTGGAGCATATGACGACTGAGCGGGTGGAGATATTGAACGAACGCATGCGTGCGGTGGCGGACGCGGGGGCGGAGTTTTTGGTGCTGGAGGTGACTTCGCATGCTTTGATGCAGTTCAGGACGTTGGGGGTGCCGATTGAGGTGGGGGTGTTTACAAATTTGACACCAGAGCATTTGGACTATCATAAAACATTTGAAAATTATCGAAAAGCGAAACTGAAATTATTCAAAAAGGCGAAATATGGGGTGGTGAATGCTGATGATGAGAGTGCGGAGGTGTTTTGCTCAGCTATTGAGAAGGGGGGCGCGGGGGTTGATAGCAAGAGATGTTTGACGTATGGGGTTGATAATGGGGAGTTGAGGGCGGAGGAAATTAAGCTAGAGCCGGAGGGGGTTGAATATAAATGTGGTGATTTGGATATTAGGACACAGATTCCAGGGGAGTTTAATGTTTATAATTCCCTGGCGGCGGTGGGGGCTGGGAAGATTTTGGGGTTAAGCGATGAAGAGATTGAAGCGGGGATTTATGCGTTGGAGGCGGTAGAGGGGCGGATGAATCGAGTGCGGGCGGGGCAGGGGTTTGAGGTTATAATAGATTATGCGCATACGCCGGATGCTTTGGAAAAAGTGTTCTCTTCGGCTATTACATCGTTGAAAGCTCCAGTCCGCGGAGGTAGTACTTCAAGTACAGCCTCCTTACGGTCTTCGCTTTCGCCTCGTACTAGCTCGAAGATAAGCACTTTTTCCGATGATAGCAGTGAGAGCGAGGACAATGTCTCAAATACAGCATCTTTACGTTCTTTAATTTCGTCTAGCTATAGTGAGGAGATAAACAGTTTTTCCGAGAGTAATGGTAATGACGATAGTGAGAGTGAAGGAAGTACTTCGAACAAGGCATCTTTAAGAGCTTCGGTTTCGGCGGAAGCGGGAGTGGAATTGACGGCTGACTTGGATGACGAAGAAGGAGAAAAAGGAGAAAAGGATAGACATAGAAATAACAATAAAAAAGGCGGACGGATTATTTCGGTGCATGGTGGAGCAGGGAGACGTGATCATGGAACAAGGGAGCCGCGAGGAGAGATTTTGGGGAAGAATAGTGACATTGTAATTATCACGGAGGATGATTCACGAGATGAGGATCCGAGGGGGATTGCGGGGATGTTTGTGAAGGGGGCGCAAAAAGCTGGAAAAGTGCTAGGTAAAGATCTTTTTGTGGAACTTGATAGGGAGAGGGCGATTTGGATGGCGGTGAAAATGGCGAAAGAGGGAGATATAGTGCTGATCCTTGGAAAGGGGCATGAAAAGACCATCCTGAGAGCAGATGGGGCGCATGAATTTGAGGATGCAAAGATTGCGGAAAAAGTGATTAAAGAAATGCTGGCGTAGGCATAGTGAGCGAGAAGGGGATTGCGGCAATATAAGAAAAGACCCCTCCGGAGAGGGGTCAAAGGGCTGATGAGTAAGAAAGATCTTGAGACTTGTCGATATTGACTGAATCGTTGGATGTTGTGTCACTCTTGACGCTGATGGGGGGGGGGGGG
>CAPNAV010000032.1:4828-8406 GCA_948663575.1 uncultured Candidatus Saccharibacteria bacterium
CCCCCCCGCTATTACGTCGGAATTGTTATTCTCCGCTGAAGCTGTTGTGGTGAAGTCGCCAACTGAGCTTGCAGTATCATGATTGATGTTTGTGCTAGGCGAATCATTGGCGTTGTCATCGATCGAGGCTATGACAATGGAATCATCGGCTGAGTTTGCGCTTGCGTCATCAACGTCTGATGGAGTTGAGCTGTTATCGTTTGATAAAAGTGCAATAGTGGTGTTGCTATCGACATCAGCTGGGAGTGTAGGGGCATTGGAGCTTGCCTGACTGTCAATGTGATTCTGGTGATCATGTTCGGATGAGCTTTGGGTTGCACCGTCATCCGTTTGAGTCGTTGAGGATGCTAGCTCTGGCTTGTCTGCGTTAATAGACTGATGTGAACGTAGTAAATATGTAGCGCGATTCTTAAACCTTTCTGCGGTAGCTTTTTCGAATGGCAAGATGTCGGTCTTGGGTTTACCTGTACGGGTATGGTAGGTATGGGTAACGATCTTCTTTTTGTAGTTAATCGCTACTAAATCGCCAAGCTGGTTGAGTTTGGCAGCGTAAGATTCGATTTGCTTGATGCAATTATCGTCCGCGGCTTTCTTCCTGCGACCTCTGCGGGATTGATGGGCAGATTTACTCGAGTTATTAGTCTGGTCAACCGTGGGTTGTTCGACAATGGGTAGGTTTTCGGCGTCAGTAAGATTTGTGGCAGATTGGCGTTTGGTGCTTTTGGAATCGTGCGATTCTTTGGCGATGTTGTAGTAAATCATTTGGAGCCGGCGACAGCCTGAGCCGCTAAGGGAGTATGTGCGAGGGTTTATCTTGCTTTCTGGTATATTATGATTGTGGTAATATACCAGCATTTTCTCCTCGTCAATTTCAATAGCACGATTAAAAGGCTTCAGTTTATCAGCTAATTCGTGAAGCTTTTTCAGACAGTATTCATGCTCCCCTGTTGAGTCGGGAGTGTCGATGGGGATAATTGGAGGTAAATCTTGGTGTGTGTCGGTAGGTATTTCGGGCGTTGAGGCATACGATGTACTCTGGGTGAATTGGCACAGATTTTTCATGAGCTGCGCAAATTGATGAGCTCGATGAAAAACGCAATGCCGGATAGCGGGCGACTCTGAGTTGGTCTGATGAGCGAGCGCTAAACGAATATGGCAGGAGCACGGGAGAGTTTGGTACTCAAAATGCAAAGATGTGCCGTCATGTTCGAGTAAGTCGATAGCATCAAGGAAATCGATGTTTTTGAGATCCCTGATGGGGATGACTGTAGGGTCATCGTTGTTGGGATGGTCGAACTTACACTGCGGTCCACTTGTAGACAGATTGATGATGAATTCGCAAAAACTACGATGGGTGAGCTTTTGCCAGTTTTCTTCGGGTTTGTTGATGTTTTTACTCATTTCTTCCTCCTTTTGGTTGATCGCATCCTGATGGATGAGATAGTTTGTCGCTAAGTAGTTGAGACTGACTTATAAAAGATATAACTCAACCTTTTTCTACTTAGGACGATGAACCGAGAGAGAAAGCAGCCGAAAAGTGCAATGGGAGACCATATGTTTTGTATTGTATCAGTGATTTGCTTTTTGTCAATGATGGGATAATCTATGATAATGCTTGAGGTATTTTTATGGTTGATGGTTGCGAGGAGTGTTGAAATACTAGATGGATGGTTGGTAAACGTAAAGAGAGGAAGTGTTGTGATAGTATATGGGCAAGGTGAAGTTTTGTAATAAAGAAGCGGAGGTATTAAACGGGAGTAGCCTAACGAAAAATAATGGCATCAAAAAAGCCCCTCCGAGGAGAGGCGGGTAGAATGCGAAGTGATTATTTGTCAGATTTTTCTGATTTGGTTTCGGTCTTGGATTCTTCTGGCTTGGCCTCTTCTGCTTTTGTTTCTTCTGGCTTGGATTCTGGGGTGGTGGTAGCTGTGGTGGTTGGCTGAGTAGTGGCGGTGTTAGCGGCTGGAGCGGTTGGGAAAGCGACAGCATAGCCCTTGGCGGCGAGACCGGCATCTCCTTGAACGAGGAGTATAACACCTTCGACGAAGCCCCAGATACCGTTGCCGACCATGGCAAGATAAGCAATAACTGCGAGGAAGCCGAAGAAAATGGAAATAATGGAGACGTCGGCGAGGCTGGCGATGGCAAGCATGACGGATGTGAGAATGATCAAAATGAAGCTACCGCCAAAGATGGCAAGATGGATGATTCCTTTTTTCTTGTCGCCGAGATACCAATCGTGGGCGCCAAATTGACCAAGAAAGATACCGAGCAAACCAGCGGCAACAGATGATTTGACGGTGTTTTGATTAGATGGGTTCATAAACCTCCTTTAGAATTGGAATAAATATAATTAGTTATAGTATAGAGTATTTTTTTGAAAAAAGCAATGAGGAAAATGCGTGAAGGGTGGGGCCGGAAATGTTACTTGATAAAGCTTGAATTTAGTGGTATTATAGAATTATGAAAATTTTGGCGATTGAGAGTTCTTGCGACGAGACAGCAGCGGCAGTAGTGGAGGATGGGGTGAGAATTTTGAGTAATGTGGTGGTATCACAGGTGGATATTTTTGCGGCGTATGGCGGCGTGATTCCGGAGGTGGCGGCGAGGTCGCATCTAGAGGTGATTTTGCCGGTAGTGCATAAGGCATTGGATGATGCAGGCTTGACTAAAGACGGTATTGATGCAGTAGCAGTGACGCATACGCCAGGGTTGATGGGATCGTTGTTAATTGGTACATTAACGGCGAGGATGTTGGCGATTTTGTGGGAGAAACCACTTTTTGCGGTGCATCATTTGAAGTCGCATATTTATGCGAATTGGCTAGAATCTGGCACGTCTCAGGTTCCAGAGTTTCCGTTGTTGGCATTAGTAATTTCTGGTGGGCATACGCAGATTATTTATATGCGAGAACATAATCAATTCGAAATTATTGGGACAACGAGAGATGATGCGGTGGGAGAGTGTTTTGATAAAGTAGCGAAGATTCTGGGATTGCCTTATCCTGGTGGGCCAGCGATTGATCAAGCTGCGCTTCATGGGGATAAGACGCGATATAAGTTGCCGCAACCTAAGGTGGAGGGGTTGGATTTTTCTTTTTCTGGATTAAAAACAGCCGTGCTTAGGGCAGTGCAAGCGGAGTTGAAGCTTCCGATTACGACACCGTCCTATGAGTTGAAAGAGCATATTTCTGAGCAGCAAAGAAATGATTTTGCGGCGGCGTTTCAGGAAACGGCGTGCAATATTTTGATTAACAAAATGAAAATGGCATTGGATAAGCATCCAGAGGTAAAAACGGTTGTGCTGGCGGGAGGGGTGAGTGCAAGTGGGGCGTTAAGGAAAAAGGCAAAGGAAGAGCTAAGTGGAACTGGGGTGAAAGTGTGTTTTCCGGAGGTTAAGTTTGCAGGAGATAATGCGGCGATGGTGGGGGCGGCGGCGTATTTTGAGGTTGTTACGGGAGTAAAAGAAACAGATCCTTATAAGGTTAGCATTGCACCGAGGACGGCTATTTCTAAAGACTAACTTGTGAGGGACGGTATGGCAAAGTATCTCCAGCAGGCTACCTTGCGAGGAGCGCT
>CAPNAV010000033.1 GCA_948663575.1 uncultured Candidatus Saccharibacteria bacterium
CCTAAGTAAGAGCAAGCTTTCTCTCGCTTCCTTGTCTTGCTTGGTGAGCGATGATCCAGGAACTAGTCAGTTTAATATTGGCACAGGCGTATCATTGCCAGACGGAGAAGATGCAACGTATAATGCGGGTCTAACTCCGCTCTATATGGGACGTACTGGTACAATTGGCTTCACTTGGACTCAGGAATTTCTCGGACGGGGTTCAGAGGCTCCTTTTTGGTCGTCAATAACGCGCGGAACAGAGAATGCTTACCGTGGTTTTACGACCGCTTCGATAAATTCCCTATCTGCACATTCAAAATTGCTAGGCCAGCCCTTCCGCTGCCTAGTCTCTACTAATAATGGATAATGATAAAAAGGTTCTGGTTGAAGTTGTGCGTAATGAGTTGTTGAGGATGATTGAATAAACTGGGGAAATGGCTATATTAATATTAGTGGATGGTGGTTTGACATGAAATGATTTGGTTGGTGTGACAGTGTAAGTATTGTTGAATAATCAATTTACTTTATGGGTAAATACCACATGAAGATGTAGCATTTGTTAAAAACCTGGGAGTGATGGTATGAACTATTCGATAAGGTCGATTGCGCTATGGAATGATTGATGCGTTATAATAAGATAGGGGTAATAAATATATAACCGAACAATGAATTAGGGCGTAAGAAGCGGATGGCGTTGCTATAATAGTTTAATTTTATTCTGAAGGAAGGTGGTATTGAAGGAGTTGCAGACAGGGAGGCGAGAGGCTTATGTAGAGAGGAGGGTAAAGCGGCAGGAGAGGGATGGAAAAGTGGCTTGCAGGGCGGCTTTTGTAGGGATGGTATTTTGGGTGGGATTTATGATTTTGTTGGCGGTTGGAATATGGTTACTCTGGAGGTATAACATGGTTGGAAATGATGAAAGGATTTATGCTGGGGCAGACTTTGGGATTGAACAGATATTGTCAGGAGTGGATTTTGATGGAGATGGGATTGATGATTATGATGAACTGGTGATTGGGGCTAGAAAGGATGCAGAAAATCATCCGAAATATGATGGAGCATATGTGCAGGGCGGATTTCCGAGTGAAGATATAGGGGTATGTACAGATGTGATTTGGCGGGCTTTTCGGGAAGCGGGGTATGACCTTCGGGAAATGGTAGATGCGGATATTGCGGCGCGGCCAGAGGCATATCCATGGATTGAGCAGCGAGATAAAAATATTGATTTTAGACGAGTAAATGTACTGAACGTGTTTTTCTCGACATACGGGGAAAGTTTGACGATCAATCCGGAGGAGATTGCGGAATGGCAGCCAGGAGATATAATTATTGCGGAAAAAGGAAATCATATTGGAATTGTGTCGGATCGGCGTACGAAGGATGGAAGGGTTTTGATTATTCATAATGGTGGACAGCCGATGCGAGAAGAAGATTATTTTAGATATGGAGAGGTGGTGGCGCATTATAGGGTGAGGATGGGGGAGTTGAGGGGAGTTGTGTGGGAGTGGTAAGGCTAGTTCTTGGAGCGGATTACGTCGTTGAAAGCTCCAGTCCGCGGAGGCAGTACTTCAAGTATAGCCTCCTTACGGTCTTCGCTTTCTCCTCGTACTCCATCTCCAATAACGGCGCCTTATAAGGAGGGTATGCATAGTTGCCTCACGCATGCGAGTGCTCTGTTGCAGTACTTCAAGTACAGCCTCCTTACGGTCTTCGCTTTCGCCTCGTACTCCATCTTCAATAACGTTGCCCTATAAGGAGGGGATGTATAGTTTTCTCACATTTGCGTCAAGTACGGCTCAGTTCGCTCCTCATTTCTGTCTCGTACTTCATTTCTAATAACGTCGCCTTATGGAAAGTGCAGCGTTGCGTTTCCTTACGGAATGAATGGAGGTGAAATAATGTGATGCTTGACAAAAGTGGGAATGTGTGCTATCATGGAAGGATAGAGCGGTTTGGCTCTCGTATGAGGTTTGGTGTTTTGGCTGTAAAAGGCTGGACTATGTCGACCTAGATTTAAGAGATTGCATTGTTTTTCAGAAAGTCAATCGTAGCTTTAAGATCGTGGTTTACGTATTTTTAAAAAGCTCAGGGCGTCAGATTGGATTTGTTTTAGCCTGTTTGATAGAAGTTTGGTGTTGCTGGATAATCACTTTGCCTTAAAGATAAATGTTGTAATAATATAACATTTATGAGAGCCTTTATAGGCGGCGTTGTGAATTATTTGACAAAGTCAATGAATTTCGTGTATTAGATCCATTTTTGGTTCGAGGCGGGAGCTGCACCTCTTGCTTTTAGAATAAATTCGTAACTAGTAAAACATGTAAAAGAAAATGGAGGGATTTTCGATGAAGTTGATGAACGCGAGATTTAGGAGTATGACGTCAATGATGCTGGCGGTGGCGATGCTGATATGTATGATGCCGATGACGGCGGAGGCGAAGCATTACGACGAGAGGGGAACGTTTCAGTTTCTCGTGCCGGCGGACGGTTGGTCGGGGACGATTTTTTCGGCTTATGATAACCGTGACGATGCCAACAAGAATATTGGTACATTGTACGTCAGCGAAGAAAAGTTTCCGATTGAAGTGGTGATGTGCGGCTCTGATGATGATAATACAGAAACTTTTACCATTAATGAATATGGAACGTATTATTTGAAGGTGAAAGATGTCACGATCGGAAGAGAGGTGACAGACGCATTTCTGTTTTTGTCGATTATTGGAATGGTGGGCGTATTAAGAGAAGAGCCATACTGTTTTGCAACTGTGACAGTTGCGCCGCCGGAACAGAATCCGATGAACAATAGTTCGGAAGAAGAGGTTCAGTCGGTAACGAAACATTTTACGGACGAAGAGCTTTTAGATCAGAGATGGAAAGAGTTGCTCGCGGTGGTGAAATTTCCGTTTGTTTATCGGGAATATTCTGAGTATGCCAGAGAGCTGAGGGCATTCATGACCGGAGAGTGGGACGGAAGCAGAAGAACCGACGAAGATGATGGTTGGGGTGGCTATCGAGCGGCGCGTTATGTAATGGGCCGCACTTACTATTGGATTGCCACAGATTATACAACCGGAGAAGCTTACACTCTGAGCGCGAATGTTGATTATAACGGATACAAAGAGATTATTCCGGGAGCAACAGATGCGCAAAAGTATAGTCTGGCCGTAAGCTACATTAACGGCGAGATCGAGCAATGGTCGTTGTATGAGCAAAAGGATGCTTGGACGATCGAGGAAGTTGCAGAAGGTCTGGAGAAAATCGAATTAATCCTCCCGCTCGGGAAACAGAATAGCGGCGAGGATGATATAGTGGTCCATGTCTCTACATTGGATGGTGAGGGTAATCAGCATATGTATTCTTTACTGTCGAATGGTAGAGTTTTGAAGACAATGTAATATTAATTAGCGGAAACGGGCGAGTGCAGCGCTATGTGGATGCTAAGAAGATTTGTTGCCTCGGTTGGTTTTGCTAGCCGGGGCTTTCTTTTTCTCCAAACCTAGTTTGTGGAGAGAGTGATCCAACCATACTCTCATGTAACAATATGCAAGCTCCGGAATGGTCTCTAAAGCAGTATACATACAGAATCTAAACATCAGGCATAAACTCAAAGCCTTCTCACAAACTAGGGTTGGGTGAGGGGTTTTGTTGAGTCTATCGCTCCTTTGCAAAATGGCCTTCTGAAAAATGTGGAAGTTGTGTTTTGGAATGATGAAATAGGGATGATAATAAGATAATGCTTGACAAAAATGAAAATGTGTGCTATCATGGAAGGATAGAGCAGAATTATGGCTCTCGTATGAGGTTTTGTGTCCAAAAATATGAAACCGGTTAACAAATTACATTATTTTAGCATTAAGATTTCTTGTGAGCATTGAATGTACTCCGATAGAATTGTTTTAGCATTGAAAATTTATGCAAGAATTGAATATGTTTTGACAAAATAATTCAAAAAGCATACGCGAGATTTCACGCCGGAGTTGAATATGAGACTTGTAAGATTACTTACGGATGAAGGTTTTAGTATTGAAAGTATTCCGACGGGATAATGCGAAAATGCATATAAAATTTCTGTAGGAGCTGAACATAGAATTTGTAGGGATTACTTACGGATTGAAATGTCAAGCTTTTGAATGCCAAAGTTCTAGGCAAAACCCAAGTATTGATACTCTGAGTCTTTGGTGTTGAAAATTCAAGCGGGAATTGCACGGCCTGCTTTTTATATAGATATGAAACTGTTGATTAGATCCAGAAAAAATGAGGAAAATGGAGGGATTTTCTATGAAAGAAATTCAGACCGAAAATGCAATGCTTAAGGAGAATGACGGAGCAAAAGCGCAGGCGAAGGTGAAACGTTCGCCGATTGTACCGTCTGCTGCAGCGGTAAAAATGACGTGGAGGGATTTTATAATCCTGGGCGTGATTATTGCGGTGTATGCGGTGGTTGCTTTTATGCAGCTTGGTAATATGCATGCGCCGCAGACTGATTATTCGGTGGTGGAACAGGGAGAAATTTTACTGGATCTGGGCGAGACGAAAAGTATTGCAAAGATTTGGACTTACCTGGGTCATCAGAATAATCCAAAGTACTATTTGTATTACGCAGCGGATGGTGATCTGGATTGGACTCCTTTGTTTTACGACGTTCTAGATGAAGATGGGAGCGTCAATGATTCATACTGTTGGGATGGGGGTGCCGTGTTCTGTTGGAATAGTTGTGATTTGAATATCGCAGCGAGATATGTGTGGATCGCGGCATCGATTAACAATCATAATGACAGCATTATGGAATTAGTTCTGACGGACGTAGAAGGAAATGTCTTGGAACCGGTGAATGCTGGAGAATTTGAAGCGCTTTTTGATGAGCAGGAAGAGTTCGAAGGCAGGAATAGCGTGATGAACGGCATGTATTTTGATGAGGTTTATCATGGTAGAACGGCTTATGAGATGATTCATGGGTTGTATTGTTATGAGAATACTCATCCGCCGCTGGGAAAGGAACTGATTGCCTTGGGCGTGTTGCTGTTTGGCATGAATCCTTTCGGGTGGCGTTTTATGGGTACGTTGTTTGGCGTGCTGATGGTGCCAATTATTTATGTTTTTGCGAAGAAGATCTTCAAGGAGACATGGATAAGTACAGTAGCAACTTTGTTGTTTACATTTGACTTCATGCATTTTGTGCAGACGAGGATTGCGACGATAGATGTGTTTGTGACACTATTTATTATGCTTTCCTATTTTTTCATGTTCTGTTATATGCAGAAGAGTTTTTACGACACAGAGTTGTCGAAGACGTTTGTTCCGCTGGGTCTGTGCGGCGTGGCTATGGGATGTAGCTGGGCTTGCAAATGGACGGGAATTTATTCCGCGGCGGGATTGTGTATTTTATTCTTCGCGCAGATGTTGCGGAGATACTGGGAATATCGTTATGTGGTATTGAATCCAGGAGGATCGACGCAGGGCATCTCTCATTGGTATATTAGTCAGAATTTTGGGCCAATGTTTAGAAAAACGATTGCCTTTTGCTGCGTGTTCTTTGTGGTTGTGCCGGCAGTGATTTATTTGCTGTCTTATGTTCCGTTTGTAGATGGCAGCGAGCGCGGATTCCTTGAAAAAGTAATTGAAGCGCAGAAAACCATGTATAATTATCATAGTAATCTGGAGGATACGCACCCTTATTCCTCGACTTGGTATCAGTGGCCAATCATATATCGGCCGATCTGGTACTACTCGAGCGTGCTGGGAGAACTTCGAGAGGGGATTAGCGCGTTTGGAAATCCGTTGGTTTGGTGGACTGGTATTCCGGCAGCGGTTTACGTACTGTATCTGGCAATACGGAAAAAGGATAGGAATGCGGTATTTTTGTTGATTGGCTATCTGTCTCAATACATGCCATGGTTTTTGGTAAAACGGGCAGCTTTCATTTACCATTATTTTCCGAGCGTGCCGTTCGTGACGATGATGGTGGCGTACTCGATGTATCAGTTTGCCAATCAGAGACGGGGCAACGTAAAAAAGGCTCGAACGGCGATTTATTGTTATGTCGCTTTGGTGATTGGGCTGTTTGCGATGTTCTATCCGGTGCTGTCGGGGATGGCGATTAGCTCGGAATATGCCGTAAAATATCTGAAATGGTTTGAGACCTGGGTGTTGCTTGACACATGGTCTTGCTAGGATAGTGTGATTTTGTGATTGCCTCGGCTACGGTCGGGGCAATTTTCGTTGACATAATGTTTATGAATGTGTATGATAGAATGGAAGAGGCATTTTATGCAAGATAAAAATCAAAATGGAACAGATACGAGCATAGCAAAGCAGGCTTCGGCGCCAACGATAAGTAAGGTGGCGCAGAATGATTATGTCAAGAAAATAGTCGAGAAAATCAAGAAGTCTGAGAATATTTTGGTGGCGCTATCGAAGAATCCTTCGGTGGACGATATTGCGGCGGCGATTGCTTTGACGCTGTTTCTGGATGGATTGCAACATCATGTAACGGCAATTTATTCGGGAAAAACTCCAGAGACGTTGGCGTTTTTGCGGCCAGATGCGACATTTGAGACGAATACGGATAGTTTGCAAGATTTTATTATTGCCTTGAATAAGGATAAGGCGGATCATTTGCGTTATAAGATTGAGGGGGATTTTGTAAAAGTGTTTATTACGCCGTACAAAACAACGATTGATGAGTCTGATTTGACATTTTCTCATGGTGATTATAACGTGGACTTTGTGATTGCGATTGATGTGCCGTCGGTGGGGGATTTGGATGGGGCTTTGGCGGAACATGGGCGGATTATGCATGATGCGTCGGCAGTGGATATTACGACAGGGGCGCCGGGTCGGTTTGGGGAGATTGAATGGAGTAATCCAACGGCGAGTTCGGTGTCGGAGATGGTGACGGAGTTGATTTTTGCGCTGCAGGGTGGTGATAAACCGCTGGATGGGGATGTGGCGACGGCGCTATTGACGGGGATTGTGGCGGCGACAGAGAGATTCTCTAATCCACGGACGACGCCAGGGACTTTGACCTTGGCTTCAAAATTAATGTTAATGGGGGCGGATCAGCAGCTGATTACGGCGAACGTGGTGGACAACCGAGTCTTGCAAGCAGAGGGTCCGAAAGAACAAGATGTAGCAAGTATAAAACCGGATGTGGAAATGAATGCAGTGGTGGATGAATTGCCTCCTGCAGTAGCGACAAACCCAGCAGCGCAAGTGGCGCGGGGGATGGTGACGGTGACGGGGCCAGATCCGGCGCAGATGACGATTCCGAATGTTGAGTTGCCGACTGAAAATGTAGCACCAGTGGATGTGAGTGGAACCGTTGTGAAGCCAGTAGTGATGAAGCCGGTAGATGATCCGTCAATGATGCGATTGCCGGGAGTGAATATGCCGACGGTGGCACCGACGGCACCCATAGCTTCGGTGGCACCAGGAGTGAATGTAGCGCAAAAAACGATGGCGGCGGCTCCAGCGTCACAGACGACGGCAGAGAATTTGCCGCCACAAGTGGGGGCGGCAGTGAGTCGACCAATGGCGGCGCCAGTGGAAAAACCGGATTATGGACGAATGATGGAGCAAGTATTAGGAGGGAACGCGGGATATCAGCAGCCAGTGGCGATTAGTTCGATGAATATACCGGCACCAGATCCAAACACAGTAGCTCCAGCCAATGTGCAACCAGTTGCTCAAACAACACCTCAGGCAATGTCAGCTAGTGCGCCAGTAAATACGCCAACAGCGGCAGTGAATACGGGGCAGATGCAGATTCCAAATACGCCGGTGATGAATTCGCAAAGTGGGGTTGGAGGAGTGACGAGTGGGACGATGACTTTGCCGGGGCAGCCGGTGGAGAAGACGGCGACGGTTTTGCCGCCACCGCCGGCGCCGCCGGTGGGGGAGGCGGGAGTGATGCCGCCGAGTTTGCCGCCGGTACAGGGGTAGTTTTTAGATTATAGTTTGTGAGAAACGGTATGGCAAAGTAGCTCTAGCAGGACATCTTGCGAGGGACGCGTCCAAGGCGCCTATCTTCGCTACGCTCAGATTCGCGGGCGTCGTCTCGGAAAAGAAAGTGAAGCTTTCTTTTCTCTCGTCTCCTACGCGATTCGCCA
>CAPNAV010000034.1 GCA_948663575.1 uncultured Candidatus Saccharibacteria bacterium
AAAATATCGCAAAACTTGATCCGCAGATCAGGTTTTGTTCGGTTTTTGGGGTTTTAAAGAGGCAGAAATTATCTTGCTATTGGCGCAAAATAGGACGTATATATTCAGATTTTTCAGTCTAGAAAACCGTTGCCGGTTCGGATAAAGTACAATTCTTATACTTTATCGCTCACACTCCTTGTCTTTTCTGAATTTATCAACTCAAAACTTACTTTGTCAGCTCTAATAATAAAGTAAAACTTTATTATTACTCGCATTCCTCGCAATTTCTAAGACCTTGCAGTCTAGAAAAGCCTGCGTCGCTCTAGATAAAAAGTTGCACTTTTTATCTACTTGCTTCCTTGTCTTTTGGTGAGCGATGATAAAGCCACTAATGAATTTAATGCAAATATAGGTATTACATTTCCAGATGAATCAAACGCCACGCATAATGGCGCCCTGTCGCCGTTGTTTATAACGCGAGTCGGAAGAATTATGGAGTGGTATATCAATATGTGGCACTATAACTTTACAGCACGAGGATCCCTAGGGTCTGTATGGTCAATAACCTCTAGATCTACAGAGAGGACATACTATTTCGCGATAAGTGCTGACTATAGCGCACCTTCATCACAAGAAGCTCGCCTCACCGGCATTTCCCTCCGCTGCCTAGTCTCTACTAATAATGGATAATGATAAATTTGGTGAGCGATGATGATAATAATACGGAATCACCATGGTTTAATAATCAAGGCGTCAGCCTCCCGGGTGGTAAAAATGCTACATATAATATGTATCTATCGCCACTTTTTACTAGTCGCAATGGCACATATGGAGACAGCAATGTCATATGGAGTCACGGAAAAGCCGGACGCTTATGGGCTTCAAATGCCATGGGTGGCTCACGCGCAAATTTTCTAGATGCCACATCTAATGATATAGCACCAAACCATGTTTATTGGCGTCGCGAAGCCTATTCCCTCCGCTGCCTAGTCTCTACTAATAATAGGATAATGACAGTTTCCGCTACTGGTTACGCTCTGGCGGCGCCATCGACCGAGAGAATGTCTCCGGTAATGTAGCTAGCGAGGTCACTAGCAAGGAAGAGGAAAGCATTAGCGATATCGCGGGCTTGACCGATGCGGCCTAGAGGGATACTCTTGATTAGCGGATCGATCATCTCAGGAGCGAGATCTTTAACCATATCAGTATTAATGATGCCCGGAGCGACGGCGTTGACGCGAATATGAGAGGGCGCTAATTCCCTGGCGAGAGATTTCGTGAGGCCATTAACAGCGAATTTACTAGTGGGATAGGCAACACCAGAAGGTTGACCATAGATGCTAACCATAGATGAAGTATTGAGAATGACGCCTCCGCCTGCCTCTTTCATAAATGGCACCACGGCTTTGATAGTATAGAAGATGGCGTTGACATTAAGCTTCATGAGGTCGTCGAATCCTTTTGGAGGAGTATTTTCGATAGGACCTTTAGCGGAGATGCCGGCGTTGTTGACTAGAATATCGATACGCCCAAATTGCTGGATAATTTTTTCGACTGTTTCTTGGATTTCTTGATAGTTATCGAGATTTGGCCAAAATCCAGTGGCTTCATAACCTGAATCTTTGAGCTCGGCAAGCGCTTTATCAACGCTCTCTTGGCGAGAACCAAAAATAATGACCTTGGCTCCGTTCTCTAGAAAGGTGCGAGCAGTTTCTAGGCCAATGCCACGAGTTCCTCCAGTGATGATTGCGATTTTATCGTCTAACATGATGAATCCTTTCTTTTGTTACTATTCCCAATTTATACTACCGAATTGCGGTACGGCGGCAATCCAAATTTGACCTGGCGTAAAAGCAATTTCGTTACCTTCTGCGTCTTTAAAACTAATTTGGCTAGATTGAGCGGATTTTTTCCAAGTGCCCTCGATAACAATGCCGTTTTGGAAGATTTCAGCGGAGCCACTACTAATGGTTTGGATAGATTCATGATAACCATCAGCCATAGTGCTCTCTTGGACATGCATGATAACAACGTTGCTAGGTGTGACTTGTTCGAGTTGACAATCAGTCATAGCGCTGCTTGAACATGTGTATGATTGATGTGGGATTTCGCCGAAATTACCGAAATCGTCGTAGCCTAAATTATAGCGTTTGTAGATGTTACTGTCGGCATCGTAATGGAAAATGACGTTATAATCAGAGATGTTAGTAAAGCTGTAGCTGATTGTATTAGCGGCGGTGTTTCGATAGTTAAGATATTCTGGCGTAGCACAATCCGTAGCTTCTGAGCTATCTTGGAATTCGTTACATTCGACGGCTTTATGGGCTGATAAGATTTCGGTAACTGCGTCGGGAGTGAGGCGGGGGAAAGCTTGATAGTTGGATGTATTATAACCTTTATTCTGATTGAAAGCTAAGAGATTGTCGCCTGAAGTGAAGACGTTATTCCAGTAGCGATACTGACCATTAATATAATCGGTCTTCCACATAACGTCAAAGTCTTCGTCAAGATTGCGGTATTGACCATTGCCAACGATAGCTAATGCTTCATCGGATCCGCCATCATGAACGATGGTGCAGTCAAATGGAGTATCCCAGTCGATATAATATGGGCGGAGTGAGCGAATAGGGCCAAGTACGGCGGGAGGATTTTGGAAAATAGCTGCAAAACGGGTAATGCCGGTTTCAGCAATAGCTTCAAAAATTACTCCAGCTGAGGTGAGACCGGCTTGTGGGCGTGCACCGTCGGTGCTGCCATTGGGGATTTGCACACAGAAAAGCGGAGCGTTGTCTTGGCTGGCGTCACTGATTTCTAGTCCAGTGAATGAGCTGTAAGATGATTCTGGAAAGTCGACACGATCAATTTTTCCTTGTTCGGAATCTTGATGGGAAAAGAACCAAATAACACCAATGCCAGCAATGAGTAAGATTATTGCGCTAACTAGGATTGAGATAAGGACTTTGTTAGGTTTTTTCTTGGCGGTTTGGTCTTTTTTTGGTTGCATTCTTTAATCATTCTCCAATGCAGCTATAGTTTTTTGTAAGCGAGCGAGTACGATATTTTTGCCAAGGACTTCCATAGTGAGATGTAGGGCAGGACTAAAGGGTGCATAAGATAAGGCAATTCTGATAATCGAGAAAAGTTCGGCAGGCTTTTTGTTGGTTTCTTCGAGTAACTGATTAAGTAAATTTTGAAGATTGTTTTGAGTCCAGTCGGCACCTTTGAGCTTTTCGACGGTGAGTTGGAGCATCGTGGAGAGTTCTTCCTCGGAAAATTTCTTGAGGAATTTGTTGCCGGTGACCATGTTTAGGTCGATTGTTGGGTCTACGAAGAAGTATGAGGTCATGTCACGGAGATCTGAAAGGGTTTTGAGTCGGTCATAGATGATGCTAAGAACTTGTTTTTTATATTCATCATCGTAATTTGCGGCTATTTCTGGCCAAAAATCTAGGGTACGCTCATACAAAGCATCAATTCCTTGTTCATCGGCGATTTTGCGTATCCATTGGCCATTCATCCAAAGCAGTTTTACCTCGTCGTAACGAGCGCCAGAGGTTTGGACTTTGTCGATGGCGAACTTCTGAATTAACTCATCTTTGTTGTAGATTTCTTGCTCGGTACCGTCGTTCCAGCCGAGGCAGGCGAGATAATTTAGCATTGCTTCAGGTAGAATGCCATCAGCACGATACTCGGTGACAGATTTGGCGCCGTCGCGTTTGCCAAGTTTTTTGCCGCCAGTTGGCGCAAGGATATGAGGCAGCGAAACTAGTTTCGGAACTTCTAGGCTGAGGGCCTCGTAGAGTGCAATATAATTGGGTGTGCTAGGTAAATATTCGACGCCACGCATGACGTAATTAACGCCCATTTCGGCATCATCTACGATATGACCAAAGTTATATGTAGGGAGGCCGTCGGCTTTTATCAGAATAATATCATCTTGAACCTCGGGACCAGCTTCCATGTCGCCCATAACTTCATCATGCCAGCAGCGGGGCTTAGGATCGGATTTGAAGCGGAGTGGCAGCCCCTCGTGCCATTCTGGTGGATTTTCTGGGCGAAAATTGCGATAGAGATATGGAACTTTGGCTCTTGCGCATTGATCGCGATATTCTTGGATTTTTTCTGGAGATGTGTCGTCGGCATAGGCTCGACCCATGGCGATGAGTTTTTTAGCCCAGTCGATATAATGACTCTTACGTTCGGATTGAAAATAAGGAGCGTTTGGCCCGCCAACGATGGGGCCTTCGTTCCAATCAAGGCCAAGCCATTTAAGGGTATCTTCGATAAGTTCAGTAGCTCCTTCTACGTAGCGAGCTTGATCGGTATCTTCGATACGAAGAATAAAGGTTCCCTGATTTTGGCGAGCAAGGAGGTAGGGATAGATTGCGCTACGAACGTTGCCGATATGTATGTAGCCGGTAGGGCTTGGTGCAAAACGAGTTTTCATGGTGGTATTATAGCATAAGTTATTGCATTGAGGTGACAATATTACGGAGTTGTTTCTTAGTGAGAGTGTTGATACTGGCGTTAATTTTGTGTAGCACGCCACCATTAACCCAGGCGGCACTAGAGCCGGACATATAGACGGTAATTCCCTGCTCATGAGTGGTTGTATAATCACTTCCCCAAGTCGGTTCGGCGTAGTTGCGCTGGAGGGTGGTGCTATCCCATGAGGATTTTTCCTCGACAAGAGTGAATGATTGACCGTCAGGGCCGTTGAAAACTAGAGTGATTTTGCCGTTTTCTGAATCAATGCTGCTTAACGAAAAGCCACTAGGCAAGTATGCGGGATAGGAAGCGTCGACGCCGGTTTGCATAGCGGCGACTCGTACGGAAATATCAGGAATGTTTGTGCTGACGAAGTAAATAATTGCAGCAACGCATGCGGCAGCACAGCAAAAAGCAAGCGCGAAGCGTTTGCCGCTGCCTTTGCGGCGAATTGGTTGGCGTGCAGAACGTGCACTAAATTCATCCTGATCGTCCATGGCGGCCACGGAGCGAAGAGCGCGACGGAGAGCTAAATCTTCATTGTCGATAGTGGTTTTGCGAGCAGCAGGACGCACGGTGCGTCGAAGTGTGCTCGAAGTGGTAGGCTTGCGCGCGATCGGTTTGACAGGTCTTGTGGCAGAGGAAATCTTGCGTGCAGTAGCGGGGCGGGCGGTTTTGGCTGTGGCGGTGCGGCGAGGGGCAATTTTGTTTGAGGTGATGATTTTGGCAGATGACTTGGTGACCTTGGCGGCTGCTCGAGAGGCTTTGGGGCTGAGAGTGGTCTTTTTGGTGATTATTTCTTCTTTGATGCCAGTAGACTTAGCAGCAATAGAAATGAATTTTTCGATGGTATTGCCGAGTTCGGTGATTTCTGGCATGGTGGAATTAGCCTTGATATCTTCGGCGAATTTTTTGAGGGCGGAAATCTGGTTGGCGATGTCGGTAGGGTCGGTAGCGTTACGGATTGAGGCGATCGCTTCGGAGGCGGTGCGAGCAATTTCGTCGATTGAACTAGTGGCGCGCTGTTCGTTGATGGCAGCGGAGAGTTTATCAGAGGATGTGTTGGCGTCGGTTTGATGTGAAACTTCGTTCATGGTCGCTCCGAGGGTGGCAGCAGTGTAGTCCGCGGCGATATTCATCGCCAAAGCCTTGGTATCGATATTGTCGGTATTATTTATGGAAGCAGGAATTGCTGGTGTGGATACGGGCGAATTCTGATAGAAATCCGGGCATGAAGTGGAAGGAGCTTGATAAACGCTAGGCATATAATTATTGTCGGAATTGAAAGAATCGGATTGTACTGGATAAGAATTTTCGGGGCTAGGGGGCGTGAACGGTACAGGATAATTATTATCAATCTCGTTGGAATAATTATAGATATCTTGACTACTAGAGTCGTAATTATAGTTATCTTGAGTTTGCTGGGGTATAGGTTTGTCCTCGACAATCCCATATTCGATAACATCAGAAGTAATAGATTCAGAAGCTTGCTGTTGCTGCTCGGCCTCGAAGTGTGCCTCAGACTCAGCGGCACGAATAGCAGCTAAATCGGCATCATGAACATGCATATTGACTAATCGTGATGGAGCGGCGGGGAGATTTTGGCTATGACGGCTCTGAGCGGCGGATTTAGCAACCTCTTCGATGGCGAGATTAGTAGGGCGACTGACGTAACGGCGATTAAGAGTACAAGAAGGCTGCGTCAACCGATGAGTGGCGGCGCTAGACGGACCTGATTCGAGTTGTATTTTCATCGCAGTTTATAACTCCTGATCGCGTTTTTGCTTACTACTATTATAGCCGTAATGGTAATAAAAAAGCAAGACCAAAATCATTCAGAAAGTATGTTATAATATATGAGATATGGATTACGATGAAAAAAAGAAGCGTCAGTTGATCAGGGTTGCGATTGCAGAAATTGGTATGGCTGTTTCGGTGGTGGCGATTGTTATTGTGGCGACTTTGGCGACGATGGGGTTTTTCATTGCTGGTGATGGACAGATTAAACAATCGGGGCTCATGCAAATTCATTCTATCCCGACTGGCGCGACAGTAAACTTGGATGGAAATAATTTGTTTTCGCGTACTAATCTGAGTCGTACGATGCCGGCGGGAGATCATCGTATTATAATTTCTCGTGATGGGTATGATATATGGGAAAATGTGGTAAAAATGTATCCTGGAGTGTTGGTGAGGCTATATTATCCAAGGTTGTTTTTGTTAAATAGGGTTGCTGACGAAGTGATGCCCCTAAAAAGTGGAAACGAACTAGTTACGGAGCTAGAATTCTATTCGGCGTCACCATCAAGAAACTATATTATATATGCTCAAAATGGGTCGACAGAATGGAGATTGATTGATGTTCGTAGTGATGACGTAAAAGAGACAACACTAGATCTTTCGAGTGTATTGCCATGGGTGATAAGGGCGGATACGATGGAGCAGGCGAAGAGTAGTTTACACGGTGTGATTGCGGGGTCATTGGCTGAATATAAGTTTGATGGGGATATTGAGATAGTGGCCTGGAGCGATAATGACGAGAAAATTTTGGTTAAAGCGAGCTTTGATGGGCAAACGGAATGGGTATTAGTGAATTTACGAGATGTTTCGAGTAGCTTAAATCTATCAAAAACTTTTGGTTTGGACTTTGTACAAATTAGTATGATTGATAGCGCAGCTAATCAGCTATTTGCTTTGGAAAATCGTAATCTAAGAAGGGTTGATATTGCTAGCAAAACAGTTTCTGGTGTACTCTTAAATAACGTTGCTGAATTTTCAAACTATGAATCGAATTTGATTTATGTAACCGCAGAAGTGCAGGATAGTCAAACAGAGAAAATGAAGCGTTCGGTAGGGGTGTATCGTAATGGTGAAAATGGAGGGACGGTAATTGCGGAGGTAGAGGCGGATGATAGAATTATTGTAGCATTAGCGAAGTACTTCGATGATTATTATATGTGCTATCTTGTGAATAACAAGCTAATGGTGTTATATGGCGCCTTGCCAACATATAATAATAGTCAAGGTGCTGATTTATCTAATCTTAAAAAACTTGAGCTAACGAAGGAGTTTAGTGAGGTTCCAGAAAAGTTGAGTCTAAGTGGTAATAATGAATATTTAGTGGCGCGGAGTGGGGGAAAATTTATGTCTGTTGATTTGGATGATGGTTCAGTGTTTGAATACGATGCCGCTAAGGAAATTAGATGGCTAGATGATAGTATGCTTTATGATGTCAATGATGGACATTTAATAGTTTGGGATTTTGATGGTGTAAATCGTAGGGATTTGAATGAAAGCGTTAAAAAGGGCGACGAAAGTAAAGTGAGCACTATGGGTTATGATGTGGTGATTACATCTAACAATCGGTGGTTATATTATTTGGGGAAGAGCGAGGATGGTTTTGTGCTGATGAGAGAAAGAATAGTTGAATGATTTTTCTCTAGCTAGTTTGTGAGAAAGCGTATGGCAAGTAGCTCCAGCAGGCTATCTTGTGAGGGACGCCTCTTCCAACGCGACTAAAGTCGCTACCAGTCGGTCGTCACCTCAAGAGAAAGAGTTATACTCTTTCTCTGCTCGGTTCCTACAACTGGA
>CAPNAV010000035.1 GCA_948663575.1 uncultured Candidatus Saccharibacteria bacterium
GAGCAACAATCGTCTCTACACGCTTTCCCTCCGCTGCCTAGTCTCTACTAATAATAGATAATAATGAAGTATTCTACTCTTCAGTTTCACTCAGCGCATTGAGCAGAGAATCTTCCGCGTTCTTACGCTTTTTCTTTTCTGGCGCCTTCGCTAGCTCGATATCCAGCTCATACCCCGTCAATTTCGACGCCAATCTCACGTTCTGGCCCTGGCGGCCAATCGCAATCGACTGTTGATCCTCGGCCACATAGACTTTTGCACGTTTTCCATCGATTTCCACCCTTGTCACCTCCGCCGGGCTCAATGCCTCGCGGATATATTCCGAAGGATTATCGCTCCAGTTGATGATATCAATCTTCTCGCGGTCGCCAATTTCTTGCATAATTGCATTCACGCGTACTCCGCGTCCGCCCACAAAGGTTCCCACTGGATCCACCCCAGGCACATTCGACACCACCGCGATCTTCGTGCGACGTCCCGCCTCGCGTGCGATCGCCTTAATTTCCACCGAACCATTCTCCAGCTCTGGCACTTCCTGACGGAACAAATATTCAATAAACTCCGCGCTCCCCCGTGATAAGATTAGTTGCGCCCGTGCTTCATCATGCTCCACGCCCTTAATATAAACTTTAATCCGCTCACCAACGGTATAATATTCGCCGTCAATTTGCTCGCTTTTCGGCATAATTCCATTTGCACGCCCCAGGTCCACGCGCACTAATCTCGGTTCCACCCTTGCCACTACGCCTGTCACCACGGTGCCAATTTTATCCTCAAACGCTGACAGCACCGCATCTCGCTCTGCCTCACGTAGCCTCTGAATCACCACCTGTTTTGCAGTCATTGCCGCCACGCGCCCAAACTCGGTCACTTCGCTCACTTCCTCGACCATTCCTCCAATTTCCGCATTCGCGTCAATTTTCTTCGCTTCTTCTAGCGGAATTTCAGTCGCTGGATTATAAGCCAACCCATCCTCAATCACCTCACGCGTCACAAAAACCTTCGCTTTTCCGGTGTTCATGTCTAGAAGCGCTCGCACATCCATCTCTTTATCACCATGATCACGTCGCCATGCCGCCGCAATCGCCATCTGCACCACATCTAGCACGGTTTCTTCTGGCAAATCTTTTTCCTCGGCAATCATCCCCACCATCGCTGTCATCTGTTTCAGGTCTAAACCTTCCATTTTCTATCCTTTCTCAATACATTATAATCCAACTAAAAACCGCCCCTCTTCGGGCCGGTCAATATCTGTATATCTCCATTATATCAATCCCTTTCCAGAAGTCAACCCCTAATCCCTGGCCCAGAAATGTCCCACCACCAATCTACATATAGCCCCAGGCATCTTTCAAAATACTACAAAACATCTATACTAAGTCGCCAATCTCGTCATCAGGATAGAATTAATTGACAAACTCGAGTCAGCATAGTATAATAAACAAGTTGCATTAGGCATTGCTCCTTATATTCTAGAAAGAGGTGATTTTATTGGCAAAGTATTTCACATCCGATCTCTTGATTGGGCAAAAATCTTCTTCCGATAACCCGTTAATTTACACAGGCACTCCGCCCGCAATGGTCGAGCAGAGATTCTTGCATGAATGTACTAAGCGCATCAAGCCAGACGATGAGCTTTATCTGATCGGCAATCTTATTTGCGAGTTGGATGATCTCAAGTTCTACAACCAGCTGCCCGAGTGTCATCTGTATATCATTTGCGGTGACAAAGAACGGCAAATTCCCAATTTCGCCGAGGTGGCCGAGGAAATCCTCCGCAATCGCCCCGGTTGTCTGGATATCTACTTCGGTGTCCACGATGTCATGATTGGCACAATGTCTTGGCGCATGGCTCATGATCCCCGTCTTCTGCTTGGCTATTCTCAGCTTAAGCCGTCCATTTGCGGCAGCGTCCACAACTTATGGACTCTCAAGAAGGCATCCAGCGGCCTCCCCGTCCTTAATGTTAGTTTTGACGCTTGGGGTTACGGCCTGCTCTCCGAAAACACCATTATCAAAATCTATCGGAAATTTTTGCAAGGTCACTTTGATCAGTTTATTCATTGCCCGACCTAATCGCACCCTATTGCAGTGCACCCATGTATTGACAAAAATACAATTGTGTGCTACAATGAAAGTGTAAGCTTGATAAACAAAGCTCGCGTTTTCATGTTCATCAAACCAAAATATCTCAAAAGGAGTGGGATTATCAGATGAGCAGAAAAGCACATTCAAAAAAAGAAAGGTGGTATAGTCAATGATTAAGAAAATAAAGAAAGTCTTTGAAGAAGCCATTACTGCGTGGGGAGGAAATGCGATTCCTATATTCATAGCTTTATTCGAGATTGTGTTTCTGGTGTTTTTTGTTACCCTATGTTCGAAGCCATCAGCATTATAGGGAGGCTGCTTATGACGGCCTTCGGAATCATGGTAATAGCCATAATGGTCGCCATGGTAGCTGAATTTCTCAAAAAAATGCGTTCGTCCGAACGCGAGGAGAATATCAATTCCGGCGAATAATAAATAATAATTGCGCCCATCATCTATTCCGGCATAGTACCACCCGCCCCGCCCTCACCGGCGGGGCATTTTCGTGCTTAAAAATCTCAAGATAATCAAATATTATCCTTGTCGCATGACTCACGGCGCCATCTATAAATTTTATATTTCTCACCATGCTTACGTCCAAGACAAGAATAATCATTCAACAAAATCCAAAACCGCTCAAATCGTCCAAAACCACCGCCATTTATTAGCATTCTCACGCCTCGTTTGCCAATTTTCTTCACAAAACCCTTGACAACCATCTCCAACCTCGTTAAAATAGAGCTAATTAGCACTCAACATATGAGAGTGCCAACAATTCCGTCTGGCAGTCTTGCCAAATGAGTGCTAATGATATAAACTGATTACAAGATTATGTTATTTAAAATGATATTGAGATAAATTGCTGTTTCTAGTATCTACGGATTTAGCGGGTTTAGGGTTTTGAAGCTTGACTTCCTGACTGAGATTTTAAAAAATCACGGCCCGCAAGGTTCGATTTTTCAAATCTCACCATTAACCCTAAACTTGCCAAATTCGTAGACACTCGGGAATCAATCTAATCTTGACATATCAAAGAAAGGAATAATAATGTCAAAAATCATTGGTATTGACCTTGGTACTACCAACTCTGCTTTTGCCTACATGGTTGCCGGCAAGCCAGAGGTCATCACGAATAGTGAAGGCGATCGCACTACTCCTAGTGTCGTCGCCGTCACCAAAAAAGGCGACCGCCTCGTGGGCAAAGTTGCTCAGCGCCAGCGCGTCACCAATCCAAAGAATACTATTTATGGTATCAAACGCTTAATCGGCCGCAAATTCGACGACAAAGAAGTTCAGCGCGACCTTGATATTATGCCATACAAGATTGTCAAAAAGGGCGCCGGCGTCGCCGTCGAAATGGATGGCAAAGAATACACTCCAGAAGAAATTTCTGCGATGATTCTTTCCAAGATTAAGGCCGATGCCGAGGCTTTCTTAGGCGAGCCAGTCACCGAAGCTATTATTACCGTCCCAGCTTATTTCGATGACTCCCAGCGCCAAGCCACCAAAGATGCCGGCAAAATCGCTGGCCTTGAGGTCAAGCGCATCATCAACGAGCCTACTGCCGCTGCTTTGGCTTACGGTCTCGAGAGTAAAAAAGACGAAAAAATCGCCGTTTTCGACCTTGGTGGTGGTACTTTCGATGTCTCCATTCTTGAGCTCGGTGACGGTGTTTTCGAAGTGAAATCCACTAACGGTGACACACATCTCGGTGGTGAAGATTTCGACAACATCATCGTCAACTTCCTTATCGATGAATTCAAGAAAGAATCCGGCATCGACATCCGCGATGACGCCGCCGCTATGCAGCGCATCAAAGACGAAGCCGAGAAAGCCAAAAAAGAGCTTTCTAGCGCCAAAGAAGTCGAGATCAACTTACCATTCTTGACTGCTGACGCCGATGGCCCGAAGCATTTCGAATACACTTTGACCCGTGCCAAGATGGAAGAGCTGGTTAAGCCTCTCCTCGAGCGTCTTGCTGGCCCCGTCGAAAAAGCTCTCGCCGACGCCAAACTCACCGCCAAAGACATCAACGAAGTCGTCATGGTCGGTGGTATGACCCGTATGCCAGCCGTCGTCGAAGAAGTCAAGAAAATCTTCGGCAAAGACCCCATGCAGGGCGTCAACCCAGACGAAGTCGTCGCTGTCGGTGCTGCCATCCAAGGTGGTGTCTTGCAAGGCGATGTGAAGGATGTCCTCTTGCTTGACGTTACCCCGCTTTCTCTCGGTATCGAGACCATGGGCGGCATTTCCACCAAGCTTATTGAGCGCAACACCACCATCCCGACCAGCAAGTCCGAAGTATTCTCCACTGCCGCCGACAACCAGCCTCAGGTCGAGATTCACGTTCTCCAGGGTGAGCGCGAAATGGCCCGCGACAACAAGTCTCTCGGTCGTTTCATTCTCGACGGTATCGCTCCTGCTCCTCGCGGCGTCCCTCAGATTGAAGTCACTTTCAATATCGACGCCAACGGCATCTTGAATGTCACCGCCAAAGACAAAGGCACCGGCAAAGAGCAGAGCATTACGATTCAAAACTCCGGCAACATGAGCAAAGAAGATATCGAAAAAGCCCAGAAAGAAGCCGAAGCTCACGCCGATGAGGATAAAAAGAAGCGCGAAGCCATCGAGTCTAAGAATCAGCTCGAGAACAAGATTTATCAGGCCGAAAAAATGCCCGATGAATACAAAGACAAGATTTCCGAAGATGAAGTCAAGTCTATCAAGGAAGCTGTCGAAGCCGCCAAAAAAGTTATGGCCGACGAGTCCTCCGACAAGGAAAAATACGAATCTGCTATCAAGGATCTCGACAACGTTATGATGCCAATCGGTGCCAAGATGTACCAAAACGCTTCCTCCGACGCCAGCAGTTCTGCCGACTCTTCCAGCTCCTCTAGTGATGGCGAGCCAGTCGAAGGCGAAGTCGTCGACAAATAATCCCTGGCAGTTTCTGAGCTTTAAGTCGACAAAATCCATAAATCCTCGATCAATACCTAATAATCCGAGGCTTGACACTAGATGAATTAGCAGTAGCATATTCAGCAGCGATTAGCGCGCTCATGTATTTGCAGGTCGATCAACAATCTCCCTGGTTAGTCGCTAAATCGGCCAATAGCCATAAGCATAAGTGTCGGCTGCATCAAGTAGCTCAAAACAGGGAACCACCCACTCAAAAAGCGCCCAAATCGGGTGCTTTTTGCCATGTAGCCCAGCATTAAGTTTACCATTACCAATAATCCAAAATGGATGTTTTTGTCATACGGCAGCCCATCCTTTCTCTCGTCTTCTCGCTCGTCCCCTCCGATTAACCCGCCCAAACCCTCAATTCAGCGCAGTGCTCACCCCTTTATCTAGTAAAACCATCTAGACAAAATGACAAAAGTATGCTACAACGAAAAATGAAGGCTTAATTTTAACGAGCCTATCGCTACTTAGCAACCAGTGATTCCAGTGGTTATTCATATCAAAGAAGGAGGGGTATTATGATTAGTACTATTTTCAGCTCTGTCTCAATTACGATCCTGGGTGGGGTATTTAGATGGCTTAACTCTCCCACCGGGCTGCTGACAATCCTCATTGCGCTTGCCGTTGTTGGCGTCATTATCATTATGGCCGTCAACGAAAAATTCGGCAAAGGCTGCTTTATCTACAACGTGGTCAGTCTGATCGTGTATACCACATATCTGCTCATAGTCATCAACACCGCTGGCTCACTCTTTGCCTGGCTAGTCAGCGTCAAATGGCTTGCCACGACCGTGCTATTCATTATCTATGTCATTGTATTTGCCTGGTCCTACAAAAGCAATCGCCTCACGCCACTCGTCGTCGGCTTTACTGCATTCGTAGGCGGCATCCAGGGCATATATAGGGATTGCGCCACAACAGCTTTAGTAGGTGGTGTTGTCTTTTGTGCAACACTCGGACTTGCCTACGCTAAAATAGAGGCGGACAAGGAAAAGGCAAAGAATCAATCAATCGATAACAACGATGACGAAGATGATGATGAAGATGAAGAGGATGACGAAGAGGACTATGATGACGACGACGATTGATCGCAATCAGACGCTAGGAATCACCAGAGTTGTCGCATAAAACCACACACAGGATTAAAGTTAAAAGTACTTTTTTAAAAAGCAACCCCAGCCGTCCAGGCTGGGGCTTTTGCATCTTTAGCCTCGCCTGACTTACACGCCATGAGGCAAGCCGACCCCGCCAAATATTTCATGACACCACGACGACATTAACCACGCTAACGGCAGGGCATTCCGGCCGATCCCGCCAAATAATTCACAACACCACCCCCAAGCATTTCTAATAATAAATATCATCTCTCATCTAGTATTTACCCCTAAAGCAAAATAATTATTCAACAACCCTATGCCGACTGCATAACGCCTATGTCACCGTAGTTCGTCTACTATTTTCTAGTATTCTCAGCGATGGTCGCCCTTATCTCGCAACCCTAATAAGCAAATGATCATTTTTGCAACCTTGACTTTTATAAAAATTCTAGCCAAAAATTCAGTCACACCACAAAACCTCAAAAATTCCTAAACCAATCTACCGCTATTACTCAGCTAAAATCCTCCCAAAAATGCAAAATAAGTATAATCACTATTGACTTTTTGCGCTATCTGTGCTACAATAGGAACATAAGTCTAATCAAGAATTACTCACTGATTAGAGCTTAAGAATCTTAACCCAATATTAAAGTTGTATTCTCTAACGCTTAAAGTGAGATATTTGCTATGCTAACCTCTGTTTTAGCCTGCAAATACCTCACTTTGAGCAAGAGCTAGTCGCAAAGTGTGGAATATTTGCAGCAGTAGCTATAGTTTTTGCTAGGTGAACCCGAGAAACGGGACACCAGAGAGGAGACTGTTATGGAAGAAACAAAGAACGGACGGGTTATGCTGGAAGTGTATATGACGAACGGCAAGCTGATGTATCAGGAAGCGGACGAGGAGTATAGCCGGTGGGTGTGTCGGTATTCCGACGAACCTCAAGAGGATCTTACGTCCGAAGCCGACTGGTTCGTGAATGTCTGTGATCTGCAGAGATTTCTCTCGCAGCCCGATGATACCATTATTAAGTCTGACCATCTCGCTTACACTGGAGCCAGTTATCGCGTCTCCGAAATCCAGACATTCGTTGCTGTTGCTACATACGAAGGCGCAGTCGCCCTGTTCAAAAGAGGCGAAGATGGCAAATTCGTTTGCAGCCAGACGTATGCCAGCGGGATCAATGTGTCGCAGTGCTTCTGGGAAACTCTGTATCCCGACGCATACGAGCGCGCCATCGCGAAGGTTCGTGACAATTTTTTCTCCGATGAGGTGCCTTTTTGGTATTTCGTTGGAAAGAAAAGTCGCGACCTTTATCGGGTTACGCCCGAGGCGGTTTACCCTTGCAGCGAGTCTATCGACGAAGACGGCGAAAGCCTGACTTGCAGAGATGGCATCGGGGATGGTCTGAACCCTGAGTTTTTCCGCAACGGCAACGCCGAGCTTAACTGTGAGCATTTTGATCTGGAAGCTCTGGCTGGTACGGATTATCCGCAGCAGAAGCTGGAAACTCCGGAAAGCCTCTTGGCAATAGCTGAGCAGTTTTGCGACGTAGAGTGGCAGCTGCGTGAAGGCTATTATGGTGTCTTGACGGACGACGAGTATTATTGCGCCCGCAGGGAATTAAGCCGTCACTCTGCTTAGTCAGTCGCATTTCTCGCAACTTTTAACAACTGAATATTGGGAAGCTTAGCCCAGGGTCGCATATTATAGAATATGCATTACGACCCTGGGTCTTCCATTTTGTATATTTTCAATATCTAAAACCCGAACAAATAATCTTGATCATAAAAATAAATCACTACTCTATCCCCCTTTTGTCAATACAATTTTGACATAATAACCATAAGCACAGAATTCA
>CAPNAV010000036.1 GCA_948663575.1 uncultured Candidatus Saccharibacteria bacterium
TTATATACCAAAAATACCTCGCTAAATTTGCTACTCTATCACGCTATTATCCTCGAGGTAGAGACCCCGAGGTACTGACCCTGGATTGGAATAGAATTGAAAAATGCAGTCAGAAGTAAAACCAGGAGCAGAATCTTATCATTATCCATTATTAGTAGAGACTAGGCAGCGGAGGGAAAAGGCATGAGTTCTAGCATCCTTAGCCGATGGCCAGATTCCTCTGGCGAACGCTAGATTATACGCACTGTCATTGTTAGATATAGTATCAGACCATAAACGACCCCAACCGCCATTATCCAGAATAACGTTAGCTCCGCTAGTATCATTAATCCCGCCAACCCTTCCACTACGTGGCATAAAAAACGGTGATAGCATGATATTGTATATTGCCTGGTTTCCCTCCGGCAAAGTAGTACCAGCATTCGCACCCCAGCCGCCATTATAGTCATCATCGCTCACCAAATTACCGTAAGATGAGTGGAGAATTGGTTAATTAAGATATTCTGTGATAAGTTTATCTCTGTAGAATTGCAGTTGAACTTGTAACGCTGGAACAAGTTGGGGTGAGTGAAAATGATTGGTTGAGGTTATCTGCGCAACTTCTTTATCATTATCCATTATTAGTAGAGACTAGGCAGCGGAGGGAAAAGGTGTGGAAATGAGTATATATACCAGATGGCGAGAAGACCGCAGCGCTGAAGTAAACGTGATACGCATTTAGATTTCTTTCGGTATTGGCCGTCCAAGCGTATCCGCTATTACCTCGCCATGTAATTGCATATCCTTCTGTTGTATTGCCATTGTTTCTACCGTTTCTATTGATGAATAATGGAGAGAGGCTGACGTTGTAAGTTGCTCCAACTCCTTCTGGTAGCGTGACGCCGTGATTATTATTCCATGGCTCAGTTTGATATTTTTCATCGCTCACCAAATTACCTTGTTATTATTGATAATATGATACAATGAGATTATAGGATATGGCGGAAAACGCAAAAAATAAACATAGAATAGGCTGAAAATATGCATGAAAAAATAAATAGCCATGAAAATGATGAAAAACAGGTGCCACTAGCAGTAGTGCGAAAGCGGGCGAAGGTGGCTTTTGGGGCTTTGGAGATGTATTCTTCTAATGTCAAAACAAGGAAAGACTTAGCAGATATCAATACTAAAGCCACTTTTGAGGCGCATTCTTCTGGTGATAAAGCAGATAAGCAGCAGGGAAATTTGGATTCATATGCTTCTAATAGTAGCCTAAACTCGATTCATAATCCTGGCGGTGGTGGCGGTTCTGTAGCGGCGGTTGAGGCGGATTTTTCTGATGTTGATGCGAAAGTCTCAAAAACAAGCGTAATGAGTAGAGAACAACTGAAGGCGAATTTGATGGCAGATGCGAGAATTGTGCGATCGTCGTCGCCTGGAGTGGCCGTGAAGAAAAAAGTAAGTACAGCTGGCAAGCAAGGTGTCGTGGATAGAATTCGGGTACAAGAATCGCTACAAGCGAATATTGTGGGCGAAGTACTGTCGCCAGCAGAGAACTATCGAGTGAATCCGGATGATTATCCGATTTTTCGAAAGCAAGTACAAGAACATCCGCATTGGGGAAATAATACTAAAATATCATGGAATATTGATAAGACGATGTCGCGTTATGTGACAGCGACGGCGAGTTTGATCGCTGCAGAGGATGGAACAGCGCCATATTATGAGAAGGAAAACAGGCTGAAGCCAGATCATGTGATTTATTTGGATAAATCAGCAAGACCAGTGAGCTGGATAGTTAATGAATTTTGGAAGGATTTTTCTGATAAGCAACGACCAGAACATTCTTACTTGAATATTGATAGATTGCCATGGTTGAGACGTGCTGGTTTGGAGCTTGACATGGCTGGATATTTGGAAGATAAAGACGGGCAGAGTAGGAAACCGAATTTTCATGATTTTGTAAAGAATGCGGATAAAATTCCGCAAGAAATTTTTGCAAAAGTACGAGCGCTTTATGTGGAGGGCGGGATAGAAACGGATGATCCGATGGAGGTGATGAAACTGCCAACGAGGTTGGATGGCAAGAATTTGTTGATTGTGGACGAAGTGAAAGATACGGGAGTGACTTTGGATATTGCGAAATATATTTTGAAGAGGGCAATTCCAGAATTGGCGAGCGTGAACGGGGAGTATTTTTGGTCGCCGGGGTTTAAAGCTAGTAATGGTGGTGGAGAAAGGCAACATTTGAGTGTGCCGATTTGGTATAGCCATAAAACGTCGTTAGGAAGGGGGGTTGGCGACATGAATGAGGTGTTTTATAAGGAAAGGTATGAGAAATATCCGAATCCAAAGACGCGAGCACAGGCAATGGGAGCATTGGCGTTGAGCGAGGTGACGGATTTGGCAAGAGAAAGCGGTGGACTGTCAAGAGAGCTGGCGCGAGAAATTCAGCAGATGCACAAAGATTATGAGAGCGGGAAGATTTTGATGAGTTATCCGGAAAACTGGAGTTATGAGCGGATGAAGGAAAATGTTGAAAAACAGGGGCTGAGGCTAGAGCCGATTGGCGATAATTCTCCGGATATCTTCACTAATGTTTTACGCGAAATTGAAATGCGGGAGGCGGATAATTAGCATGAAATGAGTAAAAACGGGGTCAAGGACGGGAGATTAGTTAAGGAAAAAGCCCCGCGATGCTCGCGAGGCTGGGTTTGAGACTTAGGTCTCAATGAGGACGACAAAATCTTTTTGAGGATGGTTTTGATTGAGGTTAATCTCAATGTTATAATGATGGCCATCCATCATAATACGTCCTTTGAGTTGGGTACTACAGGGGAAGTCTTCGCGGTATCCAACTGTTGTTTCTAATGTGAGTTCTTTCCGTGAATAGTTTTCCACTAATTCAAGCGTTATTATGTCACCTATTTGAGCATTTTGGGGACGCATTGAACTAGTGAAATTGAAATAGCGATTATGGCGCATATAATCACCTCCTTTTCTGGATAAATCGGAAAGTTCATATTCTATTGTAGCATACTTTTGTGAAAAAAGCAATAGTTTTTTGTAAAAAAGTGGGATTTTGCAGGTATTTTTAGGGTATGTTAGTGCATTCTTTGAGGTATTTGGACACGTCTTGAGATTATGATGTAGATAACAGCGTGGGACGTAAATTGATAGAAGTGAAGAGTTGGATAAAAGAGCGCGTTTGACGAGAAAGAGTTGATGAGAAATGGGAGGGAGGAGCGGAATATGGTATAATGAGGGTATGGATGACGCGAAAGAGGAGATTCGAGCGCGGCTGCCGGTGGAGGACGTGGTATCTCAATATATTGAGTTGAAACGGACGGGGAGGAGTTTAAAGGGACGGTCGCCTTGGGGAGTGGACAAGACGCCGAGTTTTATGGTGTCGCCAGAAAAGGGGATTTGGCATGATTTCTCGTCGAATAAAGGTGGGGATATTTTTACTTTTGTAATGGAGGTGGAGGGGGTTTCTTTT
Source organism: uncultured Candidatus Saccharibacteria bacterium (assembly GCA_948663575.1). GTDB lineage: Bacteria > Patescibacteriota > Saccharimonadia > Saccharimonadales > Saccharimonadaceae > Nanosyncoccus. Next base: position 3,479 of record CAPNAV010000036.1, read on the forward strand.
CGGGAGGCGTTGGAGAAATTGGCGGCGCAGGCGGGGGTGGAGCTGACGAAATATGGGGGTGGTGATAAGGCAGTGGCGGAGCGTAAGCGACGAGCGAGAGAGGCGGTAGAGTTGGCATGTAAGTATTATCAGTTTTGTTTGACGAAAAATAAGGCTATTTGCGAGTATGTGTTTTATAAGCGGAATATGAACCGGAAAACAGTGGCGGAGTTTCGGATTGGATATGCGCCAAATACTGGGAAGGCTTTGGTGGAGTTTTTGCAGAGAAAGGGGTATAACAAAGCCGAGATGGAGGCAGGGGGGTTGCTGAATCGGTTTGGAGGGGATTTATTCCGAGGGCGGATGATGGTGCCGTTTATTGATACGAACGGGGTAATCGGGTTTACGGCAAGGGTGATTGACAAAGGTGAACCAAAATATCTAAATACGCCAGAAACCGTGCTTTTTAACAAGGGGAGATTCGTATTTGGGTTAGCACAAGCAAAAGAGTCGATTCGGCAGAACAACTTCGTGGTGATTGTGGAGGGAAATATGGACGTGATTTCGTCGCATCAGGCGGGGGTCAAAGAGGCGGTGGCGACGAGTGGAACGGCGATGACGGAAAATCATTTGAAGATTTTATCGAGATTGACACCGGACGTGAGATTGGCGTATGATGGCGATGCGGCGGGCGTGAAAGCGACGGAACGGGCGATTATGATGGCGGGAAGCTTGGGAGTGAATTTGAGCGTGATTTCGGATTATCATGGGGCAAAAGATCCGGATGAGTTGATACAAAAAGATCCGCTGCTTTGGCAAGAAGCGGTGAAGAATTATCGTTCGGCGGTGGATTGGTTGTTGGATAAATATGAGGAGAATTTGGATTTGTCGTCAGGAATGGGGAAGCGTGAATATTCAGATTTGGCGATGAAATTATTGAGGTATGTGAATGATGCGGTAGAACGTAAGCATTATGAGCAGTTGGTGGCAAGGAGGTTGGATTGTTCGGTGGAGGATCTAAGAGCTAAGAAGATTGAAGTGTCGGCGCCAAAGCGGTTGAAAAAATTAGAACTAGAGGCGCAGTCAGATGTTTTGCAAGGGGTGAAAGATAGATTGCAGGCGATTGTGCTACTTGGGGGTGTGGAGAGCGTAAAAGGAGTGGAAGTGCCGGAAGATGCGGTGCGGCAAAAAGAGTTGGAATTGGTGTTTGAGGAGAGATATAAGGATTGGGGGAAAGGCGCATTAGAAAAAGAAGCGACCGAGCTTTTGGCGCGGTATAAGGCAGAAATGGCAAAGCAAGAGGTGGATAGTTTGACTGAGGAGCTGGCGAAGGCGGAGGATGCTGGGGACGATGAGAAAATGAGTGAGATTTTGCGAAAGATTATGGTACTAAAAAGGGGTGTTGGGGATTAGGGAGTGAGACTTCTATAGCTGGAAAGATATAAAATAAGACTGATGATATTGGGAAATGAGGGTTGCAAAAACGCGATACTGCGATATAATGTGCTGTAATGGATGGTGATGATATCGTAAAAGACAAAAACGCAATGATGGATCTCGGTGATATGATAGGAGATCCGGCGGCAGATGATTTGGTTGATGCGGAAGAATTTTCGGATGAGGAGTTGGCGATTACGGCAGATAATGTCGATGCTTTTGCGGACGATTCAGTGCGGATGTATTTGCGGGAAATCGGTAAAATCCCGTTGCTAGATCAGGAGGAAGAACAGGAATTAGCTAAGAAGGCTTTGGCAGGGGATAAAAAAGCTAAGGATAAGTTGGCAGAGGCGAATATGCGTCTCGTGGTTTCGATTGCGAAACGCTATGGTGGGCGTGGTTTGGATTTTTTGGATTTGATTCAAGAGGGAAATACGGGTTTGCTCCGCGCGGTAGAGAAATTTGATCCGGATAAAGGGTTTAAGTTTTCGACATACGCGACTTGGTGGATTCGTCAAGCGATTACGCGCGCAATTGCGGATCAGGCGAGGACAATTCGTATCCCAGTGCATATGGTGGAGACGATTAATAAAGTGTTGCGGACGACACGACGCTTGACGCAGGAATTGAATCGTGAGCCGACCAATGAGGAAATTGCCGCGGCGATGGGGATGGAAGTTGATAAAATTGAATATGTAATGCGAATTAAGCAGGATATTGCCTCTTTGGATGCGTCAGTTGGTAGAGATGGTGATGATGAAGAGTCGGTTTTGGGGGACTTTGTTGAAGATTCGGAACGGGATTCACCAGAGGATGCAACGGCTAATCAGATTCTGAAGGAGCAAATTGCGGAAATTCTGATGACTTTGTCTGAGAGGGAACAGAAAATTATTCGGTTGAGGTTTGGAATCGGCGGAGGTAGGCCACATACGCTTGAGGAAGTGGGGAATGAGTTTTCCGTGACGAGGGAGCGAATTCGCCAGATTGAGGCGAAAGCATTATCGAAGTTGCGTAAACATAAGCAGACAAAAAAGCTGCACGGGTATTTGAAATAAGGAGAGAAGTGTGGAAAGGTTTTTTCTGGGAGTCTGGAGAATTATGGCGGATGGCGTTAAGGCTGAGACTAGTATCTTGCCGGATGGTTTGACGATTAGTGGGTTGCTGAAGATCGTATTTAATGTACTGGTTTATGGAATTGGGGCAGCGGCGGTATTAGGAGTGCTGATTGCGGGTATTCAATATATGACAGCGAGAGATAATGAGAGTCAGGTGGCGGCGGCAAAGAAACGATTATATGAGGTGGTGATTGGTTTGATTGCGTGGGCGGCGATGTTTACGATTTTGAATTGGTTGATACCGGGCGGTGTTAACTTCGATACTACTGACTTATGAGAAAATTAATCCTGGTATATAACTCTGGTGCGTCGCATTATGTGGCAGTGAGATCAGAGGTGATTGAGCAAGTTTGGAAAATACCAGGGTGGATGGTGGGAAAGTTTGAAGTAAAAAAAACAGCAGTTGATGAGAACGCAGAACTTTTGGCGCAGATGTTGCGTGATGGCGATTTGGTAGTGTCGGCTGGTGGAGATGGCACGGCGGCGGTGGCATTGAATGGGGTGATGCTTGCGGGTAAAAATGTGGCATTAGGGGTGTTAGGATACGGGAATTTTAATGACATGGCGGGGATGCTAGGTGTAAAACGTCCGGTGGAATATGGCGATGAATATTTAGGTGGAGTGAGGGAAATTGTAGAAAAATTTGAGCGGGATGAGTTGAAAGAGATTTATCCATTAGAAGTGATAGTGGACGGTAAACATTGGCGATGGGCAGCATGTTATGTGACGATGGGTTTGCTGGCGGAAGCGACGCAAGCTATGAACGAAAAAAGAGTGCGAAAAAAGTTAAAAACAGGAAAGCAAGGGGTGGGGTTCTCGTTGTTTGTGGCACTGAAATGGTTTTTGAGAAATAGGAGACGTCAGTTTTTGCCAGAGGAGATAAAAATGAATGGCAAAATGGCGCCAAGTAGGACGACGGATTATTTAGCGGTGAATGGGCCGAGGCTAGCAAAGGTTATGAAGGGTGGAAAATGGTATTTGGATGCGGAGAAATTTGGGAGCGTTACGCGTAGATTGAGCGGATTTTGGAGGATGGTAGGGTTTGGGCTTAGAAGTGTGGTTTTTGGTATAAAATTGAGTGATAGTGAAGGGGATGCGATTGAGTTTGGGGAGCCAACAGAGGTGGTGGTACAAGCGGAAGGGGAAAGTGAAAAGATGAAAATACTGCGGATGGAGGTAAGGAAGGGAAGTAGAATAAAGGTGGTTTGTGGGGATGGTAAGGATGCTAGTTAGTGTTCCTCTCTCTCAAACCATAGTTTGTGATGAAAACGGCTCCGTTGGTTCTGTATGTATACTACTTTCTCGACACGATGTCGCTCGAACCTATCTTCGCTACGCTCAGATTCGCGGGCGTCGTCTCGGAAAAGAAAGTGAAGCTTTCTTTTCTCTCGTCTCCTACGCGATTCGTCACGGGCACGGGACGCCTCTTCCAACGCGACTAAAGTC
>CAPNAV010000037.1 GCA_948663575.1 uncultured Candidatus Saccharibacteria bacterium
GTATACATACAGAACCAACAGTGCCGTTTTCATCACAAACTATGGTTTGGAGAGATAAGCATCATACTAACATCCCTCACGAGTTAGTCTGCTGGAGATACTTTGCCATACCGTTTCTCACAAACTATGGTTTAGAGGGGTAAGCGTTCTATTCACCAGACGAGGAGAATAGTGGAGATAGCTAGATTAACCAAGCTGCTACCATACGCTCCCCACAAACTACGGTTTGGAGAGAAAGGCATTGTATCCACCATCCTCACAAGCTAGTCTGCTGGAGCTAATGTGCCGCTCTCTCACAAACTAGGTTTGGAGACTCATCAAAAAAGCCCCGTTCTCACAGGGCTTATATATTTTTATACTAACTATTTAGTATATTTGAACGTCTCTGGAACTGAGAAAATATCGTTATTTTTATCTGGCCCCTCAACAGCAACATAGTGAACCTTACCATCTGGAGTATCAACAATCCAAGCAGCCAACCAACGATTGTATGGAGAACCAAAGTGACCTGTCACCACGACAGCATCACCAACACCAGGAATATTCTTGGTCTCAGTTTCAACATTTTCAACACCACTCTGAGCAAAGACAACCTTTACGCCCTCAGCCCACAATTCAGCATTCAGTTCCTCATCCACATCCTCAACGAGCATGGAAACGAAGTATTCTTTCTTCGGGTCACTATACTGCAAACCATCTTCTTCATTTTCAACCTTCTTCCAGTTATTTGGAATGGTAACAAACCCATAATCCTTGTCACCGATCTCCATCGTGCCAACCTCAGTATTACTGGATCCGCCATTATTACCGTCATTAGCTTGACCGTCATCTTTTTTACCAGTCATGATAATAATCGCCACAACCACAGCAATCACCACAACCACGGCCACAACAATAGCTGCAATCAAACCAGTCTTATTATTTGCCGCACCCTGTTTGGCCGGCTTCGAAGTCTTTTCTTCCATAATCTCCCTACATTTAATGTTATTTTCTTCATTTTATCACAATTATACATATTATGAACAACTTCACCCCCACAAACAGAATAATCTTCAAAGTAAAACTCCCCGCCAAAGCAGGGAATTTACTGTTCTTAGATTATCTTCTTACAAAGACATTTCATCAATAGAATTAATAAGGTATAGCAACGAATCAGCGCGTACCTTATCGTCACGAATCTGACGAGCCGCTTCATAAGCAGGTGCAATCACAGCCTTATCACGCATAGTAGTCAACATTTCCTGATACAACAAGAACCGTTTCTCGGGCTCCACTTCAACACGATCCATAATCGGGAACAGCTCCTTAAGAGCAGCTTCCTTCACTTTAGAGATATCCGAACCATACCCCATTGGGCGACCATAAGCACTACCCATAGGTGGCATACTTGGCATTTGTGGCATCGCAGGCTGTGGCATTTTCATACCAGATGGCTGCCCAACTGGAGGCATCATCCCACCTACTGGTTGCGATGCTGGAGCTGGACCAGCTGACTTAGCGCCAGCGCCACTCTTTTGAGTAATCTCATCGATCGCACGCTGCAAATCATTATCTTTATTACGGTTTTGGTTCATATTACCTTCCCACCTTTACTTTATATTATTTACAGTAACGTATACTACACATTATACCACAAAATCTAAATGCGCAAGAATTTTATTAGTCTATCCAACATATCAAGCTTTACTTCTTCCATTGGCAAACGCGCACCAAACGCATCTACAATTTCCTCACCCTGAGCTTCAGGAAAATAAACTGTAACTCTCGGAGCGAAACGCTTTCGCGGTGTCAAAACAATCGCAAAATGCCCAGCTTCTTGCAAAATCCCAAAGGACTTAAACTCAGAGTATGCATACAAACGCTCACCTTCGCTCACTCCTTTATTACTCATCGAATATCTTAACATGCGCGGCGGACGTAATACATAAATCACCAAAGCTATAATACTAAGTATCACCACAACCAAAAACGTCCACCACTGCAACCAAATCGACAACCCAGAAAGCACCAACCCCACCACAACCAAGCCGACGTACCACCATGCGGTTTTATCACGTACAATATACTCCTCAGCCTCCCAGCTAATTAGATCCGTTTTCTTTGACCCTTCTGCCATAACCTTATTATATCACAATTTTCCAATCAGAATACAATTCCAATAGCTTTATAACATATTACATATTACCTTCAAAAATCACACCTTCCAGTAAATCAATAAAGCAAAATGCGCAGGGAACGGTTTACATCTACTATGAAATGCGCTATAATGTACAACATATGGAGGGTTACCCAAGTGGCTGAAGGGGATGGATTGCTAATCCGTTAGGCTGGGGAAACCTGGCGCGGGAGTTCGAATCTCCCACCCTCCGCCAAACTATTTTAAAATAGGCATATGACAATGTGGCTATTTTAAAATAGTTATGGATTAAGCTATGGGGGATGCGAACTCTATAAGAGTTCGGTCGCTGTAGGAGACGAGGAAAAGAAAACATTTGTTTTCTTTTTGAGGCGACGCCCAGCGAAATGATTGCAATAGCAATCATAATCTCCCACCCTCCGCCATAATAAAGAATAAAGCCCAACGGGCTTTCTTTTATTATGTATCACTTAGTTGAGAGATTAGTAACTCCCAAAGGGAGTTAGAAAAGACAAGTTTCCGAGCAAAATGAGGATTCATCTTCATTTTTGAGGAAATGCAGGCTTTTATCTTGGAGCAAAGCGACAAGAATAATCTCCCACCACAAAATCACATCCCTCGTCTTTTCTTACAAAACATTCTGCTATAATTAATTTAATGTCTTATCTCAAATTCATCACCCCAACCAACCTCGCCACCGAAAAAGAGCGTTTCTTTACCATAGCTAACTATTCTCCGCAACTTCAATACAACTGGAGCGAAGAATCTATCTCCAGCTTTACCAAATCCAATCCATGCAATGGGGAACTAATCGATGCCTTGCTTAGCCAAGACACCACCAAAATCATCCACGCCGCCGCAAACTATTTCAATGTCGAATTCCGCCCAGAAGACATAACTTTGGCGAAAAAACTCGCCTCCAGCATTCCACCTTCCATTAATGCTACCGCCACAGATTACGCCACCCTTATGCAAGACAAACTTACGCAGCTCGGTATCGACTACCAAGTCAAACTTGTTGACAAGCATGGCTTCCAAGCCCGTCCGGTCCATAACAAGCAACTTCTAAAAATTAGTAAACATCTCCACCTCCAATTCCTTACTCCCGACGAAATCACCAATCACGAGCTCGTTCATATTATCCGAGCCGTCAATGGACAGCATAATCACATCCCTACTTCCAGTAACTACCTCCCCACCGAAGAAGGTCTAGCCTGCCTCATTCAAGACAAATTCCTAGCCACACCCACCCCCGCAGCCTTTCAACACGCTCTCGAGTATCTCTCCGCATACCTCAGCCAAACTGCAGGCTTCCGCGAAATTTACGACTTTCTTATTAACCATGGTTTTGACGCAGAAAACGCCTGGCTCCGCGGTATCCGTCAAAAGTTCGGCCTCCGCGACACTTCCCAACCTGGCGGTCTACTTAAATCCGGAATGTATTTTTACCACGAAAACCTCCTTAAAACTCTTACAAGAGATGAACTTTTACGTCTTTTTGTCGGCAAAATCTCCTTATCCAACCTCTCCAAATACCCATCATACACCGGCATAATATCAAAAGACATTCTCCTTAAGACGTTATTCTAATCCTAATCTACCTTTCAGGTATTTTCCCCACAAAACAATATTTTATGTTATAATCATCTGAAGTACTATTATCAAATAACTGCGAGATAATTATTCATATGAAAGATTTTGCAAAACACGCCCTACAAATCACCGCTGGCATCGGTACCGCTTTGACCCTCTGCGCCGGCAAAGCTATGGCTCTCACCGTTCAAGAAGGTGCCGAAGCCGCTCGCGCCGACGGCATGCCTGCCGAACTCATTGGAGCCAATGGCATTATTAATCGTTTCACTAACACCGCCCTCTACGTCATCGGTTTCATTTCCGTAGTTATGCTCATCTGGGGCGGCCTTCGTTACATCGTCTCCGGCGGTGACAACAAGAAAATCACCGACGCCAAAAACACTATCCTTTATGCCCTTCTTGGTCTTATCATTTCCTTCTTTGCTTACGCCATTGTTAACTTCGTCCTCAATGCCATTGGCGCCAGCACCACCCCTGGCGAATCCACCGAAAGCGCCCTCCTTCTCCTCACCTATCTCGCCTAGCCTTTCCTATACTCCGATATAAACGCCTCTTATGTAGGCGTTTTTCTTATATATTATTTTATTAATTCACTACAAAATATACCCCGCTCCCTAAAACAAGCTCCGCCAACAACCCTAATCCCTACTATCTCCATTTTAAACTTTCATTTCTACTGCACTTTCACCTCCATCATTTTTCGGCTTACCCACCACCAAAACCGCAGCAAACAACCTTTCCGCGCCCGCTTCTCGCATTACCCTCGCCGCATTCAGCATTGTCGCACCCGTCGTCCAAACGTCATCCAGCAGGATATAGCTTGCCTCAGATTCAATCTTTCCCGTAATTACATACGTACTCTCCGCCTGCTTTTGCCGCTCCGCCACTTTCGCACCCACCTGCACCGTATCTGTCGCCCTACCTATAATCCTCTTGCAGCTCCACCCTCTTCGTCGTGCCAACTTCTTTGCCAAAATCATCGTATGATCCAATCCCCGTTCCCGCACATGCTTTCCAATCGTAGGCAACGGCACCACCACGATCTTTTCATCTCTCAACATCTCAGACGGAATTGCATCCTCAATGATGTCCACCAACACATTTCCACAAGCCCGCACTCCGTGATATTTAAACTCCTTCACTATTTTAGCTAATACCCCACTTCTCCATCCTCCAATCCATGTCCCTAAAAATGGGGAATCACATTCACCGCATCGCATCGCACCCTGTCCTTGCCCACATTCTCCAACATTTTCAGTTTTTTGCGCAACTATTTGGCGACAGATGGGACAAATCGCCTGCCGGTTCTTAATAATGTCATTTTTACAACACTCACATAAAACCGCTCCCAGTCGTCCACAACCCCTACAGGTATGCGGGCAAACTAGGTCAACAAGGCTACTTTTTGTTGTATTATTTACAACGAAATTCATTTAATCTATTGCTTTCTTGGCAAAACGCCATTATAATAAACATAACAATATAACGGAGGTAAATTCAAGCATGGCTCGTACAAATGATGCCGATATGCTGATGGAAGATGATATAGCCCGTTTTTTTGACGAGACCGAACCGGCTCCAGCCGTCGATCGCAACGAAAAGGCTATCCTCAACGTAGATGAACCATCAGATCCGGGGGTACATGATGAGTGGGAAGATGCCGACGATTTTCCTGGACAACTCGCAGTAGATGTCTATGAAACCGCCGACAAATTAGTAGTAAAAGCACGCACAGCCGGAGTATCCAAATCCGACCTCAACGTGACTATTTCTGACAATATTTTAACAATTTCTGGCATTCTCAGCAGCGGCGAAGACGAAAGCACTACTGCTTGGCACATCCAGGAATGTTACTGGGGCGAATTCTCGCGCACAATTGCGCTTCCTGTTCCCGTCAAAGAAGAAGAGGGAACCGTCAAAGCCGAGCTCCGCGATGGTGTCCTTACCATCATGTTCGACAAAGAGCAACAAGACCAGGCTAAAGTCATCGTCGTTCAATAATTTGTCAGTAGCCGTTCAGTCATCAGTCAATCATCGACTAGACGTCAGTACTTTCTAATTACATATTAGAATTACACTCTTTGTTTCGCTTAGCGCGTTGACACAATTCGGACACATGGCTACTCTCAAAATTCACAACACCAAAACCACTCCCTCCGCGGAGTGTTTTTGGTATGTACCAAGACTACAGCAGAGTCCAATATTTTTCGGACACACATCAGCAGAGTGTATGTTTTCGATATGCATCAAATCAACAATCAACCCAACCCCAGTTCAATCACTAGTTGCTCCTGGCTGCCACATCCAGCACCAATTACTGACACTACAAATGACCACCTATCGCCGCCACCTTTAATGTCAATCGTTGACCAATATCCACTTAACCTTACTAGATAGTATTTTGCCCCATAGGTAAACATCCCAAATACAGTATTCAGCAGATGTATTTATTATCTTCATCCAAAATCATCCAGGCAAACGACGCACCACGATTACTATATCAGTTATAAAGTTACAATTCCGGAACCCCTCACCCTTGACCTTGCTATAAATCTTTGTTAGAGTGAAGTTAGTTTAATGAATTATTATCGTAGTCTTAAGACTACGGTATTTTTCATTCTGGTCAAGTGTAACTCGACCTGAATGTGGAGATGTCTTGTTCTAAAAGATATATCCATTCCTAAAAAACCTCCTTCCTCCCCACTCATGTAACAATGCTTCTGCTAAGGATGATATTAAGGTTCCGTATCCGAGAGTGTAGCATACTTTAGATAGCTTTACCAAGCATAGCCGTTAATTTCGTGCAAAGCCTAGGAGCACGAGAAAAATGTTTTATTTTAGCTTTTTAGAACCGATAAACCTATCGTATAACTGTTGGTATCTTTATCATTATCCATTATTAGTAGAGACTAGGCAGCGGAGGGACATACCAAAGCTTGCTACATCGGATGACGACGCGGAAACATCTATATTGCTGCCAACGCCAACAAAATACGCGAAATCAGCCCGCCAACCGACTATTGGCGACCAAGAATAATGGATCAATCCGCGTCCGTTGGGTTTAACCTGCCAAATCATTAAATCTCCGCTACGGTTCCAGAATAAAGGTGACAATCCTGCATTATGAGTAGCATCCACCGCGCCCGGTAGTGTTATGCCTCCATTGGCGTGAGCGACATCTGATCCTACTTCATCGCTCACCAACACCAAAAATCCCAAACAATCTAACTATCCCAAACAGCAATCATTTCGTTATTCCAACTTGTTCCAGCGTTACAAGTTCAACTGTCATTTTACAGATATAAAATTAATACAAAAAAGTCTTAATTAACCAAAATACCACTCACTTTACGGTAATTTGGTGAGCGATGATGATAAAAATGGAGCATGGAATGCCAACGAAGGTATTACTCTGCCAGGAAGCATAGCTGCAATTTATAATATCAATATATCGCCACTTTACTTCATGCGCGACGGCGGAGTTGTGCCATCAGATAACGGTAAGAATGTTAATGTTCGCGGAATCGGAGGAGCATACTGGGCGCTAAATCCGCAAACCACTAGTCAATCTTACAACTTATCCACAAATAGCAATAATCAATACATTTTTCCATCTAGAATAGATGTAAACGAATTCGCTTTTCCCCTCCGCTGCCTAGTCTCTACTAATAATAAATAATGATAAAACTTTTGCTCCTG
>CAPNAV010000038.1 GCA_948663575.1 uncultured Candidatus Saccharibacteria bacterium
GGGTGGTTGAGCGCTCCGCCACTTCGTAGCGGAGCGAGGCTGGAAGCCGTCAAGAAAATCCGCCCCGGTAGTACTGGGGCGGATAGTGATTAGTGCATTTTCGTTTGCGCTAAGGCAGGCGCAAGGATCCGTTATAGAGAGTCTCAACCCCAAGAGCGGATCAAGGATTCGCCACGAGAACTGATGTCGACCGTTGTCTTGCTAATAATTGCCTATCCGTCCAATCAAGGCGTGCGTCTACTCCGCTTTCGAGCCACTTTTACAGGCGCATCCGCAGTGACATTTGCTCATCAGCTTGGCGACGCCAAGAAGCCACTGAACGTTTTTGGCGGTCAAGCGACGCTTGAGAACGGGGTCATTCTCGGCGAGAATGATATCCATCATGTCACCGTGAACTTTAACCACGATTCTTGCTTCTTCAATGACCTCATTCTGCGCCAGCAGCTGTCTGCTTAATTCGCTACACTCGACATAGCGTCTCACTTCAATCAGCTCATCAGGAGTCATGTCGTAATCGATATGACTCCTACTCTCAATATGAAGCCTCCAGACCTGCTTTTCTAAGCTGGAGTACCACCCTAGCTTGGTGATGCGATCGCTCAGCAGCTCGACGCCAACCAAAAACTGTTGGGTCTGATAGAAGCGGATTAAGCTCGCTATCTCATCAGCATGAATAGGCTCAGACAGACGAATACAATCCACACGTTTCTGAAACGCATCTTTCTCGATCTGAGAATTGCCATGATGAACAGCGATAGCGCGAGCAAAGTAATCCTTGGCCGGCTCTATCTCGACCTTCAGGCCGCTCTTCTCGGCTTCGGCTAAGGTATCCGCGAGCAGCTGCTTAAGCCGCTGGCGCTCTGTGTCATCTCTTGCTTCAATCTGAAAGTCTTTTAACATGTCTTCTGTCATTTTTCTATACCCTCCTATAGATAGTTTTTTCAGAACAAAAAAGCCTAGCTCTACTGTTACACTAAACCAATAAGTGCGAGAGTTTTTGCTCTATCTTCTTATATTAGCACACTTTTCCAAAAAAGTCAATAGAGAAATGCTAGGAGATTGAAACTTGCAATGATATATGGGGGAGAAGTATTATTCTAGCTACATTATTTCACGGATAAGACCTCATTAAATCAAATAGTAAAGAGGGTTTATCATTATCCATTATTAGTAGAGACTAGGCAGCGGAGGGTACGACCATAGCGCCGCATTGTATCAGTCCTTGAGGGCGCTATGTACATTGAATCCGAGCTATAGGCGATAGGATTGCCACTTACACCTAAGCTTGATGACCAAAAAATGCTTTCCGTGCCTATTCCTCCGATGACAACACTATAGCTTTTTCCTCCAGTACGCCCGAAAAAGACTGGGGATAACGCAACATTATAAGTTGCCTCTTCACTTTCTGGTAGAGTAACACCTTCATTGATGAGCCAACTTTGACTGGGCGTAAGATCATCGCTCACCAAATCATATTTTAACCAAGACTAAGATATATTAATAACGTCAGAGCGTATTATCTAGAATCTGCGCGAGTTTGCTATTTTGTTGTAAGCTTGCTATAATGAGAAAAATTAGAGAGGTAGTGGAAAATATGAAAAGGGAGGAATTTAGGCTGAAAAGTGCGCACGACGGTCTTGATTTAGGAGTGAGTTTGCGTATTCCAGAAGGAGAGCCGCGGGGGATTTTGCAGGTCGTACATGGGATGGCCGAGCATCGTCAGCGCTATCATGATTTCATGGATTTTGCGGCGGAACATGGGTATGTGGCTATTATTCACGATCATCGCGGTCATGGTGAGAGCGCGGGAATTGAGGACAATTATGGCTTTTTTGGCAAAAATGGGGTGGACGGATTAATTAATGATACTTTTCAGGTGACGGAATATGTCAAAAACCGCTTTCCGGGGTTAAAATTAACTCTTTTTGGGCATAGTATGGGCTCGCTAGTAGTTCGTAGTTACATGAAAAAATATGACCGCAGCGTAACGTCACTAGTGGTATGCGGCTCGCCTAGTAAGCGTTTAGGGGCTTCTGCGGGCAAATTGATAGCAAAATTCTTGCAAATTTTCCTAAGTGAGCGACATCGAAGTAATTTTCTGAATAAGATGGCCTTTGGTGGCTATTTAAAGAATTTTCCGGAGGCAAAAAGTCCAAGTGCCTGGATTGCGAGCAATGAGGCCGTAGTGGAGGCATTTGACGCAGACCCGAGAGATGGATTTGTTTTTACGCTGAATGGATTTGAGGCGCTATTCGGGCTAGTTAAGCGCACTTATAGCAAGAAAGGCTGGGGGATGAAAAATCCAGGCGCGCCAATTTTCTTTATTGCTGGCGCAAATGACCCCTGTATTATTAGCAAGCAAGACTTCGAAAAAGCGGTGAATTTTATGCGCGAACGAGGATACACAGACGTCGAGAGCAAGCTATATCCGGGAATGAGGCATGAAATCTTGAATGAAACCGGCAAGCAGGAAGTATGGCAAGACGTGATTGATTGGATGGAGAGAAAGGTATAGGATGGCGAATTTTTATAATCAGACTACCAAGGAAGTGCTTGGCGAGTTTTCTACCGATCCTGTAAAAGGCCTTAGCAGTAAGGAAGTCGAGAAAAGACGCGAGACTCATGGTCCCAATTCCCTAAAGGTGGCCGAGACTCCATTATGGCGAAAACTAATCGAGCCATTTATAGATATTTTCATGGTAATTCTGTTGATTGCGTTAGTGCTTTCGGCAATACAGCAGAACTGGCTAGAGGCGATTACAATTGGGGTGATTATTATAGTTGATGCAGTTATTTATTATGTACAGAGATTTTCGACTGAAAGAATTCTCAAGTCCCTAAAACGCAGTACGATTCAAACCGTAGCAGTGCGCCGTGACGGCGAGGAAAAGGCAATCGAAGCTGAAGAATTAGTACCTGGAGATATTGTAATTTTGCGCGAGGGGGATCGTATTCCGGCGGATGGACGGATTTTGGCAGAATCAGGACTGTTATCTAACGAGTCGATGTTGACGGGCGAAGCGGAGGCGATCGCCAAAGATGCAAAGGCGATTTCTGGAGTCAAGAAGGTTTATGAACAACGTAATATGGTATTCTCGGGTTCGTTTGTGATTACTGGAAAGGGTGAATTTATCGTCACTGCAACCGGAAACAATACCGAGTATGGCCGAATTGCTTCCCTGGCCTCGTCGCTTGGCGAAGGTAGCCCGATTGAAGCAAAAATGAATAAGTTGGTGGCTCAGATTGCCGTGGTGGTGGTGATTTTGGCGATTATAGTATTAGTGATTCAGTTGATTGATAAAATTCCGTTGCTTGAAGCGTTAGAATTTACCCTAGCAATGATCGTCTCGGCGGTGCCAGAGGGCTTGCCGATTGCGATTTCAATTATTTTGGCACTATGCGCGAAACGTATGGCAAAGAAAAATGCCCTGATTAAGGAGTTGCAGGCGATTGAGTCAATTGGGATTGTTACAACGATCGCGAGCGATAAGACCGGGACTCTGACCGAAAATCGGCTAGAAATGCGCGAAATATGGTCACCGACACTGAAGCCTAAGGACTTTCAGAATCGGATTGCACAGGCAGCATTGCCAGATTTGACAACAGACGAACGTGGCGCCTCGACAATCGTAAACGACCCGCTAGACGTCTGCATGCTGGAATATTTGACTAAAAATGGCAATACAGGAGCAATGCTTGAACCAATCAAGATATATGCTTTCGACCAAAGCCTGAAAATGTCGGGAAACTTATATCAATGCGAAAACACGGGTTTCACCTTAGTAGTAAAAGGTGCGCCGGAGGTGATTCTCGGAAGAGTGCGCTTGAGTCAGAAAGAAAGAGCGGAGGCAGAGTCTAAGCTGACGGAGTTAGCCGGAAAGGGTTATAAAGTTATTGCAATAGCTAGTGGAAAGATTAATCATGCGATTAATGAGTTAATGCGACTAGATAGTGACACAACACTACATTTTGATGGGCTTTTTGCAGTGGCAGATACCCTGCGCAAAGAGGCGCCGACAGCAATCAGACAGTCGGCGCGCATGGGAGTAAAAGTAAAGATGGTGACGGGTGACCATGCCAGCACGTCTTATGCGATTGGTCAAGAATTAGGGCTAGCAAATGATTCATCGCAAGTATTAGACTGTTCTAAGCTCGGAAACATTAGTGATGACGACCTAATAGATATGGTGAAAACCGTTACGATTTTTGCTCGAGTGACGCCAGAGGACAAATATCGAATTCTTTCAGCGATTAAGCAGAGTGAGATTTGCGCAATGACCGGCGATGGCGTAAATGACGTGCCGGCGCTAGTGGGGGCGCATGTGGGGATTGCGATGGGAGACTCGCCTTCCATCGTGCAAGATGCTGGAGACATTGTACTGTTGGATAATAACTTCAAGAATATAACCGAAGCAATTAAGGAGAGTCGGACTGTGCTGGCGAATATCCGGAGAATGCTGGGGTATTTACTAGCTACGAACGCTGGCGAAGCTTTGACGATGGTAGGTGCGCTACTGATTTCTGGCAATCAGCTACTGACCCCCATCCAGATTCTCTGGATTAATCTAGTCACTGATTCCCTAATGGTGATTCCGGTCGGACTTGAGCCGCCCGAGCAAAAGGTGCTAAAGCAAAAACCCGAAGCCAAGGACGCGCCAATTCTGCCGGTGAAAATTCTGGGTAAGATGATTGTCATTGCTTTGACGATGGCGGCAGGAACTTTAGGAACTTATTATATCGCTAAGGCGGCATTAGGAGATTTAGCGCAGGCGAATACCTTAGCCTTTACGGCGTTAGTGGTAATGCAATGGGCAAGCGCATTTTCGGCACGAGGCATTTATGAATCAGCTTGGAAACGCCTAAAAGTGGCGCACCGAGGTTTTCATTTGGCTATGCTAGCGGCGATAGTGCTGCAGATATTGGCGCTGTTTGGGCCGCTCATGGCGGTAGTCAACACGGTCGCAGTGCCGCCACTTGCGCTTATTTGCACGGTCATACTGGCCTTCTTTGTGCCGCTAGCGATTTTCGAGGGGTGGAAAAAGTTGCAATAAGCTATCGTGACATTATGAGTTATTCGGCGGAGCCTTGCGTACATTTTTATGCTTGACATTTTTGACAATGTGTGCTATCATTAGATAGTAATAGCCTCGCTAATTTGTTGAGGAGGTTTTTGGTGACATAATTCCGAAAATCTATTTGCACATTAACAGATTAGGGAGAGAGAAAAGGAGGGCGTATCATGAATGATACGAAAGTAAGAACTCATGGAGTTAGCCTGGAGGGAGAGCTAACCCGAAAATCGGCCGATGCAAGGTCGGGACTCGCGGCAACTACAATGCGGTTGCAAAGCTCAGAGCATCAAGAGGGTCATTCACCACTACTCAGCCTCGGTCAGCCAAAGAGAAATACCAGCGACGAGGAAAAGGCGTCAATGGCGTATAACGCGGCTCGGATTGCTAGATGGGTAGGTAGTGGCGAGGCAAAAGTGGCTTTTGCGAAGGCTGCAGCGGAAAAACGCGAAAAGGCAGCTTCTACCAAAAGAGTGCCCACTGGAAGCGCTGAGACGCAGAGCAGGAAGGAAACTCCGTCAAAGTCGGAGAAATCAGAAAATTTAGCGGAAAAATCAGCGAGTCGGGTGATACGAAACTCCAGCAGGATTGTTATCCCGCCAGCGAAGGCGTCTGATCAGGTAAAAATCCCAAACAAGCTGCGTCAGCCAACGTATTACCAGGTGCTGGCTAAGACTCAGCCGAAGCCGCCAATTCCGCCAGTAAAATCTGGAGACGAAAAGGCCAAAGATACGGATATGCCAGTAGAAATACCGCCCAGTAACAAGAAGACGCATAGAGGCGCGAATTCAGTTGGCTCCAGAAAGCCGGTCACAAAGCCGTATTATCCGACACATCCGGCCACGCTGGACATGCCCGATAAAGCGGCAGCAAACAAATTTCGCGATTTACAACAGGCAGTGAGCGCTGGGCTTAAAATCGCGAGGGAGCAATTCCCGGTGGGAACCGAATTCAGGACCTCTTGGACGGATACCGCCAGAAACAGCAAGTATGCGCTGACTTTGGTGATATCGCATTATCAAAATCTGAAACTGGCCGACAGAGAGGCTCCTGGAGCAGTTTTAGCCTTTAAAACCTTGCCGCCTGGGAGACTGGTTTTTAGTACTGACAGCGCGGAGCCGTATCGCGACAGCAACTGGTATTCTTGGTCAGTGCCGCATCAGTGGCTCAATTCTGATCAGACCACCGGAAAATGGTGTACGCCGCAGTATGATGGCGACGAAATACCTGTTACGGTTAGCACTAAAGATGGGTTCTTAAGGGGTGTCTCTCAGGATTTGAGGGATGTAGTCGTACCGATTACGCGGACTCTGCCACACGTCTATCCTGACTGTAGTATAAAGCAGGAGGAGTTTATGGCGGAATTCTTTATACCGACGCTCGATGAGTTTGGCTTAGGAGAGGGCGGTTCTTTCGAGTTTTTTGACGTTAGTGCGCATTCAATGCAGCATAAGCGCCGCGTCTTAACTGATCCGAGCGGCGCGCCGTGCGATTACTGGACAGCCTCCGTCTTCAAAAATTCTGTGAATTATGTTTACTATATATCCAAAGAAGGGTATAAATCATATTCCAGAGCGCGTGAGACAAGATATGTTCCTATCGCATGCGCAATCGCTGCAAAGTAATCTTTTCCTGATCTAAAGCTTAAGGCTCGCTCAAAAGGCGGGCTTTTTGCATTTGATGGAATTTTACATAATATAGCTGATCACAACCGATGGAATGAACTTTCCCCTGATTCTCAATTAATACTCACTCTCCGTACAATAATTATGCATGATGCTTCCTAGACATATCTTCTTTTTCTTCTTGTAA
>CAPNAV010000039.1 GCA_948663575.1 uncultured Candidatus Saccharibacteria bacterium
TAAGCTCTGGAACGGTTTCTGATCGTACAGTAGCTCGTAAGCTCCGCACCCCCTCGCAGGATGATCTGCTGGACTATAGATCTATACTCTCACCTACAGTGCAAGAGCTAAGGAGACTTTTCCCACAAAGCTAGGATGAGGTGACAAGTTTGCTACCTATACTACACTGGATATTGCTACAATATGTTGTTCGCCAAGAAATAGCCTCTTTTTATCATTATCTATTATTAGTAGAGACTAGGCAGTGGAGGGGGATTGAATGGAAAGTTCTCAAGCGATGCGAAGGTAGAACATTGTAGCTATTAACTGCACTAAAGACTATGTCGTATGAATTTGGGAAATTTGCGGATGCTTTTGACCATAGAAAGCCCACTTCTCCACGATATGTTATGTTCGTCTGACCCATGTTGGTTTCGCTATATTCTGCGCCAGATCGTACTATAAAAAGGGGAGATAGGCCAGCGTTGTGAGTAGCAGTGTCGCCTGGCAAAGTAATCCCATTGTTGGCGTCGCTATACCATGTTCCTGGTTCATCGCTCACCAAATTACGGGTGGCGTTTACTACTTCATCTGCGTTATTATGCAGGAATAGCTTTGTCGCCTTGTTATCATAATAAGTTGCACGATAGTTATTGTCGGGCGTTGCCTTGAAAAAGAAAGCAAAGCTTTATTATTTACACTCCTTATTTTATCATTATCCATTATTAGTAGAGACTAGGCAGCGGAGGGGAAAGCCATGAGTAGTATCGCCAGCGTGCGACGATGGTAGAAGTATGTTTAAAGTAAATCCGGCGTAGTAACTATAAGTGGCATTTGTAGAGGATCGAGAAGAAGCATAACCTTGTTCGCAGCGATATGGAGTAACATAAGTTGGTAATTTAGTTATGACATTAGTCAATTCAACATATCCAACGCGATCTAGAAATAATGGTGAAAGTTCGACATCATGAGTTGCGTGGGGATTTGCTGGCAATGTTGCTCCCTTATTGGCGGCACCCCAGTTATAATCTTCAGTATCATCGCTCACCAAATTACGGGTGGCGTTTATTACTTTATGATTATCCCATTATTAGTAGAGACTAGGCAGCGGAGGGGAAAGACAAATGTCTGCGCATTTCTATCAGACGGCTGAACATTAGTACCAGCCGAAAGATAATGTGAGCCATAGCTCCAGTAGAGACCAAAAATTACACGAGATAGTGAATAGCTGCCACTTCCACGCGAGGAAACATGCTCTTCTATATTATCGTCCTGCGTGTCGATTCTTATCCTACCAGAACGAACTATAAAGAGAGGTGAAAGGCTAGCATTATAGGTCGCATCAACTCCATTCGGCAAAGTGACTCCTCGATTTGTCGTCCAGTCGCCATTTTTATCATCATCGCTCACCAAATTTATGATTATCCTATTATTAGTAGAGACTAGGCAGCGGAGGGAAAGGGCTGATGTTGTAGGGTTGTTCTTGTTTGATGGATGAATTACGGATGGCTCGACAATAAGCCTATATGCAATAAGCCAACTTGCGGTGCTGCCTGGGACTGAACTTAAGTTCATGCTCGTGCTAGCTCGCATAATTACGACTTGTTCTGATTTGTCTACTCCTATTCTGCCAACGCGGTTGAAAAATATTGGCGTCAATCCGGCATCATAAAGGGCATTTTGTTCACCTGGCAAAGTAACGCCATGATTGGATAAGTGTACTTCGGTTCCATTTAAGATATCATCGCTCACCAAATGTCTTAGATCTTGGTTAATTAAGCTTTTTTGTACTAATTCTATCCCTGTTATTTTGCAGTTGAACTTGTAACGCTGGAACAAGTTGGGATGTAGGGTGAGTGTTGAGTTGAGATTACCTAGGAGATTTTGAGGTGATGTCTTGGCTATAGGAGATGGTAAGCCTCTTTTTATCATTATCTATTATTAGTAGAGACTAGGCAGCGGAGGGAACGTGCGACATTGGACATCCAATAACCTGAAGGACGAACTCCTGCATGTGGAGCTTCAAAAAAATAAGTGCTGGTTTCATCTTTAGAGTTTGATGGCCAAAAGTAGCCAGAATTTCCGCGCCACATAGTAGCGTTTTCTGACCGAGATGAACTACCTCTGCCAACACGCGCAAAGAATAATGGAGATAGCCCGGCATTATAAATGGCATCTACTCCATTTGGCAATGTAACACCTAAGTTTGCATAGCCGTCAGTTGAAAGATCGTCGCTCACCAAATGAGTGCAACTAATTTATCATTATCCATTATTAGTAGAGATTAGGCAGCGGAGGGAAAAGGTGAACGCCCTATAATCGAATGCGGATGGGCGTGTGGCATATCTGGCGGTGGAAAAGAAATAACTATATGTAGTACTATAGACGTTGCTTGACCAGAAAAATCCGTTGTCGCCGCGACCATCGATGCCGAAGTCCTGTTCGAGGGTTCGACTATGGCCGGTTGCACTCCAAGATAAAGGTAGTAAATTTATATTGTAGGTGGCATTGCTGTCTCCTGGCAGGGAAACTCCTGCATTAGCACCCCAAATGCCGCTTATGCCGCCGTTCGCATCATCGCTCACCAAAAAATTATCATTAGTCTCTGCTAATAATAGATAATGGTATAGAGATCGAAGGCTTTAGAGGAGAAATCGTGTATAATAGGGATAATTGATAAAATATGGTGCATGACGGAGAGCTGATGGAAAAAAGAATGAAAAAAGACTTGAGTTGGTTGGGGTCGTTGAGTTTGAGCACGGGGAAAAAACCGTCGCTTGATGCGATGAGGTTTTTGATGGAAAAATTAGGACATCCAGAAAGAAAAACGCATTTTGTGCATGTGGCGGGAACGAATGGTAAGGGGGGTGTGGTGGAAATGGTGGCAAAAGTCTTGGAGATGGCTGGGTATAAAGTGGGGAAATTTATGTCGCCGCATCTAGTGAGATTTAATGAACGAATCCAGATAAATGGACAGGAAATTACGAATGCGCGAATCGAGGAAATGCTGGAGTTTTTGGAGCCGGCTTTTAATGAGTTTGAGGAAAAATACGGAAGAGATATTTCGCTGTTTGAGGTGGAGACGACGATGGCGTTGGTATTTTTTGCGGAGGAGGTTTGCGATATAGTGGCGCTAGAGGTGGGGCTAGGTGGTGAATGGGATTGTACGAATATTGTGAATGCGGATGTGTCGGTGATTACGTCAATTGGGTATGATCATATGAACGTTTTGGGGAATAGTTTGGAGGAGATTGCGGCGCAGAAGGCGGGAATTGTCAAGAAAGACGGAGTGGTGGTGACGGGGATTTTGCCAGAGGGGGCAGAAAAAATAGTGCGCGCGAAGTGTGAAAAAATGGGAGCGGAGCTGAGAATTGTGGTGCCGGAAAAAGTTGAGATAGTGAAAGGTGGGGTGAGCTTGAAGTATAGTGGAATGGATGACATTGTGGTGGCATTGAGGGGAAAGAAACAGGGGGAGAATGCGGCGATTTGTATAGAATGCATGAGAATTTTACAAGAAAAAGGCTGGAGGATTTCTGAGGAGGCGATGCGGGAGGGTTTGCGAGAAGTAATGCATCATGGGCGATTTGAGACGATTTCGAGGAGGCCGGAAATTGTATTTGATGGGGCGCATAATTTGCCGGCGGTCGAGAATTTTTGGACAAATGTGGAGGCGTATTATCCGGAAAGTAAAAAAGTATTTGTGGTGTCGCTATTGAAGCGGAAGGATTGTCGGGTGATTTTTGGAAAATTGTTGCGGTCGGGGGAGGAGTATATCTTCACGACGGGGAACGATGAGGAGCTGTATTTTGATGCCGAAGAGTTGAAACGAGTGGCAGAGGAGATTGAGCCGAAGGGAGTATATAGAACGGCTGAGTTTGGGGAGGCGATGGAGGAGTTGAAAAGTGGGGGCAAAATGGGGTTTGTGGTGGGAAGTTTTTATGTTTATGGGAATGCTATAAAAGCGGTAGGAAATGGGGAAACGGGGGAGTAGGGCAGAACTTTTTAGGGGCTGGGTTGACAAAGAGCGATAGGTGTGCTAAAATGGTAGTAGAGGGATGTATGTCCCTAGTATTTTGGTGAGTTTTTAACGGAAATTGACTGAGTTTAATGACGCTTGTGGTTAAAGTTGGCGCAGGCTTTGCAGTAAAAGTTGTTGCGTAATTTTGTCATTGCACAGGATAGCTTGTTTTGATTAATGCAGAGCTCTATTATAAGAGTTGCTGTATGATTTGGAGAAACTTGAGGTTAGATTCAGAAAACGAGGTTGAACTCACGATTTAAAAAGGAGGAGAAAGCGATGAGGAGAGACGGTTCTAGACAGAGAATGATTAGACGAGCCGCGATGATGAACATGGAGGGGAAGAATAGGTGCGGCAGGAATGGTTTTAGGCAGTATATGGCAGAGCAAGAAGCAGCAGAGCGGGCGATAGATGTGGCCGAAGAACAGGACAACCCCGATGAGGCGAGGGTTTTTGAGCTTCTGGATACTTTGCAGGATGACAATGAAGAGTATTCGGCCGAATCTGGGGCAAGTGAAGTGGATGATGACAATGAGTTCCAGGAGGCAGAAGTGTGCTTGGAGGATGTAGATGTCGCTGAGTTAAGTGAAGCGAACGAGCCAGTCGAGTCGGTTGAAACGACCGAAGCAGTCGATTCAGCTGAATTGGTTGGAATGACGCAGGATTTGTCGAATGATGTTCAAGGCGTGGAAGCAATGGAGCAATCGGAGGGTTTGCAGCAACAGGAAATGGCTGAAGCAGAGGCTATGATGGAACCACCCGAGAATGCAGAGCAGTTGGAAATGACGAATGCGAGGGAGTCGGAAACAACAAATCAGATTGAAAGCACTAATGCTGCTCAGGGCATGGATGATACAAATGGTCTTACTCCTGAGGAGCGCATGGGTCTATTGAGAGGGTTCTCGGAAAAGGAGCTTGATGATGACGGCGAGGTAAGTGAACTTCAGTTACGTCATCCTGAAGCTTGGACGGTTTATGAAGCAAGCAACAACTGGGCGAATTTGAATCGACGAGAACGGAGGCAGGCGATCGAGGATGCTATTGAGGCGGTGGAGGATTTGCAGACGACATTAGCGTACCATCGACATAAGGCGCCGACGGATACCGAAAAGATAGGAGATGAGCGTTTTGGGTTGATGGACAAAAAGGCTGCATTTATCTTTAGGGTTCTGTCAGTATTACTTGTATTGGTGATCTCTGCTGGATGGATAGGAAGTTCTATCCTTGAGGGCTATTCAGTGATAAAGATAATAGGTGGCGTTGTAGTGCTTTCGCTATTTTCGGTGGCAGCTTGCTATGCATTCATTGGAACTCTTTGTGGTGGTTTGAAGATCGATCATTTTATGATGATGGTCAATCGGAAGAACTTTGAGTTGGTGGCATCGGAAGTATATCGACTTGAAGCTATGAAAGATCGAAGGGCTCAGTTTGTGGCAGATGCGGTGAGCGGTGCTATGCCGGTGTTGGAGCAATTTTGGAAGTGGGACAAAATGGTTCGCTTGCAGCTGGGATGGCAGATGTGCAAAGTCTTGAACGAGAGTGGCGAAGTGATTGTGCGTGTGACAGGAACGGATGTGATTGATGGAGGGGAATATGTGGCCGACGATGTTGGATATCTGATGTTTAGAGTGGATGCGGTGGCTATGCTGAAACGAAAACAGCTGACACCGGAGATACTCGATGAATATGAAAGACGTCTGGATGATGCGCCGGAGACCCTTATGATGCACTTTTTCTCCTCATGATTATGTTCTTTAAGAAAATTGGCTCAGCGGAATGCTGGGCCTGTTTTCGTGGGAGGATTAGGGATAAAATGCATAGACATGCTATAATATAAGATATGAAAAACGGGAAACTGGAAGTGCGACCAGAGGTAAGAGCTGAAGTAGTGGGGCGGGCGGAGTTAAAACTGATGGAGGCGGTGCGGGCGTTTGGTTATGATTTTCGGGGGAAGATTGCGTTAGACATCGGGTCGTCGACGGGTGGATTTACGGAATTGGCATTGAGGCTTGGAGCGGTGAAAGTGGTGGCGGTAGAGAAGGGAACGCAGCAGATGAAAGCACCGTTGAGGTATGACTTGAGGGTGGAATTGCATGAAAAAACGGATATTTTTGAGGTGAAAAAGGCAGACTTGTTGGCTGATGGGGAAGAATTTGGGGTGATTTTGGCGGATGTATCGTTTGTGAGCTTGACAAAAGTGCTAATGTATGCTAAGATGGAGTTAGCATGTAGAAATACGGACTGGCTTGTGATGCTAAAGCCGCAGTTTGAGGCGCGGCCGGAGCAGCTAAATAAAGGGGTGGTGAAAAATGAGAAAATGAGGCGAGAGATAATTCAGAGGTTTGAGGGGTGGTTGAGGAGGAATGGGTTTGTGGTAGTGAAAAAGAGGGATAATGAGGTAGTGGGGAAGGTTGGAGGAAACAAAGAAAGGTTTTATTGGCTGAGAGTTGGGTAGGTTGAATTGTAGTTTGTGAGAAAACGTATGGCATAGTAGCTCCAGCAGACTAACTTGCGAGGGACGCGTCGATGACGCCTATCTTCGCTACGCTCAGATTCGCGGGCGTTGTCTCGGAAAAGAAAGTGAAACTTTCTTTTCTCTCGTCTCCTACGCGATTCGTCA
>CAPNAV010000040.1 GCA_948663575.1 uncultured Candidatus Saccharibacteria bacterium
ACACTGAACGGCGTACGCGTCTTTTCCCTCCGCTGCCTAGTCTCTACTAATAATAGATAATGATAAAATCTTACGGTAATTTGGTGAGCGATAAAACCTTCAATGGCTACGACGCCTGGCAAGATAGCGAAGGTGCTACATTACCCAGCAATCAAAATGCAACTTACAATGCAGGGCTTTCGCCATTATTCACTGGACGATACGGTAGATGGCCCATTGATGACACAGATGCCACCGATAGACGCGGCTGGAGTGCATATTTACATTCAAACACCGCTAGGGATGAAAACAGGGCATATTTTCTCGCACTCAACGATACTGTAGTTTACCCATTACAAAGAGGGTATGCTCATCGCAATAATCCCCTCCGCTGCCTAGTCTCTACTAATAATGGATAATGATAAAGAGGTAGGTAAAAACGAGCCATTTCTCAGCCGATAATGCTTTTCAGCGTGAACGAAAACGAAGAATACAGAAGCTTTTGCGCTACCATCTTTAAACGTATTTTATACATATCACCCCTGTAAAACTAAGCCGCCTATGCTTGCCAATCACCCAGAGGTTTGATATTATGGAATAAGTTGTTAGGGATGAGGTCGATTAGCTTTTATTGCTATCCCACGCGACACAGTTTAAACAGGAGAATTAATGCGTAGTAAACCAAAGCACCCCAACGCTCGTCGGGAAAGAATTTTTCCGCCTGCGCCATGGCAGGACTTTATCGAAATCGAACCAAAGTTTTAGTGATAATTCTTGATAGATTTCGAAAAACAAGTTTTATACGCGTATGCCCCATTTGCAACTCTGCATTTGGGGCTTTTTGATTTTCATAAAAACTCCGAATACTCAGGATAAACAATCGAGATTCCATGCTAATTCGCATTTCCACGCAGAGTACTTAAGAATTGACTCGAAAACATTTCTAGCTCAACATTAATCATGGTAAAAAGAGTTACAGCTTTTCCATACTCTTATATAAAAACCAACATTCAAGAAGGTAGTAAGTTTTTGTCCATATTTCTCGTCTCATCTACGTTGTATGCAGATAAAGACTCTGTCAATTCAAATGACAAAGTGAAGCTTTATCATTATTCATTATTAGTAGAGACTAGGCAGCGGAGGGGATAACCTCGGATCCGTGATTCGTTTGAGGATGGGCGCGTATTGTCAGTGCCTATATAGAAGCGGTAGGCAACGTTAAGGCTTTTGGAGGCTTGACTGAAAAGATTACTGGCACTTCCGCGAAGAGTTAAAACGAATATCCATGCGTTATCAATCCAGCTTAACATATTGCCGCTGCGGCTAATGAATAGCGGTGAAAGCCAAATGTTATGAGTTGCGCTAGTGTTATTTGGGAGGGTGATACCGCCGTTAGTATATTCGTCGTTTTTATCATCATCGCTCACCAAAAAGAAGGTCGAAATGCGACCCATAATGCCGGCTATCGCCCATATTCGCAACTCACAGTGGAGATATCGACAACTACTATTAAACAATTCTAAAACGCAGCTTAGCTGGCTTTTTATGGAGTGCCAGTCCAGCCTCAGAGTTGCAGACACACTATGCTGGTGAGCGATGATATTGATAATTCAGACATAGTACATGCAAATGAAGGTATAACCCTGCCAAATAGTAAAACTGCCACTCATGACGCTGGTTTATCTTCGCTATTTTTTGCAAGATCTGGCAGAGTTCAGCATGATGATTTTGAATATATCATCAATCGTGGCAGGAATGCGTATTTTTGGTCGAGAACCTCACGCACTATAAATGGAGCATATCGTATGGGACTTAATACTTCGATATTAGATCCGTCTTATACCAATAACGGTGCTTTTGGTTATCCCCTCCGTTGCCTAGTCTTTACTAATAATGGACAATGATAAAGCGTATAGGTGATATGTCTATCTCTCGATTGATACTTTTTGTTGGTCAAAATTCACCGTCGCCTTTGCACCGTATGGCAAAATACATCTCGGCACTGCATGCCCAAAGTTGAGATTATATAACACGGGCGTATCCAAATCATCAAAAATCTCGCGCCAAACGTCCTTATATTCATCGTAAAAAACCTCATCGATTGGCTTTCCTACGATGATACCCTGCACTTTTGCCAGTATACCACGCTCCTTTAATGCCATAAGCATCTTTTTTAGTTTTTCCGGGCTAGGCTTTTCTTCTGAGGTTTCGAGAAATAATATTTTTTTGCTCCATTCGTCATCATCCGGCCAAATTTTATAAGTTTTGTAGACGCTCGGCGTATCTTTATACTTTTCTCCAGCCAGAGCATTGTAAAAACTCTCAATGCAGCCACCATATAGCTCGCCGCTTCGCATGCCACTCCCGTTCAGCGTCTCAACCCCATGCTTTTCATCATGTGCAGTTCTTGGCACGCCAATCTGGCTTCTATCATAACTTTTACGATCCTCATACCAAACCGGACTCGACTTGATTTCAAAGCTCTCATCATTAAACAATTTATCAAAATATTCCGCCGTGTATGGCAGCATTTCATCATCCAGCTCGGCTACATCGGCCAAGAAGCATGGTCCATAATAAGTTGTCAATCCCAACTTATTGAGCATCAAATGATTATTTGTCGTATCAGAAAACCCCACGAAAATTTTCGGATGTTTCCGTACAGCCTCCTTAAATACCTCGTCACGCATCAAATAGGGAATCGTCCGATAAGTGTCATCGCCACCAATTGCTGTTATAATTCCTTTAATCTCGTCATCCATAAAGGCCTGCTTAAGATCACCCGCTCTCGCTTCTGGGTGATTTTTGATATATTCAATTCCTTTTAATGCACTCGGCATTACAACTGGCACTAATCCCAGCTTTTTTAGTCTCTCCAGGCCAATTTCAAGCTCATGCTTGCAAAAATCTTCCCCTAGAGCCCCACTCGACAGGCTCACGATCGCAATCTTGTCGCCCCGTTTTAGCGGCTTTGGAAACTTTAGGCTGCTCACTTTTCAATTCCTTTTTTCTCCAACTCCTCATCAATTTTTGCACGGATATTTTTCAAAAACTCATCACGCGTGATACCTCTCTGAGTAATCAGCTCGCCATTCAACGTAATATATGGCGTCCATTCAACTCCTGCCGCGTCCGCTAGCTTACCATCAAAATTAATCTTTTTGGTTACCTCAACGCTCTGCATGTCTTTGCGAAACTTTTCAAGATCGCCCTTACCATCAGAGACCTGCATAAAATACTCCTCAAATTGCGGCTGTCTTTGCTCGGCTGTAGAATAGAACCAGTCATCTTGGTTTGCATACATAAGATCCTTAAATTCTTTCCAATATCCCTGGTTATAGGCCGCCAAAGCCGCCGACGCCGCCGCAACGCCATTCGTATGATATGACATAATCATCGTTCGAAATACAATCGCAACTTTGCCGTCATATTCTTCGATAATTTCGTTCAAATATGGATTCAACGGCGCACAAGCATCACACTGATAGTCGCCATATTCCACTAAAATCACCGGCGCATTCGGATCTCCGTCTATCATTTCCGGGAAATTGCCACTTTCACTACTCGGCTCAATAATTTGTGCTAAATCCACATCAAGCGTTCCTGAATTTTTCTGCCAAATACTCACTCCAATTAGGCCGCCAAAAATCAAGATCAAAACGCCAACAATTATCAATGTCTTTTTATCCATTTTCACCTCCGTTCGGAATTGAACGCTATTTATAATATCCTATGCTATAATTATATCATATGAAGGAGGCAAACAAACAATCTTTTCTTGATCGAGTTAAAGGCATACTCCGCGTCATTCGTCAGGGAATTGCTTTTCTAGGTCGGCGAATCAAGGCTGCCTTTCGCCGCCTTAGAGCCTTTCTTCGTCGTAAACGTAAGAATTTCATGCGAAAATTCACTGAATGGATTGATCCCAAGCTCGAATCTTATCGTCCTAAACCATCCGCTAATTCATCCTCGGTCGAGATTGAATCATCCGGTCCAAAATATAAGCTTCCACGTCATGCGTCGGCTGATTCCGCCTCTGATCATGATAATCCTCCCCAAGCCGAAATTGTCAAAAGGTCCAGTTCTAGTCTAGCTGATACCCCTACTACTCGCGCTGATCTTTTGGCCATTATTCAGAGTGCGCCGCTAGGCATTTTTACTCGCCACGAGCGCAATCTCATGTCCACCGTCCTTAACCTGCCCAATATCAAGGCATCAGAAATCATGCTACCGGCATCTAAAATCGTTTATGTTAAGTCCGACGAAGTTATGGGACCTTTGACACTCGATCGACTCTATCGTTCAGGTTTCGCGCATTTTCCCGTCATTAACCAGAAAGACGAAATTATTGGCACTATTCATACTACTCATCTCAACAATCTAGATATTCGTGATTCTAGCCGCGCCGAAGAAATCCTTGATCCCGGCATTTATTATATCCGCGAAGATTATACGCTTGAACAGACAATGGATGCTTTTTTACGCACAAATTGCTACTTTTTCTTAGTGGTAGATAAATATGGCCGCATCACAGGGATTTTGAACTTCACCGATTTTTGTAAGTTTCTCTTTGGCCGTGATGTTAATACGGATTTTGAACGCGACAATGATCGTCTCGCTGTCGCCAATCGCCCGCTATAAAACGTCACTCAATATTATCATTATCCATTATTAGTAGAGACTAGGCAGCGGAGGGATTGAGAGTAAGTACGTAGATTGTACATTGATGGAGCTATTATCGCAGTACTATGGCCTGCATAATGCGCATAATTAGCATTCTTTACAGTATTTGATATGAAGCTTACTACACTACCGCTATCTGTTATGTTTTGTTCTGCTGGTCTTTTGTGTCCGCCTCGACTTAAAAATAGCGGCGATAACCCAGCATTATGAGTAGCGCTTTTGCTACTTGGCAATGTAGCTCCTTTATTTGTATAACCACTATCTGTGATTATATCATCGCTCACCAAATTACTAAAAGATTAAATAAAAAAGCCTACTGTTTTTAAATGATGTAGGTTTATTCGTGTCCGAAACCTCGGAAAATTTAGACTCTTTCTAACAGTAAAATTCCTAAAAAAGGCAAGAAGAACGACCAAACTCCGTGTTCGGGTAAACCTTAAACCTAGGTTTAAGGTTTTGAAAATAGCTAACAGGGGTGGTGATATCTCAAAATACCCCAAAACTTGATCCGCAGATCAGGTTTTGTTCGGTTTTTGGGGTTTTCTAGAAGGTGGAAATTGTCGCAAAATTAATGACTATGTACAAGACTTTCAGTCCATAAACCCATCATCGGTTTCATAAAGAAAGCAACGCTTTCTTTTTCTCGCGCTCCTTGTAATTTCTAAGACCTTACAGTCTAAAAAAGCCTGCGTCGGTTCGGATAAAGTATAGGAACTATACTTTATCGCTCACGCTCCTTGTAATTTGGTGAGCGATGAGGTTTATACTGATGGCAATAGATATCGAAGCAACCATGGTATAACTTTGCCGAGCAACGTTAATGCTTTATATAATATCGGCCTATCGCCACTTTTCATTACGCGTACCGGTAGGCCGGGGACTAGCCTAGAAACATATATTATGTGGCGTGGTAGAAGCAACTTTGCGTGGTCTACTACAGTAAGTCCTTTTTGGTCAAACGGTCCATATTACATCTCGAATTATAATGGCGACATTTATCCATCCGACATGAACATGCGCACTTTTGCCCATTCCCTCCGCTGCCTAGTCTCTACTAATAATGGATAATGATAAAGCTTTTGCTCCTGGTTTTACTTCTGACTGTGTTTTTCAATTCTATTCTAGATCCTTACTTACATTACAGACTTTATTATTCCTCCTTCTTGGCGAACAACATATTGTAGCAATATCCAGTATAGTATAGGTAGCAACCTTGTC
>CAPNAV010000041.1:0-3187 GCA_948663575.1 uncultured Candidatus Saccharibacteria bacterium
TGTTACGCCTCCATTGGCGTGAGCGACATCTGATCCTACATCATCGCTCACCAAATTACCGTAATGCTTTAATAGGTTATAGAACGAATCATTGCTATCGTGCTGACAGTATGGGGCGGGTTTCTATATAGGGAAATAATGTTAATTATGCGTCAATGGAAAACTCGAAAAATTTAGACACAAACGGTAAGAAAAATGAGGAGTGGGTGGTGAATTATGATATAATAGGGGTGTATTTATGGCTGATACACTGAACAATGAGACTTTTTATGGGCTGATTTTGGCACTGTCGGCTTTTTTCTTGGCGACTTTTTTGACGCCGGTGTATACTTTTTTTGCTTATAAATATAAGTTTTGGAAAAAGCAGAAAAAAACGACTTTGACGGGTGAGGAATTGCCAGTGATGACGAAGTTGCACGCGAAAAAATTCCAGCGGCATTTTCCAACGATGGCCGGAATAATTGGGGTGATTACAGTGTTACTGGTGACGGTGATTTGCAATTTGAATCGTGAGCAAACGTGGTTGCCGTTGATTGGATTTGTGGGCGGAAGTATAGTAGGGTTGATCGATGATTTGATCAACGTTTTTGGGAGCGGAAAGGGCGCGGCTGGCCTTAGGGCGCCGGTGAAATTTGCGATGATTACGGCATTGGGGCTGGGTTTGGGGTGGTGGTTTGCGGTAAAATTAGGGTGGACGACGATCGAGATTCCGTTCATCGGAGCGATGGAAGTGGGCGTGGTGGGGATGATTGCAATTTTTGCGTTTGCGGTGGTGTCGACAAGTAATGCGGTGAATATTTCTGATGGTTTGGATGGGCTGGCCGGAGGTCTGGCGCTATTGGCGTATGGTGCATATGGGGTGATTGCACTGTTTCAGGGGCAGTGGATGCTGACAGCGTTTTGTTTGACGGTAGTGGGATGGCTATTGTCGTATATTTGGTTTAATGTGCCGCCGGCGCGGTTCATGATGGGGGATACGGGGTCGTTTGCGATTGGTGCGGGGTTAGGCGTGGTAGCAATGATGACAAATGCATTCTTCTTGCTGCCGATTATTGGAATTTTATTTGTGGTGGAGGCGGGGTCGAGTTTGATTCAAATGTTCTGGAAGAAGGTTTTTCATAAGAAATTACTAATTTCCGCGCCGATTCATCATCATCTAGAGGCGCAAGGGTGGGGCGAGGCGAAGATTGTGATGCGTTTTTGGGTGATTGCAGGGGTGTTTGCGATTTTGGGGGTGTTCTTAGCCGTACAGGGTGGCGTGGTACGGCTTCCCGTGTCATCTTTGAACTCTTCTGCGTTGACAGATGCGCTACTCATTCGTCGTACGCTAAGTACGACTCATTCCGTTGCTCCTGTCGCCTTGAATAGTCCTAAAGCTGAACACGGGATAACGAACGGAAATACCGCTCATTCTGTTACTCTCGCTTCCTCGAATGAGCCTCAAGATAATCTCGGGTTTCTCAAGAGTAAGCACGCAGATGTCGCCTTGAATAGTTCTAAAGCTGAGTACGGGATGATGATAGATGAAGTAAAAATAGTAGATAGAGAGGTAGATTATTCGGACGCTTTTGTTTCTTTGAATGAGTTGCAAAGAATTTTCGAGGGAACGGGAAGTGAGGGGAATTTAGGAATATTCAGAGAAATGGTGGTGAAAGATGCGTAAGCATAAGAGTGATCGGGCGATTGGGGCGTTGACGCTGACGCTTCTTGGGGCGGGGTTGATTATGATTTATGCGATTGGGCCGATGAGGGTGAATGTTCTAAATTCAGCATATGGAGCGGATTATGCGGATAATTATTTCTTTGTGCGACAGCTGATTAATGTAGGGTTGGCGCTTCTGGTGTTTATTTTGGCATTTAGAATGCCATATGATTTGATTCGGAAATTTGCGAGAGTAATAATGTTTGGGTCGCTGGTGCTATGTGCGATTTTGGTAGTGCTGGCGATGGTAGGGAGTGGACTGGCGAAGTGTGAGCTGGGGGCGTGTCGTTGGTTTAATTTGCCGGGGTTTAGTTTTCAGCCGGCGGAATTAGTGAAATTAGGATTGGTTTTATATTTGCCAGGGCTGATGGCGGAGCGAAAAAAAGAGGGGAAACTGGGGTCATGGGACTTCTGGTTGCCATTTTTGGTGGTGAGCGGGTTGTCGTTGTTCTTTGTGGTGGTAATGCAGAAAGATTTGGGCACGGGCGTGAGCGTGATGGCGATTATTATGGCGACGTTATTTATGAGCGGAATTGATTTGAAATATTTTGCGGTGATGGTGATTGTAGTGTTGGTTGGAGGAGGACTTGCGATTGTGAGCTCTCCGCATCGTATGCAAAGGCTGATGACGTTTAAGTCTGAGGAGTCAAGCGACACCTATCATATTGAGAACGCAATGATTGCGATTGGAAGTGGGGGGCTGTTTGGAGTGGGGCCAGGGAATAGTGTGCAGGCGACTGGATATTTGCCTGAATCGATTAACGATTCGGTGTTTGCGGTGATGGGGGAGACGTTTGGTTTTGTGGGGTTGCTGGCGGTGGTGATAGCGTTTACATGTCTGTTAATGCGACTGCTGAGAACGGCAACGCATTTGGAGGATGATGAGCAGTCGCTGGTGGTAGTAGGAATTTTTGCTTGGGCGACGGCGCATGTAGTGGTAAATATTGCTTCAATGACTGGATTGATACCATTGACGGGAATTACCTTGCCATTATTAAGCTATGGCGGAACGAGTATGCTTTTTATGTCGGTGGCTTTGGGGTTGGCCTTGCAGCTGTCGTGCTGGACGAGTCGCGAGCCGCGCAAGGAGCAGAAGAAGCAAGTGAGTAGCACTCGACCCGGGCTAGAACCAAGGAGAAGAGAACTATGAAAAAGAAGATGATGATGATGATGAACAGGGGTAACAATGTAATGAAGGCTCTCGTGGTCGGGGGAGGATCTGGCGGTCATATTACGCCAGCAGTAGCAGTAGTGCGGGAATTGTTAGATAAACAACCGCGAACGCAAGTGGAATTTTGGACAGATCGGAAGTATTATAAGAATGTTGTAAAAATTACAACAGAGATTGGAGTGCGTTGGGGGAGTGAAGTGGGGAATATTCGCGGAAAAGTGCCTTATATTCGGGTACGAAAAGTGTGTGCAGGAAAATTCCGACGCTATTCAGGTTGGAGCGTGGCAGATTGGATCAGGAATTGGTGGATCGTG
>CAPNAV010000041.1:3287-5613 GCA_948663575.1 uncultured Candidatus Saccharibacteria bacterium
GGATGGAAGGGTGCGGAGTTTGCGAAGAACAACAAGGATCTTTGTATAGTGCAGACGGGGGTGCCGGTGGCGCCGGAGTTTACAATAGTGAATGAAGCTCAACAAAAGAATTTGAAAAAAGAGTTTGGATTTGATTCTGAAAAGCCGTTGGTGGTGATTACGGGTGGGAGCCAAGGGGCGGAAAATATAAACGAGGCGGTGAAAGAGATTCTACCAGAAATGCTGAAGTTTACGAACGTAGGATTGGTGGCAGGGCGTAAGCACTATGAAAATATGGTGGATTTGAAGCGCTATGAAGAGTGGGATAAGGCAAAATTGAAATCGGGATTTAGGATGTGGGAGTTTAACTCGGCGATGCATGATTTGATGGGAGCGGCGGATGTAGTAGTGAGCCGGGCGGGGGCGACAACGATTGCAGAATTGGCGGCGTTGGAAAAGGCCGTGATTCTAGTGCCATTTGAGCGTTTGCCAGGGGCGCATCAGTTGAAAAATGCAGAGGATTTGAGTAAGGATCAGGCGGTGGTGATGGTGAAGGATGAGCAGATGAGGCAGAGACCGGCGTTATTACTTGAGGCGGTGAGACATTTGGTGCGAGCGCCGCGAGAGCGAAGAGAGTTGGCCGCAAAATTGCATGAACAGGCGCGGCCGGATGCAGCGGAAAGATTAGCGACAATTATGATCGAAGTCGCAGAGGGAACAAGAGGTGGGAAAGATGAGATGGACAAAGCAAAAAACAAGTAGAATTAAGCGCGGCCAGACGATTGTGGCGGAGCGAGAGCGAGCTGAATCGGAATCCGAACGGATGCAAATAAGAAAGAAGGTGCGTCGCAAACGGGCAACCTCGGTGGTGCTGGTGATTTTGATGGTGACGATTTTGGGGTTGTTAGCCTACATGGGGGCGAAAGGTGTGGCCGAAGAAGTGGCGCAGGTAACTGAAAAAAATAATACTTATGTAATTGCGGCAGAAATTGTGGATGAATCGGGGAATAGTCAGATTTCTAGTCGGACGCGGGAGTATATCGGACTTTTGGAACAAGATTTTAAGGATATGGGCTATACGGTGACGCGGGTGGTTTTGCCGGCGGGGATGAGTCGGCAGTTGTATGTGGATTTGAATGGAGAGGAGATGTATTTTAAGGTGAGCATGGATCGTGATACGGCGGTAACGGCGGAAGATGCGGTGCGAATGCTGAAATATTTGCGAGATAAAGATATACATCCAAGTTATGTAGACGTACGCTTGAATGGAAAAGCGTATTATAAATAAGGCTGAACGGGTGGAAGTTTGGCGTTGGCGGCTGGGAGAGGTGTGGATGGGTTGGGGCGGAGGCGTTTTTCGGCATTAAGAGCAATGCGCTCAATCGCGGCGAGTTGGTCGAGGATTTGACGAATTTCGCGACTATGCAGAATATGTAAACGATTGATATAAGCAAACCCATGACGAAGCTCACGGGCGGTGGAAATAATCTTGAGAAGATAACGGGAGCTGAGACTAACTGGAGATTCGGCGAAGGCGAGGTAGAGGCAAGTAAGTTTGTAAGTGAGGTGAATAATGGGGGTGGCTATAGTTGCGCGGGCGAATGGATCAGCGGAATGTTGAAAATGATAATAAGTGAGACGGCTAACTTCGATAATGGCATCATATAATTGAGGAATAGGAGATCGTGGTAAAACGAGTTTGGAAATACGACGATCTTCGACCTGGGAGTTGTCGCGGAGATTGGCGATTTGATGTTCAGTATAAACACGGTGTAACTCGAAAAAATGAAATTCGTCATGGCAAAGGTCTTTGTCTGGATAAATGTTAATACCAGAAAGAAGGCTAGTAAGGCGGTCGAGTGAACGAATGGAAATTACGCCATCCTCGGAAATGGAATAATGATCGTTATCGGATTTGATAGAATAACGCCAATGAATACGATTGGCGATGGTGAGAGAAAAAAATAAGACGGAATGCCCAATCATTTTATAAAATCCAGAAGTGGAGTCGAATAATAATAGATGACGATTGTTGGTAAGTTCGAACTTGGCGCATTCGGCTTTGACGTAATGTTGGCGTTCGCTGAGGGCTTGGCGAGCAGCGCGATAAGCCAGACGGTTCTCTGGGGACGCTGGCTGCTGGTTTATATCTATAATACATGATTCGATTTCGTGGATAGTTAGTCCATCATATGCCTTAAAATCCTTAGGGGTGAGAGGTTTTTTGTATGACATTATTATATCTTTATTGTATTTTTAAAATCGTGATTTGTGAAGAGTGGTAATGTTAATCTAGTTTGTGAGAAACGGCACTGTTGGTTCTGTATGTATACTACTTTCTCGACAC
>CAPNAV010000042.1 GCA_948663575.1 uncultured Candidatus Saccharibacteria bacterium
AACACTGAACGGCGTACGCGTCTTTTCCCTCCGCTGCCTAGTCTCTACTAATAATGGATAATGATAAAGTTATAGAATTACTGCTTTGGCGAACAACATATTGTAGCAATATCTAGTGTAGTATAGGTAGCAACCTTGTCACCTCTTCCATAGCTTGCGAGGGGGGTTACACCTCCAGCAGACTATCTTGCGAGTAGGGTGCGAAGCTTACGAACAATTGTATGAAAGTGAAAGGATAGCACTCTCTCCAAACCTAGTTTGTGAGAACATCCGCAGCTCACGAGCGAGGACGAGGCGAAGCGGCACCCGCAACGGCGGGATGACGCAAGCCGTTTCTCACAAACTACGGTTTGGAGAAGTGGATCCTTACACTCCACCATCCTCACAAGCTAGTCTGCTGGAGCTGCCACGTCATTCTCACAAACTACGGGATCAAATATTCTTGTATTTCATCTTTAATAAGTTCAAAATACGACTGCATCAAAAACGTCTTTTGACCAAGCATACTTAAAATCCCAAACAAATCCACCCTCAAAGCCTCCACCGACTCGTTCTCATCCAAATCCGCCTCAATCTTCAAAAACACCCCATCCAACCCTTCGACCACATCCACAAAAATCGCCGTCCGATTATCCAACCATATTTCTTGTCTCTGCCGACTCACCTCTGCCACTTTCCGAAACCCGAGCTGATGTATAATCCCCGAAGCTTCAGTATAATCACCAATCGTTGTCTTATTTACCCAATCCACCCCACTATCTTCGATGTGCCGTTTTAAATACATATTGTAAACTGCCGGCTGATCCGTTTGTCGTACTTCAGTTCTCAATACCAACCTTGGCATATTTTGCGCTGGTCGATAATCATGCGGCAAATACACACGTTCATGCAGCCAAACTACTGGCGACATTTCCTGTCCGATATCCGCCATCTGCCTATCAAACCAACTCCGATCCGTTAATCTGCTCTTCACAATCAGCTTTTTCATACTACCATTATAGCACATCCTTTTTCAGCCACCAAAACATAGCTTTACCTCGTATTTTATACTCCAGCCTCCATATTCCCAAAAGTGTTGTAATTTTTACAACATTCTTTTCTCTAGTAGAATCTATCACGCAATAAACCTCGAAATCACTGCACACAATTGACTTTTTCGGGCTTCTATCCTAAACTAGTAAAACGGGCTCTAGGTCCGTGCACATTATCATGGTCTACATAAGGAGGGACAAAACATGTTTCAGCATCTTCAAGCCACAACCATTAGGAGTCTCAATTCCCACATTTCCCATCTCCCCACCTACGCCGCAGTTGTCAGCGTTATTGGCATATTCGGCTTCATCACAAGCCTCTTTTTTAGCGGCGATGCCAGAGGTCCAGGCATTAGTATCATTGATCTCATTAGTGGCAGCGTCGTAATTCTTGCCATAGCCGCTTTTGTAGTCAGCACGCGATATCTTGAACATCATACCACCGATGTTCCTAATCAATCGTTACTACTAATTCCCTGCGGCCGCCCTACAGAACCCGATACATTAGTCCTTTTCAGCAATGAATCGTTTTTTCTACCCCTAAAAGGACGCGGGCACGTCATTTCAGTCAGTCAGTTTCGCCGGCTCGAATTTGCCTATTATGCTAACGGCGACTATGCCAAACTCAGTCTCCATGTCAATTTTATCATTGACCCTGCATGCCTCACCAAGCTCGGCATCGACTACTTGCTTGATCAACCTGACGCAAGCATGGTCCTTCTCCAACAACTTTCCATACAATACCTCAATATTACGCATGCGCAAGAAGGCTCGCAGTTATTCCTCGACTACAAGCATCGTCACCCGCGTGTCACTATCGACTGCACCAGCGGCACCTCAATTATCTATGCCAGCCTCAGCAGTAAAGCTTCTCTTGTAAGTTTTGACGTAAAAAACTTCGGATTCACTAATTTTATAGCGGACATGCACCAATCTAGTATAGAATATACCACCATTAAACCAGATGGTCCAATCTTTACTACTAATGAGCTTCCGCGTGATATCTTCACTATCAGTGATATTATGTTTTCCCATCTCAATAAACTTTAATATCTATCAAGCAATCCGTAGAAAATCTCGAGCAAGTATGACGTTCTCACAACAATCTAGGCCATACAACACCAAAAAAGATGCTGCCACCCCAGCATCTTTTCTCATTTTAAAGGTTTTTATTTTTTCTACAAAAAGCTTATCGTTTCACCCTTCTGGCAATTAAAACCGCTATTACCCCCGCAATCACCACCACACCACCAACCACCAATCCAACCATCTTCACTTCGTGATTCACACCAGTTTTCGGAATCTCAACATTATTGGTTTCTTGCACCACTTCACGATTTTCTGCTACTTGCTTCTCGTCCTCTTTAGTCTCAACATTATTCTCACCCGTTGCAGGCTCCACGGTTACATTCACTTGTACGCCTTGTGATACTGCTTCTGTTACCCGTTCAGATTTTTTCTCGGCTGAATCCACCTCTGCTATAGCTAAAGCGGCTTGAGTCTCTTGTGATGTTTGCGCCTCTTCTATATCCGCCCTTGCTTGCGCCATCATCGCTTTTTTGCTCTGCTCTAGCAACACCAATACGTCTGCGCCTTCATCCAAAGCTGCCTCAAGTTCTTCCAAATTCTTGTCTCGGTTGCATACAAAACACGTCATCATGCCTTTCGCCTGATCCACCAAATTCTGCAAGTATTTTTTGTGCTCCGCCAACTGCTCCGAACTTGTCCCCGCCAAAGCATTCTCTGCTTTATCTATTGCCGTGTTCAGCGTTTGTTCAGTCGTCTCTGTTGTTAGCGCCATAACCTCCGCAACTGGCACCAAACTACAGATCGCCAACGCCAAAGCAACGCTTACGATTTTGATTTTATTCATCATGTCTCCCAACATTAGATATTACTTCTTCTATTAGAAGAATACCACACATCAAAAATAAAATCAATTAGAAACGCCTATTTTTCTGTATTGTCAATCCCCTTACGGTTTTTCTATTTTAATCGACTATATGCGCTCACCTTTCCTCGCTCGGTTCGCCCATTCGTCCGCCATTTCGTTAAAATCCGTCCCAGCATGCCCCTTCACCCAAATCAACTCCACCGGATTATCGATATATAATTGATACAATTTCTGCACTATATCCAAATTCTTAATTTCGCCAGTTTTCTTTTTCCAACCATTTCTCGCCCAGCCTGGCGCCCATTTCGTCACCACATTAATCCAAAACTCCGAATCCGAATGAATTTCGCACGGCTCTCCCTTTGCATACTCAATCGCCGCAATCATCGCCAATCCCTCCATCCGAATATTCGTCGACTGGGGCTCCCTACCAAGCACCACCGGCCGACCTTTCTCCAAAACCGCAAACCCTCCAGGTCCCGGATTTGGACTAGCACTACCATCCGTCCACAAAACCTTCGTCATTCTCCTCCTTTTCTTTTATCAATTATTAATAATCCTCAAAATCTTCATATAGATATCATACCAACTATACACGCGCACCGCCCCCGGCATTTCGAAATCACGATTATACGGCTGGTCAAATATCATCACTTGCGTTTTACCGGCCATCGTTTCAAGGTATTCCGGCAAATCGTCGATCATTATCTCTATATTATTCTCTGCGCAAAACGTTCCTTTGTCATTTGGCAGTTCCCCGCCCTTATTAAAAGCAATTTCATCATAATAAATATTATTTTCTTCCAGCCATAATTTCGTCACCTCTTCCCAAGTCTTACGTGGCATACCATTAGCTGGCAAATCCCCGTTATTCCGGCCCGTCACAATCCAAACTTCATGCCCCATTTCCCGTAGTTTGCTGAGTACTTCCGCCGCATAGCGTCTTGCTGGGCACTCATACATCTGCTTAATACCATGTTCTCGCCAAAATTCATCCCGAATCTCTTCATTCCAGCCATACATATCTCTCATACTATGAGATGTCGGCTTCATTAGCCAACCTTTTCCCGTCTCAGCACAAAACTTTGTTCCTTCTTCAAGCGCAAATAGCTCCCGATAGTTCAACACCCCATCAATATCAACACCAATCCGCATACACCACTCTTTCTAGTTACCTCGCATTATATTCAATATTTATATCAAGTATACCATAGGACAACGATCTTATTTAAGACAAAATTCTTTACTTCAAAACACTCATGAATTGCATTTAGTTGACGAATTACCAAGACGAATCGCTAAAATAATTCATCCCACAAAATTTTAAACAGTACTTAAAATTCTTACCCTAGTTCTTCTCTTTATCATTATCCATTATTAGTAGAGACTAGGCAGCGGAGGGGAGTGC
Organism: uncultured Candidatus Saccharibacteria bacterium; assembly: GCA_948663575.1. Classification (GTDB taxonomy): domain Bacteria; phylum Patescibacteriota; class Saccharimonadia; order Saccharimonadales; family Saccharimonadaceae; genus Nanosyncoccus. Next base: position 4,334 of record CAPNAV010000042.1, read on the forward strand.
TATAGGTACGTGAATTATTACCAGAAGGATATGAGTTAGTGTGACCGAATGATAGAAAATAGACGAAATTTGGACCTCTGGTGGTAGATGACGAAGAACGCCCACCTTCTCCTCGATACATTATAGTGATGCTATTCTCGCTCAAGGTACCACCTCTGCCTTCGCGGTTGAAGAAAAGTGGTGACAGGCTCATGTCATATGTTGCATTTTCTTCGTCTGGTAGAGTAACACCTCCATTGATGAGCCAACTTTGACTGGGCGTAAGATCATCGCTCACCAAAAGGCAAGGAAGTGAGTAGATAAAAAGTGCAACTTTTTATCTAGAACGACGCAGTCTTTTCTGAATCAAAGATCCAGAGATTAAGTAATTCGGAAGCTTTTTTAGTGGCAGAATTCTTAGGAACTTGAGTTCTTTCTGACAACGAAATTCCTAGAAAAATATCGAGAAATACAAGCAAAATAGCCAAAACTTTTGTTCGGGTAAAACCTTAAACCTAGGTTTAAGGTTTTAAAAATGGCTAACAGGGGTGGCGGAATCGTAAAATACCCCAAAACTTGATCCGCAGATCAGGTTTTGTTCGGTTTTTGAGAGGTAGAAAATGACTCGTTAGCGTGTTATGAAAGTAAGTTTTTCACCTATATCTTGCGGCAAGGTATAAAAATTAGAGTAAAGCCTGTTTTTCTCAACTTTTTATTTGGTGAGCGATGATGATAATAACGATATTCGTAATCAAGGCATTTCTTTGCCGGAAAATTCGAACGCAACCCACAACGCAGGACTATCTCCATTTTTTATAGTAAATAATGGCAGACATACTCGCGCCACTCCACTGCAATCTATAGCTTGGCGAGGATCGGCTGGGTATTATTGGTCTCGCTCGCTTTATTCCAAGGAAGCCTCCTATATGACTCAGTTCACACTTAGCGATGGCATAGTTTACCCTTCTAGGAGCTGGGAATTTGACCTTCCCTTCTCCCCCCGCTGCCTAGTCTCTACTAATAATAAATAATGATAAAACTTTTGCTCCTGGTTTTACTTCTGACTGCATTTTTCAATTCTATTCTAGATCCTTACTTACATT
>CAPNAV010000043.1 GCA_948663575.1 uncultured Candidatus Saccharibacteria bacterium
TGAATTCTGTGCTTATGGTTATTATGTCAAAATTGTATTGACAAAAGGGGGATAGTTTGATATAATGGACGTAATATGGATATTGAAATAATACAAAAAGCTGGCTTAACGAAACCGCAAGCGACGATATATTTGACATTAGCGCAAAATGGCGCGATGACGCCGGCGGAGCTTTCGGAAAAGACCGGAGAAACGAGAACTAATACTTATGCGCTACTGAACAAGCTGGAGCAGTTGAAGCTGGTGCGAAATATTGGGCAGAAAACAGCAAAATACCGGGCTGAGAATCCGGCTAATTTGGAAGCACTGGCGGAGAGGCGGAGAAAGATTGTTAGCAAAAATGAACAGGAGCTAAAAGGCGGGATGTCGGCGCTGCTGGATATGTTTTATACGGCAAACGCAGCGCCAGGGAGCCGAACCCTGACGGGTAGAGAAGGACTGAGAGAAGTGCATCGGGATGTATTGAACACCGGCGAAACAACGTATCTGATTCGGACGCCGTTTGATTCGAAATACGATGATCTGATTAGTATTTTTCGTGAGAAGCGAGCAGCTAAAGGGATAAAGACGATTGCGCTAACCCCGGCTACGCCACACGCCAAACAATATGCCGTAGACGGGACGGATGAGAAATACTTGTTTGAGCGGACGATGATACCGCTCGATGCATATAAAAGTCCGGTTGAAATTATGATTTATGGCAAAAAGGTAGCGCTAATATCGTACGGAGAAGAAGAGATTGCGATGCTGATTACTTCTCCGCCGATTGCAGCGGCGTTTAGAGAGCTATTTTTGATGCTGCAGGACTACTGGAGAAGGCAAAAGGTAGAATAATTTACGAAAAGCTAGCAAACAGTCGAAAAATGTAATTATTAGCCTACTGAAGCCTTCGGAATTAACAGCTGCGCGGGTCCAGTCTAGGATTCAGTATCTCTTGGAATCGACGAATATTAAGCTTAATCGAGTGCTACTAGTGACGAGGTCGGGGAAAATTATTGACATTAGGTAGCGGTTGTGCTATACTGAAAGCAACAGAAGGTAGATGCGCCCGGAAATGGGCAATAGGATGCCTTCTTTTTTGGTTTGGAGATTGGATGGCTGGGATTGAGATCTTAGTAAAACGGGATGAGGCAGTGTTTTAGGGATATGAATTACAACGGCGTTAGGAGGATAATTTTAATATTGCAATATTCGGGCAAACTCCTGCTTAATGAGCGGCAAGCGACGTTAGGAGGCGATTCTTGATGTTGCAGGATTATTGGATTCTCTTAATGCTACAGGATCGTTGGAGCCGGTGAAAAGGTTATGGTATAATCGTAGCATTATGAAATCTAGAGAGAGTTTTGGCGCTGCAGGGGCAGGAGAGACACAGCATTTTGACGATTTTGAGGCGATGGACGTGGCCTTGAGAGGGCTAAAAAGAGTGACCGAGGAAAAGCAGAGGCGTGAGGCGGAGGCAGCGGAGTTTGCTGAGGTTGAAGTGGATAATGAAGAGGACGGCTGGAGAGGAGAGGACACTCAGGAGAGCTACTGGGATGATGATGAATATGACGATTATTACCAAGGAGAAGAGAGACTAGAAGAGTTGGAGCGCGAAAAGCGGTTTGAGGTGATGACGATTCCGCAAGAGATTCTGGAGGAATATGGGCTGCCGACAGATTTGCCGGCGGGAGTAGCAGTGATGGGCGGAACGGCGCGGAGTTTGGCGCGGAGAGTAGTGACTGGCGATAAGGAGCCGGTGCGGGATTTGGATTTGATATATGTGCCAGAGTTGGCGGAGCCCGATAATCCGGCGAGCAGCGAACAGCTTGACGCGGTGTCGGCAAAGTATATGGCGGATGACTATAAATATGGGCACGGCGTGGAGACAAAGAGATTGGAAGAGTATTTTGATACGCGAGATTTTACGATTAATCAGTGCCTCGTAGTGGGAGACAAACTTTTGATGACACGGGCGGCATATGATGATATGCAGGAGAATATCATTAGGACGACGCATGATAGGCAGCCACGAGAGTATGCGTATGTAAATAATCGAACGTATGTACGGGCGTTGATGCTAGAGGCGGTATTGCAAGAGTGTACGAGTTCTTATCCTACGATTGAAAGTGTAATGAATGGGAGATGCGATGAGGATGGGAATCTGTTTCCGGTGAGTGGTTTTGATGTGGCGTTGGTGCTAAATAAGACAATGGCGCGAGGCGTGCGAACAGCTATGCGCATGACAGAAGTGCTGGCGGACTACGATGTGATAAACGATCGGTTTACTGATCGACCTTTAGCACTAGCGAGAGCGCTGAGAGAGGATAACGTAAGATTTATGTTCCGGCCGGTTGATGATAATATTGAAGAGGGCGGTATGGATGAGGATTTTGAAGTAAAAACAACCTCGCCGATAAAGGAGCGAGTAAGAAAGAATCTGCGAGAATATAAATCAAGGGATTCTAGTCAATGGACAGAGCCGCTATCTGGACAATACACAATGATGGATTACGAAATAGCAAACGGGGTGGCGTAGGATAATACGGATATTTGGTAATGCGGGGCGATTTGCGGAGTAGTGTAGAGTAATAACCCCCAGGCGATGATAGGGGGATTTGCGGGGTGGTGTATTGAGATTGTAACCATGGGTTTTGAAAATATACCAAATGGAAAACCTAGGGTCGATGACCCTGGGCTAAGCTTCCCAATATTTAGTTAATTACCCGCGCCTCGTGCGCATGCTGAAAGACAGTAGAGCAAGCCTGCTCGACCGCTCTCCAAAGCATATGGCATGCCAGCTCGCAGGCTTCGAGGAAAATATCATCCTCCTCGACTTGGGCATTGGGGGCATACGGATCAGGAGCGTTCAGTTCCCGATAGGTCCGGTTATTAGAAACCAAGACCTCATACGGACCCCAAGCCTTAGTGGCTGGTTTGCGGTGACCGAACATGCGTTCTTCCATCTCGGCGGCGTCGATACCGCGAATCAAAATCCGATCCACGATCTCTGCCGCCTCCGCTTCGTGGCCCGTCAGGCAATCTAAGTGACTGCAGACTTTCTGACCATATTTTCTCCATATGAGCCCTGCAAATGCATAGTCCGATCCGTCCTTGCGTTTTTTGTCGACATATCCGAAGATGCTGTTATCATCGCTCTGTTGCCGACGGCACAAATGACTGCACCATGCTCGGATGCCTTGATGATATCCTGCGGTCTATTGGCCCGCATAATACGAACCCCTCCGAGATATGAGAGTATAGCGATCGCCATGACTTCTCCGTGAAACGCGCCTTCACACGTTACTACGGTTGCCTCGGCTGCATCGTTCACGAATGTTATGTTGTTGCTTATTTTTCTCATAAAGGTTCCTCCTGTTTCTCTGACACACTACCTCTAAGATTTAGGTGTCTGACTGCGTACCGCTCCGCCGGTTGAGATTTGGCGTGGTGGGCTAGTTGATAGATACAAGGTAGATGACCTTGAACGAGACTTGATATTACCGTCTCAGTCATCTAGGAACGTCACGGATTTGTGATATACGAGCCGTTTAAACCAACTTGATTACCGTGCACTATGAAATTTTCTAGGAGTCAGCCTAGTCTGCCTTCGTCTTATCTAAGCTAAACGCATATGATCATGCAATGCCAGATGTTGCTTTGGCAAAAACTGCTCTTGCAAGGCGGGGTGTTCGCAAAAGGGTTACTATAGCCTATGAAAGAACGGCAATAGACTAATCTGCGAATATCCCACCTTGAAGATGACTGATGAATTCGACAGGAGCTGATGATATAAATCTGACGATCTATACATTTAGCTGACTGATGAATCCTAAACCTAGATGCTCATGAACACTCGTTCTAGCAAAGGTTAATCAACTTTTTAATATTGGGTTTTAATATGCTTATGCTTGGTCTCAGGCAATTTATGCTTACCCTAGGCGAATCAATGACTCGCGTCACGCTTTTGAACTTCTGAGAGACTGTAAAATAGCCTTTCTTTAGCAGCTTAGCGTAATCAAGCTTATGATTTCATTGTAGCACAGATGGTCTTTTTTGTCAATGGTTATTTTATTTTTTTGCAGAATTTCTATTACTGTTTGATTCTATTTTGACAAAAAGTAAATAATTATTGCTGCCTACGTCGATTAAAAGAATGTGGAATTTTGGATTATTTGATGTTCTTGAGAAAAAGTGATAAAAAGTGACTGATTTTGGAAATGAATGTTCGGGTTTTAGATATTGAAAAAATGATCTAAAGTGAGACGCCTTTTATAGCAGGGGAATTGAAATTGTGATATAATGTAAGCATGACGAATAATTATGCCTTTATTGATGGAAATAATTTGTACCACGGTGCACTGGACCAGGGCATTGATTTTAATTATGGCAGGTTGCGATTATATCTGAGAAATGCCCTAGGAGTGAAAAAAGCGTTTTTGTTCATTGGTTATGTTCCGTCAAATACGGATTTATACAGCATGCTACAGTCCGCTGGTTTTACTCTAGTATTTAAGCCAACAGTCCCATATTCTGAAGGAGATAAGATGACCATAAAGGGTAATGTTGATGCAGAGCTTGTTCTATATGCCTCAGCGATTGAATACGACAATTACGATAAGGCCGTGATTGTCTCTAGCGATGGCGACTTTGCATGTCTTGTGGGATTTTTAAAGAGAAATGATAAACTGAAGAAAATTATTACACCGACGGCTAGATACTCAAAGCTTTTGAAGCAATTTCATGATTTCATCTTGCCGCTTAAAGAATTTGAGAGTAGTATTAGGTCTGCGACTAAGGAATAAGCAACAGAAAACAACAAAACCGGCATTCGCGGTCGGTACAAGAACCTTAGGCTAGTCCGGTTATGGTGATATTTCTATATTACATCATGATGCATAGAAAGTCAAACAATTTATATGTATAAGGTGCCTACTACCTACGCCGATTAAAAGAATGACCCATCTCGGATGCGAGGTGGGTTGGCTTTGAACTAGTAGAAATGTGATAGCAGAAATGCGAAGATAGGACTAGATAGGGTTAGATATAATTTTTAACTGGGAGGGTATAGTCCTCGCCTGTATACTGCTCAGTAAGAGCAATTACATCTAACCTACTATAGAAATCATATCGACGATCGGCGTAGTCTGCCCACTCCTGAGGGAGGTAGAAAGTTTGGTAAATTTTGAGCTGACGAGCGAGAGTGTTCATGTTGGCGGT
>CAPNAV010000044.1 GCA_948663575.1 uncultured Candidatus Saccharibacteria bacterium
CACCAAATTTATGATTATCCTATTATTAGTAGAGACTAGGCAGCGGAGGGAAAGGCTGCCCCAAACACGCACGTTGGCACTTGATGGCCAGATGTTACCAGAACCAGCAATCATTCGGTATGCTTGTTGATTGTTTTTTGTTGTCGAAGCAGCCATTGTAGCGCTGTTGCCTCTCCCTAATGTAACAAGGTCGATTGAAGTAACGCTTCCTCTGCCGTTTGAAGTAATAAATAGAGGAGATAGCCAGGTGCTATAGGTTGCGCTTTCATTGTCAGGCAAGGTTGCTCCGATGTTTGATGTATCGTTATCATCGCTCACCAAATTACCATAAAATGAGTGGGGAAATTAGTTAATTAAGACATTTTTGTATTGTTTTTTATCTCTGTAAAGTTACAGTTGAACTTATAACGCTGGAACAAGTTGGTGAGTGAAAATGATTGGTTGAGGTTATCTGCGCAACTTCTTTATCATTATCCATTATTAGTAGAGACTAGGCAGCGGAGGGAACGTGCAACTTGGTGAACACCAGATGAACTTGGTTCAAAAATATATAGACTAAGATACGCGATATAGGATTTTGCATCACCATATGTAGTTTGAGACCAATAGCGCCCTTGCGCTCCGCGTCCTGCAGCATATAAGCCATTATCGAGTTCAGTATGCCCTCCCTGCCAAGTAAATACCGGAGATAATGCCGAGTTATGAGTGGCTCCTCGCCCATCTGGTAAGGTTGCACCTATATTAGGTGACCATTTTCCCAAATCATCGCTCACCAAAGTTGTTCTTTGTTTGAGCTAGAGTTTTATTGCTTTTACTAAACAGTATCTGTGCTTAGCGGGATTTTTTAATTGGATGTTTGATGACAGTTTTTAATCTATCGACATTACATCTTCTGGGGTCGCTGAGGTATATTTCGTGGTGATAGTGTGGGTTTTGGATGTCTAATGTATAGCCATTTTTAGCTATATAATCATGCATTAGCTTAACTGTAGCCGGTTCGTCGTCGTAACTGCCAATATGCATGCATTGAACGCAAAGGCCTTCGTTATAGTTGAGAAACTCGACTCTGGAAAAGTTTTGTTTTTTCTTCTTGGTGGCTTCGGCGATCGCCCAGTCGAAATCATCTTTGGTGACGAAGTCGGGCAACCTAATTATGGAGATAAATTCCATGTCATCTTTTCTGCTATAATCGAAACCTTTTGTATTATTCTGCCACCAAAAGCCTTCAAGCGGTGGCACGACATAGTCAAAATAACCGTCAATTTTATGGTCGCCTTTCTTGCTCATTTTTATGGTAAAAGCAATAGCATAAAGCAGACCGATACTTTGCTTATACTCACCGCTTTCGGTATTTGGGTCGCCTTGACCGCGCACGGCTAAATAGTTCATCTGAGGAACTTCTATAATACTGGGTATGCTTTTTGGCAAGTAAAACTCTTTATATTCTTTTTTAAAATCTATTGCTTTTGGGGCTGGAACTTTTTGTGCGGTCTTGGCAGGTTTATTCTTTGGTAATTCCATACTTGAACTTGTAAGGGTCATTTTTACCTCCTATATTTTATTTCTTATACGGCACACGTTTTAGCGGTTTTATTGTACTTTTGTGTAGGTTTTGTGACAGGCTTTGCAGGTGATGCTTAATCTATGATTTGCAACTTTTTTATCTAAAATTGTAATCAAAGGCTGGTTATCTGCTGGGCAACACAAGCGATTTTTAATAATAATTAATTCATCATCACATTCTTGACCATCTTCGCTATCTGTGAAATCTATCGTGGCACTGCCTTTACTGCCGCAACTGCACTGATACTCTAGGTTGATTTTGTCATAAGTGGCGTAACATAAATATCCGATGTTTTCGTTACATTTGTCGCAATACATCCAGCCGCCATAATTAGTTGCTAATCTGGTGTTGACGAGTTCTTTGGTCTTTACTGTTCTTGCCATAAGCGTCCTTGATTAAAAAAGTGGTTATAAATAGTATATGGGAAGATGGCGATATGGCTAGTGGCAAATTGTTAAGATATATCATATAAGAAAGCAAGAGTTTGAGGAATCGTGCAGGATGCGTTGATATTAACTATAGAATTTTAATAAAGTCAAGATTGTATATGGGTGATTATTGGTGGTTTCTGAGTTTAATAGTTATGCTTGGAGAGTGTAGCAAAGTTTTTTAAGCGAAATTGACGAGGCCAAACTCTCGCTAAAAATGAGAAAAGATTCCTTGAAAAAGTAGTTAGCGCGAATGGATGAGATGACGATGGTAAAGTTTTTATGCTATAATAAAGGTTATGAACAGAAGTAGAGTGCTGCGGTGGGGGTTGCTCATGGTGATGGCGATAATCGTGGTGCGGCTTTTTGTGATTCAGATTATTCAGCATGATGAATGGGTAGAGAAAGCGGCGGCGCAGCAGACGTTGCAGAATGTCTTAAAAGCGGAGCGTGGGGAAATATACATGATGGATGGAGATGAACCAGTGGCAGTGGTAATGAATGCGACAGTATATACAGTGATTATAGATCCGATGTTGGCAGATCAGGAGGAGATTGAAAAAGATATATCTGAGATTGTGGGGCAGAATCGTGTGGCGGAGTGGAGTGATGTGTTTGCGGATAAAACGCGACGATACTATATTATTGCCAAGAACGTAGAACGGAGAGCGGCGGAGAAGATTGCGGAGTTGGATTATGCCGGAGTGTGGCTACAGGCGAGTACACAGCGGGTATATCCAGAGGGAAGTTTGGCAGGGACGGTGCTGGGTTTTGTGAACGCGGATGGCATTGGTCAATATGGCGTGGAAGGAGCTTTGAATGAGAAGCTTTCTGGGACGGATGGGTTACTGAAGACGGTGAAGGATATTAATAACGTGGCATTGTCGATTGGAAATGATAATGTGCGTACTCCAGCGGTGGATGGGGAAAGTATTGTACTGACAATAGATCGGAATATTCAATACAACGTGGAGAAAATTATCGCTGAAAAGTCTAAGGAGTTGGGGTTTGCGAATGTGAGTGCGTTGGTGATGGATCCAAATACGGGAGAAGTGCTTGCAATGGCGAATTATCCAGAATATAATCCTGGTGATTATGGGAACGTAAGCAGTGCGGCAGACTACATTAACCATGTGGTTGAAGATCCGTTCGAGCCGGCTAGCGTATGCAAAACATTTACGTTTGCGGCAGGGGTGGACTTCGGGGTAATGACGCCAGAAAAGACCTTTACGAATTATGGTGAGATTACGGTGGATGGGTGGCCGATTCGGAATGCTAGCCAAGAGTCGTTCTTGCTAGGCGAGCAAACTCTGCAGACAGCGTTTAACTATTCGCTAAACACTGGGTCGACACAAGTGCTGAGATGGTTGGGTGGTAGCGAAACAGAAATTAATATGCAGGGAATGACGCGACTTTATGATTATTACTATAATCATTTTGGACTAGGGCAAGTGACGGGTATTGAGTTAATTGAGGCGACGGGGTTGGTATATGCGCCGGAGCAGATTGAATATGGTGTGGCGTCGACTTATGCAAATATGACTTTTGGTCAGAATATGCAGACAACGATGATACAGGTGGCAGCGGCAGTGGCATCGCTGGTTAATGGTGGGTATTATTATACTCCGACGGTTGTGGCAGGAAAGATGGTGGATGGAAATTTTGTAAAGAATGAGGAGCGAAAACCTGTTCGGCAAACTGTGTCACAAGAAACGAGCGCAGTGATGCGGCAAATGCTTTATGGTACGCGGTCGATGTGGCGCAATAATGGTACGGATGCAGCTGGGTATTATGTAGGCGGAAAGACGGGCACGGCGCAGGTGATTAAAGATGGGGCGTATTCGTTTGATGAGACTTGGGCGACGTATATTGGGGTTGGTGGCGTGGAGGGGGAGTTGCCGGAATATTTAATTATGGTGAGAATATGGGAAGAGAATAAGCTTGCGGATGGGCAGACGCATGCGTTGCCGGTATTTAATGCGTTGAAAGCTTATGTGCAGGATTATTTGAGGATTAAACCAAGGGCGGAGTGAGTAGGGGGCGTAGTTTGTGAGAAAACGCATGGCAAAGTAGCTCCAGCAGGCTATCTTGCGAGGAGCGCTAGTTAATACCCTTCTCTCCAAACCTAGTTTGTGAGAAACGGCACTGTTGGTTCTGTATGTATACTACTTTCTCGACACGGCGTTCCCGTG
>CAPNAV010000045.1 GCA_948663575.1 uncultured Candidatus Saccharibacteria bacterium
TAGCCCATATTAGCGTTCCATGGCATCTCGGGGTGCAGATCATCGCTCACCAAATTATTACAAGTTTTTATCATTATCCATTATTAGTAGAGACTAGGCAGCGGAGGGAATAGGCATGAGTTCTAGCATCCTTAGCCGATGGCCAGATTCCTCTGGCGAACGCTAGATTATACGCACTGTCATTGTTAGATATAGTATCAGACCATAAACGACCCCAACCGCCATTATCCAGAATAACGTTAGCTCCGCTAGTATCATTAATCCCGCTGACCCTTCCACTACGTGACATAAAAAACGGTGATAGCCTGATATTGTATATTGCCTGGCTTCCCTCCGGCAAAGTAGTACCTTCATTCGCACCCCAGCCCCCATCACCATCATCATCGCTCACCAAAAGACAAGGAAGCGAGTAGATAAAAAAGTTGTACTTTTTATCTAGAGCGACGCAGACTTTTCTGAATCTTTGACTCAGAAACAAATAACAGAGCAAAAGCCTTGCGTATGCTCGTTATTTTGTTTATGGCTTTAGCGGTTTTTAATGTTGATTATATGACTTTAGAAAGAAGACTAACGTTCACGTGCTCGACTGAAAGTTCAATACATGGGCATTAATACTCGTAAAAACTTAGGAGATATCTCGCTTTGGTGAGCGATGCCTCTACCCCTGAAGGATGGGCATCGGGCGGACCAAATAGCGGTATCACACTGCCAGAAGATACCAATGCAACATATGATGCTGGACTATCGCCGTTGTATATAACGCGCGCAGGTTTTACTATCGGATGGCTCGATGGCTGGGCGCGAGTAGCAGGAATGCGTGGAGTATTCGGCTACCTTCGAGCTATTACTACATATAGCAATATATGGTCGCATTACCTAATGCTCTATTCAGGTAATCTATACCCATCAGCAAAAGACGCAAACATCTATTCCTATTCCCTTCGCTGCCTAGTCTCTACTAATAATAGATAATGATAAGACAATCTACGTTGTGGGCGATATATTGTTTTGTTTTTTAACTTTATCCAGAGGTATTTTTGTTGTGTTAAAAAGAGATAATTTAAATGTTATTACGGATGTTTTTAACTTGAATAATGCTTGTAAGAGAAAGTTTTTGGATTAGTTTGGCACTATTTGACAAGATAAAGGGCAAAGTATTCGTCGTAAGTAAGCCCGGAATCATAGACGGCGGTGGCTAATTCAACGCCGAGATATCGATAATGCCAAGATTCGTAGGAATAGCCGGTGACTGAGGTTTTGCTTTCGGGGTAGCGATGAATAAAGCCGAAACGATGAGCATTGTCTTTGAGCCATTGGCAGGCTTCGGTATCTCCGAAAGTGTCAAAATTAGTGCCGACCTCGACAATATCCATAGCAAGTCCGGTTTGGTGTTCGGAATAGCCTGGGCGAGCCGACCAAGTTTCTGCCCAATCGAAACCGTTGGTGGCGAGATAGTTATTGTAAAGATTGGATTGGGTGGTGTAGCTGCGATAGCCGCTGGTGACGATGAAATTATATTCGGAAGCGGCAATTAATTGTTCGTAGGCGGCAGCGGCGTCGGCGGTTAGGCGCTGGGAATCATTGACGTAAACTAGATTGTCGGGCTCATAATCGGCTGGCAGGGAATGAAGCTTACTCACAACAATAGAATTACCAAGAGATAGATCGACTGGTTGAGTGTCGACGTAAAACTCGGCGCTATAAAGATTGGCTAAGCGTTTGGCGGCGTAAAACTTGGAATTTAAGCTAGGTGGAGATGGAGTAGAATTATCTGAGAGCTGATTAGCGTTTTGGTCGAGACTGGAGGCGTCTTGATTATTTTGGTGATATAAGAAAAGGAAATATCCAGTGGCCATACCAATAACGAGAAAGAGAAGGAAGAACCGAAAAATGATAGTTTGACGTTTGTGCATGAAATAGTTTAAAGATTAAAATGATTTATCCTCGAGGCGGTTCTCCTTCTGGTTCGGAGAGAAGCTTTTTGGATTTGATTTCGTAACGGCGACCATTAACTGGGGAGATAAAATAATCTTCGGCAAGGAGATTGACGAACATGGTAAGATCTTTATCGTCCATAATAATAATCGAGCCATCATCATCGGTCATGAGTTCGAGTTGCATGTCATCGGCATAGTCGACAAGCTTTTCTTGAGGCATTTCCTCGGCAATATCAAGAGATTGGAGCTTTTTGACAAGAGGCTTTTTGTCTTGCAAGAGCGTGTTGAGTGTTAAGCCTTCGGCAAAGGAGAGTTTGTATTTATCGGTGATTTCTTTAGCTTTTTCGTCGGCGATGACTTGAGATTTGTAGTCATACTGGAAAAGGCTTTCGAATTTAGACTGGTTGAAAATAATGATATTTCCGTCGATGATGGCGACTTGGTTGTCGTCTGGCATTTTGAGAGCGACTTCGGCAGAGAATGGTTCAAAGCTTTCGCCATTAAGCTCCCATGACGTGCCGCCTTTGAGAGCGGAAGATGGAGAGATGCCTTTGGCGATGTAGAAAACTTTGGTTTCACCGTCATGACCTGGGTAAGAGAATTTGGCGAGGATACCTTTGACCTTTTTGAACTCGTCGACATGGTCGGTGTAAGAATCGATGTTGCGGTATTCATGTTCGATGAGGTGGATTAAAGTTTCGGCGCGACCTACATTATTAAGCTTAGTACGATAAATAACCTTGTCTTCGCCGTCCGCTTTCTCGTATTCGCGGCATTCGAGGCCTTTGTCAGCTTCTTTGATAATATAGCCGGTCGCTTCTTGCATAAACATTGCCTTGACAGAGGCGGTCAACGCGTCGGAGTAGCGAACGCGGAAGGGGGTGTAGTTTTTATTAAACAAGAAAAGTTCAACAGAGACATTGTTTTTGACTTCGTCGATTTCGTTGGCCCAGTGGAAAACATCAAAATAGTCATCATTGCGGCTAAAACCAGCGCGTTCGTCTGGCTCGCTTTCGTCTCGGGCAGCATCGGTAGTGTTAGCGCCTTGAGAAAGATCGACGACTTCGTCGTTTTTGTGGGCTTTGAGTTCTTGTTCTTCGGGGGTTAGCTCGGTGTTTTCGGATGTATCTTCCTCTGGATTTGCCGGAACAGTATTGACGTTAGTAGATTCTGAAACGCCTTGCTCTGGGTGATCAATAGATTGATTGTCTGTATTAATATCGGAATTATCCATAAATTTTACCTCATTACCTCACTTTTGGCTCATTATAGCGTAACTTTGGTCAAAAGGGAAGGCTAAGCTTATAAAATTAAGTGTTAAAATGTCAATAGCAAAAATGGGGAGTGTTCGGTGATTATGAAATAATGAAATAGTTGTGTCAAAAATGAGGTGATCACTCTCTGGAAATAAGTAGAATGGAACTTGATTTGACTAATTGCAATTTGATTGTTCAGTATTGATGACAGGGGTGACATAGTAATGGATTGTGATGCAGACCTAAGAACGGGGTGTGGGGGCTATGTTGAGTATTTGCTCGCGCTCCTTGCTTTTTCTGCGCTATCACGCAGAAAAAGCTTCGTCGGCTCTAACAATAAAGCAAGACTTTATCATTATCCATTATTAGTAGAGACTAGGCAGCGGAGGGAATAGATTGATATGTTATCACCAGCCCAAAAAAGCGATGGTGTACTGACAAAGTCCGCAAAATTAAGGAAAAAAGCCGAATTTTCTCTGAAAACACTTGACGACCATATTGCACTAGCCATTCCTCTGGATCCGATTGTCGCGTTAATATCTTTCTCGTCATATGGCAATCCATATCCGTAACGCCCTATAAATAAAGGAGACAGGGCAATGTTGTGTGTCGCATCTGTGCCATTCGGCAGCGTAACACCTTGATTAGCATTCCAGCGGCCATTTTTATCATCATCGCTCACCAAAAGACAAGGAAGCGAGAAAAAGAGAAAATCTTGTTTTCGCTTCGTTGCGTTTGGCAGACTCTTACATCCAAAGTCTTCTCCGGAGATCATTTCGCTTTCGGATGTGATCGAAATATCTTCTTTAACTTTTCACATCCTCAAGAACATCATGATGGCCTCAGCTTGACAACTACCTCTTTATCTGCGCTATCACACAGAAAAAACTTCGTCAGCTTGTCGTAAAAACAAGTTTTTCACGACAATCACTGTCGGGCGTC
>CAPNAV010000046.1 GCA_948663575.1 uncultured Candidatus Saccharibacteria bacterium
GCCCGACAGTGATTGTCGTGAAAAACTTGTTTTTACGACAAGCTGACGAAGCTTTCTCTGGTTCTTTGGTTCAGAACCCCAACTTGTTCCAGCGTTATAAGTTCAACTGCAAAATAACAGAGATAAAATTACTATAATGATGTCCTAATTAACCAAATAAAGCTATACTTTGTAGTATTTTTTGAACCAAAGAATCAGAAAAAGCCTATAGCATTCTAAAAAGCTAAAATAAAACATTTTTCTCGTGCTCCTAGGCTTTGCACGAAATTAACGGCTATGCTTGGTAAAGCTATCTAAAGTATGCTACACTCTCGGATACGGAACCTTAATATCATCCTTAGCAGAAGCATTGTTACATGAGTGGGGAGGAAGGAGGTTTTTTAGGAATGGATATATCTTTTAGAACAAGACATCTCCACATTCAGGTCGAGTTACACTTGACCAGAATGAAAAATACCGTAGTCTTAAGACTACGATAATAATTCATTAAACTAACTTCACTCTAACAAAGATTTATAGCAAGGTCAAGGGTGAGGGGTTCCGGAATTGGTGAGCGATGATATCAAAGATGGCGGATATCAAGCCAACACTGGCACTACCCTACCAAGTGGAATTAATGCTTCCTATAATGCTGGGGCAACACCACTATTCTTGACTAGAGGTGGACGAGTTTCGACTAATGATATCCTAAGCCCAACTGGCGAAAGTGGCACCTTTTTATCAAGTAACGCCGATGGAAAAACTTGGGTCTATTGGTTATCATTAGACAACGCATATATATATCCTTCTCAACGTAATGTACGCACTAATGGTCGTTCCCTCCGCTGCCTAGTCTCTACTAATAATGGATAATGATAAAAACTCTACGTAAAAACCTGCCCAAATTTCTAGGCAGGTCTTCATCTTCATGATCAGGACTTTTTCACAATCGCACACGCTGGAGCACAAATACCACAAGGAAAATCCGCTTCGCGTACCCCCACTTTACCATCTGACTCCATCACCAAAGCAAGGCAGTCACAATCACAGTCTGCCGTTCGCAACCAACATAACGCTCCCCTTTCACGCCATGTATTTTGGAAGATACACGGACATGTCTCCTCCTGTCTCAGCTTGTACCACCAGTCACGATAGTAATTAATGAACGACCACGCTGCCTTTCGTTCCCCTCCTCGCCGAGCAAAGCCAAGCTCCCAGAGTGACGGCAAAAAGAAACTCGCCTCCACTTCGTCAATTATCTTTTTCCCGTCTACGTATGCAGGCATCTGCAGCTTTAATGGTGTCACCACCTCCAGAAGCTCCTCGGGTAACCCCGCCTGGAATCCATCATCATCTTTCGTCGACAGATAATCGTACGCGATCGAATCCCGATAGCGATTACTTCCGTGCGGAAATTTTTTACTTCGACCACTAAACGGCAATTCCCTAAAATTCATTTTTGTATGCAACAGAATCACCCCAGGAACAGGGCCATTTTTTGTTGGCAAATTATCTTGATAATGCGCTACCGTCAATGCTGGTCGCGACCAAAACTTATCCCCCTTATATGGATAATAAATCTCAGTTCCTATCGGAAACTCCCTCTCAGCCTCATCTAACCCAGCATTCACAGCCTCCTGTAATCTCTGAAAAGCATCCTGCATTTTTTCAGGTAATCCTGTACCGCAATAATCATATGGATAATAGTATTTCCAAGCCTTTGCAACGTCAATATCATGCCTATAGCGAGAACCCGTGCTCATCCTATACTCTTGTCGACGACGAGCACTTTTTCTTTCCTCCTCTGGATCCAAGTACGATTCCAATGAACGCGTCAGATACATAGCTCCTCTCCCTTCTTGTCCCAATCTTCAAAAGTACTAACTATAGTTACAACTATAATTATACCATAATATTTATCACTTTACAATCATTACATTCATCATTCAATACCACGCTTAAGGTCCATACGTTCCCTGATAAAACAATCTACCACCACCAAAACCACAGATAGCATTTATTGGAAACATTTAGCAGAAGTAGCATCATAAACTACTCGACAAACCCCATCCGCCACCCCTTGACAAAAATATATACATCTTCCACAAAATCACCCCTCATTTTTCCATCACCTCATCCAAAACGTTCCGCATTTCCAAATTCCCTTCCCTCACATTTTACAGAGGTCAAGCTTCACTCGTCATTCCCCGCCAAATTTTCATAAAATTCCCCACCTTCGCTCCATTATGTATTTCTTACAACATTATTTCATTCCCTTCTCTGTTTTTCAAAATTTTGCCAACTTTTCCCCGCACAAATCACTTGACATTCCCCTTCCCGCCATATAAAATAAACATAACGAATTACTTATTTTGGGCATTGGTGGTTCGAATTCAAAATTATACATTTTTCAGCAAAAGATAGATTTTTTGTTAGAAAAAATATACTAAAAGCATAAGCATGTCAAAAAATTTCACATGTGAAGTTTTTGATGTGAATAGATGGTTGTTTCACCTAGTATCTCAATAGGCCTTTTTTAGTACTAAATACCCAAATTCATCGCTAGTAGGGAAATAACAAAGATACTAGTCAATAGGGAAACAATGCCAGTCTAAGCTAACAAGAAAATACCAAGGCGTCCAATCAAAAAAGATCCACCAGGATCCCTTATCAAAAATAGCTCGCTAAAGACATTTTTAAAATCAACCGACAGGGAACAATCACCGCAGGGAGCTATCATCCCTCTATACCTCTTATAAAACCTCGCGCTATCGCTCACCTTCTTAGCCGAAAATCTACCGCTAGCTTGCAATTTAGCACCTTTTCTCCTGAACCACCACTGTTATAGCAGCATTATACTCGCTTAGTTTACCGCTCAAAATATCCCCATCAGCCAATCTCATCCATAGCCGAAGTCACGTCAAGTATAACTCTAACACTTTTACGCTTATCTAACATACACCCGCTAACAGCAATCAAGTCCTCATCCAACATAATCCTATCACATCGTCACAATACCCAAGCACGCTCAGTTCAGGCAGCTATCGAATTAAATGATAGCACTACCAGATCACCTCTTGATATACCACAACACATTTATCTCAACTTAATTAGACAAGCTCCCTGTGGCGACGATATTTCATGAGACCCCACCGCAAAAAGCACACTAAATATCACCTTAAACAGCACCATTGTTCTAGTAAATAATCCTACAAACAGCTCTATAGGCCATCAAAAAACATAGCCAAATATAAACCCACTAAATACCGTTTTACAAAATTCTCACCCCTAAATAGTGCCTCAAACAACACTGCCATCCTAACAAAAACCGCATAAAAGACATCGCAACCCTTCCAGAAATCACCAACCAAATCCGTTACTTCTCTAGACCACACCTTAGTCATATATAACTATGCACATTTGCTCATATAAAACCCCTACCTCTATAAATCGCATCTCGTTCATATTAACTCAGCAGGGAATTACTCAAAATCAGATCTCAAACATCAACCCCATCTTCCATCCGCCATAACATTCTCCTGTCATCACGAAATCAAAACTAATGCAATTCCAGAGGTGATAATGGGGAATCATCGCCTTTGGATAAACATACTCAGGACTTATCATTCTCATCCAAAAACAACAACCAAAATCACCCCATCCAGCCCCAAACCCATAATGGCTAACTTAAACTACTTCACACGGTTAATAACAGGGAAGCATCCACCCCGTCTCCTGCAAGCTCAAACCTCCTTTCAACATTTATCAACAACAAAGAAGCATGTTTCATCTCACACAAGCTCGAACCAACCTCAATAAAACTGCGATCAAACTTCTAACCACCGACAAAAATCTCCTTAGGCATGCTACTCATACAATCCACACAATCCATACAGAACCGCTCAGCATCCCCACCCGAGCAGCCCTCAAAAACAACCATTACCAACAAGCATCATAGCCGCCAACCATCATACAACCATAAGTAAATCAAGCATCATCACCACGACAACCATAAAAATAATCCTTCCATCTTTCCGCTAACAAATACACAACCATAACACAAATCACCTCTGTTAATAAACTACTCTTTGTCCCTTTTACAGGCTGTTTCTTGTTTTCGCTTCGTTGCGTTTGGCAGACTCTTACA
>CAPNAV010000047.1 GCA_948663575.1 uncultured Candidatus Saccharibacteria bacterium
AAGATTTATAGCAAAGTCAAGGGTGGAATGGTTCCGTATTTGGTGAGCGATGATAATACAATAGTTAGCTGGGGTAGCAATAGAGGTATAACATTACCGGATGGGGCAGGCGCAACTTATAATATTGGACTTGCCCCTATATTTTTTGAGCGAGCCGGTAGTACTCATAGTGAGCATACGTCAAACTCGGTATTTGGTCGTGGGCCGGAAGGTACTTTGTTGTCATCAACTTCCAAAGGGCCAAGTTTTGCATATCGCCTGATCTTTAATACGGGAGCAACTTCACCATCGTATCATTTTCGAGGTTTTGCCTATCCCCTCCGCTGCCTAGTCTCTACTAATAATGGATAATGATAAAGGCTTTTTATGAATTATTTTTGAAAATGGTGGGCTTGCAAAAGAGGTAGGATGTGATAAAATTAGTGGGATATAGGGTATTCTAACAAAAATAAGGAATTTTAACGAAAGGAGTTGGTAATGGCGGAGGAAACGGCAAATACGGCGGAAAAAGTAATTCGGATTGCGGGCTCAATAACGGTGGATGAGTTGGCGCAGGCGTTGGGGTTGTCGGTGACGGCGCTGATTGGGGAACTGTTTAAAAATGGTATTGTAGCAACAATTAATCAGAGATTAGATCTCGAGACGGCGGAAATTATGATTGAGGAGCTAGGGATTGCGAATGTGCGCCTGGAGCGGAAAAATACTGCAACGAAGACAACAGATGGATTCCGGAAAGAGCTAAGTGAAAAAGCGACGCCGCGGCCGCCGGTGGTAGCGGTGATGGGGCATGTTGATCACGGTAAGACAACGTTGCTAGATAATTTATTGAATAAGAAGACCGTAGAAACAGAGGCAGGTGGAATTACGCAGCATATTTCGGCATATCAGTTGGAGCATGAGGGGCGCAAAATTACTTTTCTTGATACGCCTGGGCATGAGGCTTTTGCAGCGATTCGGCAACATGGAGCGATGTTGACAGATATCGTAGTAATCGTGGTGGCAGCGGATGACGGCGTGAAGCCTCAGACGGTGGAAGCGATTAAATTCGCGCAGGGGGCGAACGCGAAGATTATTGTGGCGATCAATAAAATTGACCGAGAAGGTGCGGATGTGCCGCGGACGATGGCGGATCTTTCGACGCATGGATTGCAGCCGGAGGAATGGGGTGGTGATATTATCATGATACCGGTGTCAGCGAAGACGGGAGAGGGGTTGGAGAAATTGCTGGATAGTATTTTGCTGGTGGCGGATATTGAGGAATTAAAGGCGGATACGAATATTCCGGCGGAGGGGTTGGTAATTGAAAGCCATATGGAAGTTGGAAAAGGTTCGGTTGTGAATCTGTTAGTGACTGGGGGTGAGCTGAAAGTGGGGGAATTTATTACGGCTGGGGGAGCTTATGGTAAAGTGCGCACAATGCTGGACTTTAAGGGGAAACCAAAAGGGAAAGCTGGTCCATCGACGCCTGTGACGGTGACGGGATTTAAAGAGTTGCCGAGCTTTGGTGATAGATTTGTGGAATATGTAGACGAAAAGGCGGCGCGACGAGCGGCTTTGATGAATGCGCAGGCGGCGGCGAGTGAGGCGGCGAGTGCAAACGTGACATCGACGGACTTACTTAGAATGATGAACACTGAGGATAATGCAAAGAGTTTTAATGTGATCGTAAAGGGTGACGTGCTAGGGTCGGTGACGAGCGTGGTGGATAGTTTGAAAATGATTGATACGAAGGGTGAGGTAACTTTGAACGTGGTAGCGACAGGGGTGGGAGATATCACGGAAAATGACGTTTATATGGCAGCGGGGGATACGCAGATGGTGATTTATGGGTTTAACGTAAATGTACCGACGAATATCGCGAAGTTGGCGGTGCGTGATGGAGTAGTGATTCGGAATTATAAAGTGATTTATGAATTGCTGGATGATGCGAAACAGAGTATGGGGGATTTGCTGGGTGAAGAAATTATGGAGACAGATCTTGGGGAAATGAAGGTAATGGGGGTTTTCAGAACTACAAAGGCGGAGCTGATTGCGGGCGGACAAATGCTGAAGGGGAAATTGGTGCCAGGGGTGATGGCGAGATTGAGGCATGGAAAAGAAGTGATTGGTGAGGCGGAAGTGGAGAGCGTGCAAAAAGAGCGAACTCCGGCGAAAGAGCTGATTGAGAATGAAGTGGGTGGGTTGGCGATGAAAACTGAGAAGAAACTGAATTTGATGGTGGGGGATAGACTGGAATTCTTTAGCAGAGAAAAGAAGAAACGAACTTTGGACTAGGGGTGGTAGAAATGTTGTAGAAAATACAACATTTTCTGGGGTTACAGCACGAACAATAAATAGAGGCAGTGATGAGTTACTATTTTATTATTAGAAATGCTTAGAGATGGCACCTTGAATTGTTCAACGAAGTCTCATAATAAAGAAAATGCTTGCGGTTTTTATGATGCAGGGATATAATAGTATAGAGTTATTATTTAGGAATGTATCAACGAGTAAAAGGGAGGCGAAATGAATCCTGAAGAAACAAATTCAAACGCTAATATGGGAGCGAGTGCTGCGCCGGGTATGGGGGCTTCAGGTTCGACTTCGGTTGATTTTACGGCGATGGGTGATAGTAGTAATGGTTTGTCGATGGCTGATAGTATGGCGTCAGCAGAGGATAACTTGACATCCGCAGGAATGGCGGCAAAGGAAGGTGATTCTGGGGCGATTGGCCTTGATCAGATTGGCGCTTCGGATCCATCAGCAACGATGGCGCGACCTGATGAGCCTTTGATTCCGGCGGCGCCAGTGCCAGGATCTTTGGGTAGTGCGATTTCTGGACCAGCTTTGGCTCCGGTGCCTGATGCAGGCTCTCCTTTGATGAACCCAGCAGCGGCAGCGACACCGGCGGCGATGGATGTGTCTGGTGCGCAAATGTCACAGGTGCCACAGATGCCGACTGTTGAGCAACCGATGGAAACGCAGGTTCAAACAATGGATATGCAGCCGCAACCAGTAATGCCGCAACCTGCTGCTGCACCCCAGGAAGCGCCGCAGCCGGCGGTAATGTCTCAGCCTGAAGTGCAACAGCCTGCTGTGTCTCAACCGGCAGTGTCGGCAGCTCCAGTAGCACCAGAGCCGTATAATCCGTTCATGCCAACTAGTACGCCTAGCGCTTCCACTGGAATGGATGCAGTGCCAGGGAATAATAGCATGAATACACCTATGGCTTCTAGTTCAAATATTCCAGCTGCTTTGCAGCCAAAGACGGAGAGGTTTTCGGATAAAGGGCATCGTGGGTCGTCGATGACAATGATTTTGGGAATTTTGGCGGCGTTGATGACGATTATAGCAGTGGTATTCTTAGTACTTTGGCTAATTACAACAAAAGAGCTCGAGGAGGCTCGGGATTCGCAAGAGATTATTTATTTGCCAACTCCAACTGATCCCGATGATCAAACTCCAGTTGAGGTGAAAATGAGTTGTTGGCAGGATCCATCATCTGGTGGTATGGAAGGGGTGGAGAATATGACTCATTTGAAGAAAAATGTGTCGATGAATTTCTCTGATGATGTGTTGCAGAATATCAGTATTGTAGAGGACTATACTTTTACGGATCATGATGCTGCTGAGAATGCTCGAGGTGTGTTTGATGCGGCCGTAGCTTCATATACTGATTTTGCGATTGGTTCTGGAATTACGACCTTAGGTATGACTTATATGGTTAATGATAACATTGGAACTTGGAATGCTTATGGTAATGCTGATCAGCTAGTATGGAATAACGTTTGGGCGTTTGGTTTGCCGATGAAGGAGGATGGAAATGCGGTTTTGGAAAAGAACGAAATCGTGTCGAATTATGAGGGGCAGGGATTTGTTTGCGAGGAAGTAGACAAATAGTCTGTTTTTACAAGAAGGCTGTCAGGGAACTGGCAGCTTTTTTGTAAAAAACGTATGGCAAGTAGCTCCAGCAGACTAGCTTGTGGGGAGCGCGTCCAAGGCGCCTATCTTCGCTACGCTCAGATTCGCGGGCGT
>CAPNAV010000048.1 GCA_948663575.1 uncultured Candidatus Saccharibacteria bacterium
CATACTTTAATCATAACACTACTTTTTTTGTTTGGGGATTATGCAACAAGACCGACTAGCCAGAAATCCACTGGCTATTTTTTAGCGTTCATGTATAATAAAACATAAGCATTATATCATAAAGGAGAGTTATCGTGGCAACCACACGCAAAACTACGAATACTAAAACGGTCAAAAAAACGACCGCCAAGCCAGCATCAACTAACAAAACTACAGCTAAAGCTGCAACTAAAACAACAACAAAGACAACCAAACCGGCTCCAAAGACTACAGTTAGTAAGAAGCCTGCCACCAGAACCGCCTCAAACACCAAATCAAAGAATGTAACTGTTCCAAAAAACAATAAAAAGGGCGCTCACAAGATTCTCTTTATCATTATTATTGTCGTCGCCGTTCTCGCCGTCGCTACTGGCATTGTAGGATTCGCAATTTGCAAATATTGCGCAAACAATGGCACCGTCATGATCGAAGATGGCAAAGGTGAAAAAATCGAAGCCAAATACACTAGTATCAACGGTTCCAATTATCACATTGCCATTCCTACTGATTTCAAAGATTCAGCCAGCGAAACTCCCATCGAAGGCATGGAAGCGGTCTACGTTCCTAATAACGACCAGCAATCCACAGTTATTACCGTCTCCAAGGCTGTCGATGGTTTCACTAACGACCAAGTCAAAGAATACACCGAAGCTATGGCCACAATCAACGCTTTAGGCGCAACAGTTCTAGACTCCAAAACCTATGAAGCTGGTAATCACACTGTGGGGGTTCTCGCTCTCGAAGAAAAATCTGACAACAGTCGCATCTATAGCCGCATGGCAATCTTCTCTGACGACGATAAGCTAGTCATCGTTTCTTTCAGCTGTCATAACGACACCTGCGATTCCTGGGAAAAAGTCGGCAAAACTATCATTGACGACATCCGCTTCGACAAATAGTCAGTCTAGAATTTAAGCTACAGAAACCCGCCTCATACAGGGCGGGTTAACTGTTTTATAACGTTCTAAACGAGAATGAGAATATTCAGCAACTCTTTGTATGGCAATTTATTTTATCACCTCATAAATCAACTGAATATAAGAATATTTTAATTTATTGCATTCAATCAATTCTAGTGCTTTTAATTTACTTAATTCCTCAATTTTACTTATCGATTCACCATCAATTAACGTCGAGACGCCACTACCTCCTACTAACAAAGGCGCAATGACCACATTAACATAATCAATCAAATTTTTGCATAAAAATAGACCATTCAAATTCCCGCCGGATTGAATAGTGATTCTCTCAGCGTTATATCCGTTCTTAACATCAAGCAATATTTTATTTAAATCTAAAAGCTCGAGTATATCATCTCAGTATTTTTCCTCAGGGCTTTAACAGAAAAATTGTTCGTTCAACAGGGGTCAAACGAACAAAAAATGGCTCTTAAAGCCATATGGTGGGCGGGGAGGGAATCGAACCCTCACTCCCTTGCGAGAACCAGATTTTGAGTCTAGCGCGTCTACCAATTCCGCCACTCGCCCGTATCTATCCTAGATTATATCACGAATCCACTCAATATAAAAGCACAAAATCCATCAAACCATGCTATAATTACTATATGGATTCAGATTACGGTGGGAATTCTCCTTATCAAGACCCGCGCAAAGCCGCGGCCGACGCTGCTCGCAAAAAAGTTCTAGCGGTCTATTCTTCAGCTATGCAAAGCCTCAAAAAAACCCCTGAGCGCGACAGCAACCTCATTACTCCTCCTTCACCAGAAACCACCTACCAAGAACCATCTCAACAGCCCTATGAGCAGCAAACCTACGAGCAGTCAACCTATATCGATCAGCCCGGACCGACCCAGATTCAATCTCAAGCTGATTATACCACCTCCGACCCCACCAGTTCACTTAAAGACGCACCCATCAATCAATCCACCGTCAACGCCGAATGGCAACAATATCACTCTTCTTGGCAAAATTATTATCAAAAATATTATAGCGAATACTATGCCAAAGCCGCCCAAAGCTACCTCGAAACCGAAAAGCTCAAAAGCGAACGTATCGCTAACGGTACGGTTCAGCGCAAACGCCGTATTAAACATCTCGCCCCAATTTTTATTGTTGCCAGCCTTATTCTAGTCTTCCTCTTTTTACAATATAACCGCCTCATTTTCGCACCCATCATGGCCTATGTCTCCCCAGACGTTGGGTCAGTTTCCAGTAGCATTGAGGCAGTCGACCCCAGCGTCACTCAGACCGTTTCCGCCGACCCCCGCCTAATTATCCCCAAGCTTAATATCGACGTGCCAGTTGCTTTCGGCATTAATTACAACGATGTCATGGAAGCGATGAATCATGGCGTTGCTCAGTTCATGATCCCTGGCGCCAACGCCATGCCCGGCCAAATAGGGAATCTTGTCATTTCGGGGCATTCCGCTGGCGATATTTATAGCAGCAACCCTTACAAATTCATTTTTTCCGGTCTTGAACGCTTAAGTGTCGGCGATCTCATCTATGTCAACTACGAATCCACGCGTTATACCTATCAAATGACTGGCAGCCAAATTGTCGAGCCGTCCGATGTCCAATCCCTCATCTATGATACCGACAAGCCCATCCTTACCCTCATCACCTGCACGCCACTAGGCACTTCGCGCTATCGCCTTTTAATTATTGCCGAGCAAATCAGCCCAGAATATAATACCGACATGCCAGACCCAGGCGATACTGACCATAATGGTGATTCCGATGCTAACATCTCTATGCCAGCCAACAGCCCATCCTTCTTTGAAAATATCTGGAGCGGACTCTTCGGTAACTAAGCAAGTAATACATATCGGCTACATACTATGAGATTAATACATTCGCCCTCATCATTCATCATTATCATTCTTTTCCACATCAACTCCATATCGCCTATATCTCTTACATTGAGGCAAGTAATTCCTGCTTAGCATCTCAAGCATCAAAGAGTAATTCACTTTCCTATTCTTCACTTATGTTCACCTTATTTTAATCAATCGTCTCGCAGCTACGGCTCTATTAAAATACTGCATAAGAATCAAAACCAAAGCCACGCCCGCAAATATTCCATCCATCACCCACATCGGCAGCATAAACATCATCACCGCCAAAGTTATCACACAATTTATTACCAACAACGCCAAACCCCACATTCTATTTTTCCATAGCCCTATCGCCCCAATAATCCTCAATATCTCATAAATCGCATCCATAATTAACATTGAAGTCAAATTTTCATTAATACTTTTTCAAGTAAAATTTGTTCATTTTCTCCCTAATATCAATCGTGTTTTTCGTTCCTATCTAGGCTATTGATTTTTGCCATTTCCGCACCACTTAGGCTAAAATGGTAGATTTCGGCATTTTCCTTGATATGCCCTGGGTTACTAGACCTCGGTATCACCACCACTCCTTTTTGAAAATTCCAGCGCAGAATGACTGGCGCAGCGAGTGAAGTCAGTTTTAGTTTGAATTACCGTAGTCTTAAGACTACGGTATTTTTCATTCTGGTCAAGTGTAACTCGACCTGAATGTGGAGATGTCTTGTTCTAAAAGATATATCCATTCCTAAAAAACCTCCTTCCTCCCCACTCATGTAACAATGCTTCTGCTAAGGATGATATTAAGGTTCCGTATCCGAGAGTGTAGCATACTTTAGATAGCTTTACCAAGCATAGCCGTTAATTTCGTGCAAAATTAAGGAGCGCGAGAGAAAAGAAAGCGCTGCTTTCTTTATGAAACCGATGACGGGTTTATGGACCAATAGTCTTGTCTATGAATGTTATTCTTATTCCACTTATGTAATAATTTTCACTTTGCAGAAAACCTCAAATCAAAACCACCCCTCCAAGGGGTGGTTTGCTCAGCCCTATAAGGGCATGTTA
>CAPNAV010000049.1 GCA_948663575.1 uncultured Candidatus Saccharibacteria bacterium
CAATATTGTTATTGTTATTAACTCCTTCTCCTTCAATAACATCGCTCACCAAATTACCGTAATGCTTTAATAGGTTATAGAACGAATCATTGCTATCGTTATTCGCCACACCGGAAGTTGGTAACTGCCATCCAGCAGGACATATACTACCAGGAGCCTCAGCACCGTCAGCCGTGACAACGTTTTGACCCTGTTGATTACATTTTCTAGTGACTTTCACAGAACCAGAACCACTTGCAT
This sequence comes from uncultured Candidatus Saccharibacteria bacterium, assembly GCA_948663575.1. Taxonomy (GTDB): domain Bacteria; phylum Patescibacteriota; class Saccharimonadia; order Saccharimonadales; family Saccharimonadaceae; genus Nanosyncoccus. Next base: position 241 of record CAPNAV010000049.1, read on the forward strand.
TGTAGGCACCAGTAGCTGGATCAATTTTCACACTGTAGTCTGCACAGGTAGAAGTATCAACAGCAGTAGAACTTCGGTTACTAGCCGCCACCGCAGCGCTCCACTGATAGTAATTACCAATCAAATAGTGCGAATCATAAATTTTATTTGCTGGGTCAACAGCCATACCAGCTTCCTTGGTAAAGGTCTTCGTTGAACCATCTTCATAAGTCTGAGTATACTCTGTTAAAATCGTGAAGTTCGGATCAGTTGCAGCCCGCCAACCGCCTTCACTTTTACCAGTAATATCGTCAACCGCAGTTGTCTCGGTGAAACGTGGATCCTCAGTTATGCTAATTGCACCAACATTGGTCAAATTAGCATTCGGAGCCTGACACTTATCACTAAACATATTCTCGGCTAAAAGACAACCAGAATCAGATTCAAGCACAGCAACATAAGTATTCGCACCTGGCTCATTTAAGACATATCCGTGCTTACTCCAAGACCAGTCAGCCACAGCACCATCCGTCACACCAGCAAGATATGGATTACCTTTTGTGGTATCATTTGCTGGCAAAGGAACTGTCGTCACGGTTGGAGTGTAAGTCTGAATATTTGCCAAAGTCTGACCGCTATTCGCATCCACAACAGACTTTTCTGTTGGCTGTTGATTCCCTGCAATAGGAGTACCAGCTGTCAGATCATACTCGAGGTTTTGGCTCATCCAACAGTTACCATCAGCAAGCTTAGTCACCCAGTAATAACGACCATCACGCTCATCTTTTAGATAAGCGGTATCGTTTTCTTTAGTATTGGATGCATAACAAAGCGCACCATTATTCGCTGCAAGCTCCTGCAAAGTTTTTGCACCACCAAAAGATGGCATTTCGCCCGGCTGAGCTACCGCTGACAGATAAATTGTATTCTTATAAGTATCAGCTGTCGTATCGCTACTGACTTTTGTCGCAAACTCTAAAGCAACTGTCTTCGTTTCCGTCACACCAGCTGCCGACGAACCCCAAGTTCCAAGGTTTGAATCGGTGGTCGTCACTGGTTTATAAGCAGCATTAGTTCCTACTGCGTTCACTGCAGCCGCATAGCCCCAGACCGCACCTTCTGTCGCCAGCATCTGCGCCTGTGTCAAACCTTGTGTAGCATCAGAAACCGTCTGAATCTGAGTACCAGTAGTCTCACCGACTAACGCACTTGTATCTGCATGCATCAGCAATGAATACTGACCAGAATTACCTACGCTAATAGTTACTTTTTTACGAATTGTGCCGATTGCAGCTTTACCGTCCCCCATTGGCGCGAGTGAAGTCACGTCATCACCACTCATCGTCAACGTTACCGTCGATTCGGTCAGACGAGTAGCGTTCACCATTGTCGCGGTCGGCGGAATCGTTGTTGCAGCCGAAGCATTTTCTGCCACCATCGGCAAAAGCATCGCACCCAGCAACCCCACCAGCGCCATGCTCCCCACATAAGGTACTGCCCTAGTCGACTTTTTAATTATTTTCTTTTGCACCGTAGCCCTCCTTTTGGCTTTATACATAAGTTCATTATAATGCCTATATTTTATTTTAGCAATACCCTTTTGGCAACTCTTCTCAACACAAACCGATCTTGAAATTCCTATTCCCCTCAGGCTTAAAATTATGACTACTACCTAACCGCAAAATCAACATCATCGCCTTTCAGTTCCACCCGCCATAAAGTCACTCTTAAATTCTTGGCTCTCCTCAGCTACAAAGAGCTCGCCTTAAAACACGCTCAGCGCCACCGTTCTTCAACCCCCCAAAAAAATGCAAAAAACGGTCGCGACGCTGCATCTTTTTAATTCTCCTCGAATACAAAAAATTATTCATATCTCCTCAAATGCAAAAGAATTATTCATTTTTCCAAAACCCGCTAATCACAAACCCAACCCTAAAACGCTCAGTTCTCCATATTCACAAAATCACTATTCAACAAACCGCTTTGGTAAGCGATGATGAAGAAAAGGCTGGCTGGGGCGACATTAATCGGGGCGTCACTCTCCCCAGTATCACTGACGCCACAAATGATATTGGCCTAGCTCCCCTTTTTCTTACGCGTAGCGGTAATATGAATCCCGATCTGGCTGTAATTTCCGCCCGAAACAGAGGATCTTATATTTACTCCAATCTAAGTAATTACAAAACCAGCTCTTATCGCTTAGACGTCAGCGAAACATCCGTCTATCCTTCCCGACACGACGGTAATCGTACTGACGGTCGCCCCCTCCGCTGCCTAGTCTCTACTAATAATGGATAATGATAGAGATCTAATTACTAGTTACTCCTACTCTTCTGAAAATAAAAACACAAATGATTTTTTAGTTTTCAGAACTCTCTTTGCCATGATATTAGGCTTTGTATGATCTAAGCTTGTCTTTTCTTTATGGAATTGATAATAATTCAACAAGCTTTGCGCAATCTTAACGGCTATGCTTGTAGATTTTAGAATTTTTGCTATATAATACCTCCGTATGAAAAATTCTAAACAGCTAGTCTTCATTGACGATAGTGGAGATCCCGATTTTAAAACAGCTTCTAGCTCAAATTTTGTAATAGCAGCTGCGGTTTTTATTGATCCAGCAGTGGCAATTCTATTATCGACGCGCATATCGGAATATCGGAATATCGCAAATCGCTCGGTTGGCGAGATGATTACGAATTCAAATTTACCAAGGTTCGCAAAGACATTATTATCAGTTTACTAAAAATGGTCACAGAGTATGATTTTCAAATTTACGCTACATATGTTAATAAATCTAGTTTTCAGTATACTTCGTCCATCGTAGATAAAGAAAAACTTTACAACTGGACCATCAAAGAATTATTAACTACTATTCCGCTAACCAACGCTAAGATAGAAATTGATGGCCGCTCCAGTAAGCAAAATATGTATCATACTGCCGCCTATTTACGCCGCGAAATCAATCCCGACAAATCCAAAAAGTTAGTTATTAAATTTGAAGATTCAGTTGACGATAATTTAATTCAATTAGCCGACATTATTGCTGGATCAATTCACCGCTATATAAACGCTAACAAGACCGATTATGCGACTTATGCAAAGATTATTAAGCACAAAATCGTCCACCTAAAACGCATAGACGAAAGATAAAAAAGAACCCCCGAATAAGGGGTCTTTTTTGGGTTAACCCTATCTCTATAATAGAGCAGGCATCCATACGGATACTTTTCGGGCTAACTCCATCTGTACTTAGCATATCACAGTTTTCATATTTATACAATATATTCCACGTATTTTCATGAATAAATCTTTTGGTGAGCGATGCCTCTACTCCTGAAGGCTGGATAGGAGCCTCAAATCAAGGAGTAACCTTACCAGATGGCGAGAACGCAACTAGTAGTATTGGACTGTCCCCTCTATTCATTGGCTATTCTGGATATGCCGTAACAATGGAAGAATCTATGCGCAGTCAAAACGTGCACGGAAGAGGACAAGACACCTTTTTCTGGTCGTCGTCTTCAAGAAATCATGGGCAAGCATATTTTCCACTGTCAAATTTAGTATCAGTCTCGCCATCATATTTTTATCATCGTACTGTTGCTAATTCCCTCCGCTGCCTAGTCTCTACTAATAATAGGATAATCATAAATTTGGTGAGC
>CAPNAV010000050.1 GCA_948663575.1 uncultured Candidatus Saccharibacteria bacterium
GACAGTGATTGTCGTGAAAAACTTGTTTTTACGACAAGCTGACGAAGCTTTTTCTGTGTGATAGCGCAGATAAAGAGGTAGTTGTCAAGCTGAGGCCATCATGATGTTCTTGAGGATGCTTTCTTGAGTCTCTTAAATATCTGATCTACATCTTGCAAGTTACCCAAAAAGCACCAATCCTCTTTTTTTGCTTCGCCAGACCCAATTTACATTTCGGCTCGGTTATAAAACTATCGACACTATTGATAGTTTTAGTCGCTTACTCTTTTTCTAGTGAAATCGTCACGTTTTTGTCGCCCACTTTCACGATCTCATCATAAGCATAGTTCTGATTCTGTGTCAGCTCCGTGGCCAAGGTTTCATTTTTCAGCATCTCCACCCACTCTGCTGGTACGTCTTCACTCACACTCAATCGAATTCGATCATCGACAATCAACCCCGCCTTTTTCCTTGCCGCCTGCACAGCTCGCACGAGCTCTCTAGCAAAACCTTCTCTCGCTAATTCTTCACTGATTCCCTTATCAATCCAAGCTTCCTCACCTTGTTCGACCAACTTTACATTCACTTCGTCTTTGACAATCTCAATTCCCCATTCCGGCAGTTCCTCGCCCGCATAGACCAGCTTCGCTAACGGCTGTCGCACTTTTACCTGCTCCTCCGTCTCAGATTTTCGCATCCTCAGCATCAACCCCTCATTAATCACTTCACGCACTTGCGCCATTTGTTCTAGGATTTCCTCATCAATCTCACCCGCTTCCGTCCAGTCCGTCAGATGCACGCTCTTTTCCGGATCATCCCCGCCCATCATTTTCTGCCACAGCTCCTCCGCCAAGAATGGCGTAAACGGCGCCAGCACCTGTGCCAACTTCGACAGCACTTTCCATAATGTCCAATATGCTTCTGCCTTATCACCATCATCCTCACTCTTCCAAAAACGCCGCCTCGATCTCCTCACAAACCAATTACTCAGATCATCCACAAACGGCAACACGCCAGAAAGTGCCTTCGGAATATTATATTCTTCCATTCCTGCAGTCACATCCCGCTTCAGCTCATGCAACCTCGCAATAATCCACTTATCCAAAGGATTTTCCAACTCGCCTTGCCAATGACTATCCTCAGGCGACTCCCAATTATCTACCTCCGCATATGTCGTAAAGAAATCATATACATTCCAAATCATCGCCAGCTTCCGATTCACGTCGCTCACGTCCTTGTCAGTCAACGCAAAATCCTCACCAGAGAGCACTGGACTACTAAGTAACAAAAACCTCAACGCATCCGCCGAAAACTTATTCATCAATTCATTCGGATCGGTGTAGTTCCCAAGCGATTTACTCATCTTCCGCCCGTCATTCCCCGCCAACGTCCCCGTCGTAATCACATTTTTGAACGCATTTTTCTCTGTTCGCGCTTGTGCCGCCTCGCCGAAGCCCCCGACCTCCGCCAGCGCCGTGTTCACCGCATGCACATAATAGAACCATGCCCGCACCTGCCCCACATACTCCACAATAAAGTCCGCCGGATAATTTCGCTCAAACTTCTCCTTGTTCTTAAACGGATAGTGTAGCTGCGCAAACGGCATCGAACCCGACTCGAACCAACAGTCGAGAACCTTATCAATCCGCTTGAAATGCTCGCCATCAATGTTAAACTCTATCTCATCCACCCATGGCCTATGATAATCCTCCAGCTCCACCCCAGATAGCTCCTTCAGCTCCGCATAACTCCCGACCACTTTTACCGTGCCCTTATCCCCCTTCCATACCGGCATCGCCGTCGCCCAGAATCTATCGCGCGACAAATTCCAATCCGGCGCCTGTTCGATATTCTTCTCGAACCGCCCGTGTTTCAGATACTCCGGGAACCAGTTAATATTCTCATTTTGAGCAATCATCAATTCTTTCTGGCCTTGTACATCGAAAAACCAGCTCGGAAACGCCCGATACATAATTCGCTGCTTCGACCGCGGGTTGAACGGATATTCGTGCTTGATATATTCGATTTTCCAAACAATCCCCGCTTCCTCGAGACATTTCGCGATAAACTTATTTCCCGCCCAGTTTTCAATCCCCCGCCCATCCGTATCGCGTACGCCTAATTTATGCAACTTTTCCGCCACCTCTGGCAAATAATATCCATACTCATCCAACACGTCAATTACGCTCATTTCCACCAAAAGCGGCCGCTCAGGATAACGATCTGTATTTTCCATGTACTCCTGATGATATCTTTCGTTATTCTGTTTTTCAGCCAACAGCAACTGATAATCATCCTCACCATACGCCGGTGCAATGTGCACAATTCCCGTACCATCTGTATCCGAAACAAAATCCGCTCCATGCACCACAAAGTTCGTCTCCTCCTGATGCAAATCCTCGCCCTTATACACCCCAAGTAGCGGATCATAGATCACACCGACTAATCTCTCCCCTAAGACAGTAAACTCCGGCTTCCTTCCCTCAAACAACTTCTCCCCACAAGATTTTAATACAATGAGGATCTCATTATTCACCTCATAACCCGCATATTCCAGCTCCGGATTCACCGCCAACCCTGCATTCGCCGGCAAAGTCCACGGCGTTGTCGTCCAAGCCAAGAAATAAACATTATCATCCAGTACAAAATCACCACTCAGCGCCAATCCCGCCGAATTCTGCACTTCGCTCATCTTAAACTTCACATACGCGCTCGGGTCTGTCACTGTCTGATAAGCATCATTATCCATCGTCACTTCCGATTTCGACACCGGCGTCGCAAACTTCGTATCATACATCAAGACCTTCCGCCCCTCGTAGATCTTTCCCGCTTCATACAGAGTCTTAAACGCCCACCAGACCGACTCCATGAAATCCTTATTCATCGTCCGGTATGCACCCTTGAAGTCTACCCAGCGGCCAATGCGGTCAATCGTCCCCTCCCAAGTCTCCGAGTTCGCCACCATACTCTCTCTCGCCTTCAGGATATAATCCTCCAGAGAAATCTTCTTCACTACACTATTATTTTCTGAAGGAGCACTCGCAGGTTCTGACGAAGAAGTTCGCGGAGAGGACGCGTCCGTATCAATCTCGCGCCGATCCGTAATCCCCAGCTGTTTCTCCACAAAATTTTCCGCCGGCAGGCCATGGCAATCCCAGCCCCACCTACGCTCGACTCTTTTACCGCGCATTGTCCAAAAACGCGGCACTGCATCTTTCACAATCGAAGACAGGAGCGTCCCATGGTGCGGCATCCCCGTAATAAACGGAGGCCCGTCATAAAACACATAAGAATCATCTATCGGCCGGTTCTCTACCGATTTTTCAAAAGTTTTATTCTTTTTCCACCACTCCACCAGTGCTGGCTCATATTCAGACGCCTTACGTCGATTCCCGGCTTTGTATTTCATGCTTCTCCTTTGCTTAATAAAAATCCCGTTAGGTTCTACAATTTTCGCATTTTCACTATACAGCTACTTATACGAAACGTTAGAACCCAACGGGCGGTACCATCTAACTTCCTAGTCAAAATGTTGTAACCTTTACAACAGTTCCATAGAATAACTCTAAACAACTGTAGAATAATCCTACAACAACTTAACTAAACTCTTCATTTATCTTTCACGCAGACTCACGGGCAATTCTACTAAAATCTCCAGCCTTCCCTAGATTCGTTCTTTTGCCAGCTCGCGGTCGATCTCCGCTCAAACGCCTTCTCCTGTCATTATAACACGCCGTCCAAAATCCGGCCAATATTTCCTTTTTATCGGTCTTGTTGCATAATTCCTGCTACTAGCGCATGCTTATGCGCGCTAGCTAGAT
>CAPNAV010000051.1 GCA_948663575.1 uncultured Candidatus Saccharibacteria bacterium
CGTGTCGAGAAAGTAGTATACATACAGAACCAACAGTGCCGTTTCTCACAAACTATGGTTTGGAAATTCCAAGAAATTATCCGCAAAAATCATGCTATAATAAGAATACTATGGGAAAATTAGATGATATTGTAAGTTTATGTAAACGCCGGGGTTTTATTTTTTCAGGGTCAGATGTCTATGGCGGTATGGCTGGCACTTGGGACTTTGGTCCGCTCGGTGTTATGCTGAAACGCAATATCATGCAATCTTGGTGGCGGTTCTGGGTGGATAGTCGTGATAATATGTATGGCGTCGATGCTGCTATTCTCATGAATCCTAAAACTTGGGAGGCCTCTGGTCATGTCGCTACTTTCGCAGATCCGCTAGTAGAGTGCAAGGCTTGTCATGGGCGCTTTCGTGCTGACAAGCTTGTTGATGGCGCGACCGAGAGTATTACTACTGAGGAATTCTTGAAAGTTAATCCTAAATGTCCAACTTGCGGTAAGCAGGATTGGAGTGAAATTCGTAAATTCAATATGATGTTCCAGACCCATGTCGGCCCAGTTTCCGATGATAGTAGTATTGCCTATCTCCGCCCCGAGACCGCCCAGGGCATCTTCACTAATTATAAGAACGTCGTCGATACGATTTACCCAGATCTCCCTTTTGGTCTCGCTCAGCAGGGCAAGGCCTTCCGCAACGAGATTTCTCCGCGTGATTTTATTCTTCGTGATCGTGAGTGCGAGCAGATGGAAATTGAGTATTTTATTCGACCCGACTATTGGGAAGCCATTTTTGAACAGCTGCGCCGCGATTGCCATATCTTTTTCGAGGAGCAAATGGGGTTGCCTGCCGAAATGATTCACGATCTTGAAGTTTCTGCTGAAGATTTAGCACATTATAGCAAGCGCACGATCGATATGATGTTCGATTACCCTAACGGCGAAGAAGAACTCATGGGTCTGGCCTATCGTACCGATTTTGACCTCACGAATATTCAGAACGCCAGCGGCAAAAACATGGAATACCGCGACAAAAACACTGGTGAATCTTTTATCCCTCACGTCATCGAGCCGAGCGTTGGAGTAGAGCGACTTTTCTTGGCTGTGTTAAGCAGTGCTTATAAAGAAGAGGAAGATCGAATTGTCTTGCAGCTGCCAGAGAATCTCGCTCCTTATAAATTCTGCGTTAGTCCTTTACTTAAGAATAAACCAGAATTAGTCGAGAAGGCAAAAGAAGTTTACGAAATATTGAAACAAAAATACACTTTCGTCACTTGGGATGATTCCGGCAATATTGGCAAACGCTACAAAAAACAAGACGAAATCGGCACTCCGAAATGCGTCGTTATCGATTTCGATACTCTGGAGGATGACAGCGTCACCATCCGTGATCGCGACACTACTGAGCAGAAGCGCGTTAAAATCGCAGAGTTATAGTCTATGATCAACTCAGAAATTGAAGCTACATTTATTGATATTAATAAGGATAATCTCCGCGCCAAATTAAAGACCGCTGGCGCCGAGCTTGCTCAACCAGAGATTTTGATGCGCCGCACGATTTTTGACGTCGACGAACATTCTTTTGCTCGCGTCCGCGATGAAGGAAATAAAATTACCATGTCCTATAAGCATCTTGACGAGCTTAGTCTCTCCGGCATGAAAGAAGCCTGTGTTGAAGTGAATGATTTTAAGGAAGCCGTCAATATCCTGCAAGCACTCGGCCATAAAATCAAAGCTGAACAAGAAGCTTTGCGCGAAGAGTGGCTGCTTGACGGCGTAAAAGTTGATATCGATACTTGGCCTTGGCTGCCGAGCTATGTCGAAATCGAAGGCTCGAGCGAAGAATCGGTCAAAAATGTAGCTACAAAACTTGGTTTTGATATGAAAGATGCTTATTACGGCAGTGTCGACCGCATTTATCAAGTTTATTATGATGTCACCGACGCCGATATCAATTATTGCCCTGAGATTAAATTCACTGACATTCCAGACTGGCTAGCCTCTAAACGACGCCTGGAGGTCAAAAAATGAGCACCCCCGCCGACTTCCTAGAATTTGTTTGTGAGCAGATTGATTTCTTCGATAATGTTCGCTATCGCAAAATGTTTGGCGAGGGAATGATCTATGTTAATGATAAGCCGGTTTTGTTGGTTTGCGACAGCATTGTCTATGTCAAGGAGATTCCTGAGCTAGCTGAACTCATGATTAATGCTGAACGTGGTATTCCCTATGATGGCGCCAGGGAGCATTATATTCTTGATATCGAAAATCATGATCTTGCCAAGGAAGCTATTACTATTCTCGAGTTAGCCACTCCTCTTCCTAAACCTAAAAAACGCAAAGAGTCATAGAAAACTACCAAAACACCAGAAACTATTGACGAAAGTGCAAAAGTGTGCTACAATGAGAATATAGGGTGTGAACCCCAAGTTTTTGACGACCCAATGTTAGATGGATTATCACTGTACATTAAAAGCCAAAAGGAAAAGGAGGGGTATTAGAATGGATTATGAATGCAGTGAACGTGAATCTTGGCGACGTTTTTGGAGGGGTGATTATAGTCAGTATTTGCCGTCTGTTCCGTTGAGTTCGGAACAAAGGAACTACATGGTGCACGAGCATTTAGCGGCAATGCAGAATCAGCGAGAAGATATCAGGCAAGCCCTCGAGGAACATGCAAAAGATGAAGAAGAAGTCTATAGTTTTTTTCAAGATCAAATTAATCAAATCTCCAAAAGGCAAGCTCAGCTTGCTGTCCAGGCCAGATTTAACATGCTCATGTCACTATTGAGCTGTCCGCCGCCAGCCCAAAACGTCCGCCTAGATGGATATAAGAAAATTACCTCTGGCAAGGATTTTTGCAAGGCTCTTGCGCAGTGCTATGGTACTTCAAATGTCTCAGTAATTTCGGAAGGCGTTTCTACGGAAATTCAACTTTTTGATGGCAGTGTCATCACCGGCACTATCCCCCAAGAATATTGGATAGTTGATGATGCAGAAGAGTATGCGCTAAATGTCGCATGTTTCGGCTATGACTGGGAATATGAAGCTCATAAAGCTATTTTCCCAAATCTCAAGCAGTTTGACCTCGGTCTAGTTCGCACTAGAATTTGCTTGCTCTTTGTGAAACCGCTAAATGATTTCGTCCGTAGCTACGTCATTTCTGACCCAAAGGATGCATCTCATGTTTTGGTGGATCTAGACATGGATTATTACCATCTGCTAGACATCTCTAAAATGATTAATTCTCAGCCAGGCCACAAAGATCGCAAAATCAATAGTAAAACAGCTCTGGAGTTCCTGTTAGATGGATTATTCGGTGATAATTTTACTCCAAAGATCCTTGCTCAGAAGGAAACCGTTGGTCTGGACTTTCATGTGGTGATGGAGTTGGACTGGTCGAAAGCCAAACTCATGCCAGAATTGGATGGCATCATGGAAACCGATTCCATGCTAGACCATTATCGTCACTCCGCCATTACTGAATTCTGCCATCGCAGCTTTCAGATGTTCCTAAAATGTAATGACTGGTGCAGCGTTTATTTTGGGTGAAACTCGCAGATCCTATTGGCAAACCAGAATCCTCGCCAGAGTTCAACTCTATTGGCGAGGATTTGTCTTGACGGCTTCCAGCCTCGCTCCGCTACGAAGTGGCGGAGCGCTCAACCACCC
>CAPNAV010000052.1 GCA_948663575.1 uncultured Candidatus Saccharibacteria bacterium
TTGCTACCTATACTACACTGGATATTGCTACAATATGTTGTTCGCCAAGAAGGAGGAATAATAAAGTCTGTAATGTAAGTAAGGATCTAGAATAGAATTGAAAAACACAGTCAGAAGTAAAACCAGGAGCAAAAGCTTTATCATTATCCATTATTAGTAGAGACTAGGCAGCGGAGGGAATGGGCAAAAGTGCGCATGTTCATGTCGGATGGATAAATGTCGCCATTATAATTCGAGATGTAATATGGACCGTTTGACCAAAAAGGACTTACTGTAGTAGACCACGCAAAGTTGCTTCTACCACGCCACATAATATATGTTTCTAGGCTAGTCCCCGGCCTACCGGTACGCGTAATGAAAAGTGGCGATAGGCCGATATTATATAAAGCATTAACGTTGCTCGGCAAAGTTATACCATGGTTGCTTCGATATCTATTGCCATCAGTATAAACCTCATCGCTCACCAAATAAGTAGAATTGAGGTTCTTCTCTTTATCATTATCCATTATTAGTAGAGACTAGGCAGCGGAGGGAAAAGAGATAAAAAGTGTTTGTTTCTTGATTCGGAAATATATAGTCAGGACCGACTTGTAAAAAGTAGCTGCGGCCATTATGGAAGGCCGTTGTAGATCTTAAATAGTTACCTTGACCTCGACCATCAATGAGCATGGATCCTTCGCTAGCTCTGCTAAAACCACTGCGATTTAAAAACAGTGAACTTAATCCGGCGTTATGAGTTGCTGTTGTATTATCAGGTAGTGTTGCGCCGAGATTTAAACGTAGCTCACCTTCAAGCTTAGTATCATCATCGCTCACCAAGAAATTTCAAAAGAAAACCCGCTGAGAGCGGGTTGTTGTGGTGAAAATTAGAATAGATCAGAGGAGCAATAAGGGCTGGCTTTGGTGATGGCGCAGAAGGGGCGCAGGATTAGAAGAAACTAGATTGACTTAGTACGGTTCTTGAGTTTATCTCTATCGTTGTAGAGAAAGACGGGGATTGATTGCACCTTAGCTATTGGAAAGTAAAGGAGAACGGGTTGGCTTTACAGGGGGTGATTTTTGATATGCTATGGTTAGGTAGCTCTTTGAAAAACTGTTCCATATATAAAGGAGGGATAAATAATGTTGAAATCTATTCGTATAGTATGGAATTCTCTTTGGTTGTATTTGGGCGGCCGATTTGGATATGCCGTTATTGGAAAATAGGTTTTATCTTGGGAATTTGCTAGATGAATCGTTGAAAGAGGTTTTGTAGCGCAATTCATCGAGAATTGCAAATTTACGGCGGGATTGTTGTTTTGCTGTTGAACGGTCTTTGAGGCTCAGCTAGTTTTGGCTGGGCTTTGTTTTATAAGAGTTAAACTATTTTTAGGTAAAAGCTTATTTAATATGTGAAGGTTAGGAATCTATAAAAGGTGAAACTGGTAAAAAGTATCTTTTAATTCTAGGGAAATGTGCTATAATGAAAGTGTTGCGAGCAATCGCAATGCTCATTTTCATTGTCAAGTGGTTGTCCTTCGCGAGTTTCTTCGCGAAAGTCGCGAGAGCATCCACATATGAATGAGTGTGATAAGCATTTAGCACTCGTAGCTCAGCTGGCTGTTTGAGGCGTTCGTCGTCGAGAAAGTTAAAGACGGCGTTGGCGTTTGCCAACTTCTGTCCAGCGTGGGTGATGAATGCAAATGACAATGAAAAGAAGGAATAGCGAGCACTCGTAGCTCAGCTGGATAGAGCGTTGGCTTGCGGAGCCAAAGGTCGCAGGTTCGAATCCTACCGAGTGTACCAAGAAAAAATACCAACTTTCGTTGGTGTTTTTTCTTATGATAGAAGAAGTATGGAGACAAGTTTGCAAATTGCTGGAGAAAGATAATTCTGGGCATGGGATGGAGTATGCTGATAGGGTATTGAATTTGTCTTTGAAGTTTGCGAAGGCGGAAGGAGCGGACAAAGAGGTGGTGGCTTTAATAGCGCTGCTACATGATGTGGACGATTATAAGATATTTGGAGTGGAGAGTGCAGAGAATTTGACGAATGCAAAGAAAATTTTGGAAGAATGTGAAGTTATAGGTGAGACTAGAGAGCGAGTGCTGGGCGCAATTAAGATGATAGGCTATGGTAAAAGGTTGAGGGAGATTGAGCCAACGTCGCTCGAAGGGATGATTGTGCCAGATGCGGACGTGTGTGATGCGACAGGGACGACGGGGGTATTGCGTGCATATTAGTTCGCTTTGGCGCGCGGTGGTTCGTTTTTTGATAAGGATATGTATCCGGTAATGGATTTAAAAGTGGTTGATTATAATAAACTTTGCGGGACTGGGACAGCTGTGAATTATATGTTCGAGAAGATGCTGAGACTGAAGGATTTGATGTTGACCGAGTCGGAAAGGAAAGAAGCAGCTCGGAGATATAAAATAATGGTGGATTTTCTCTATCACTTTTTTGAAGAGCAGGGTGCCGAAGAATGGAGCGAGTATTTGGATGAGTTTTTGGCTGGAAGTGGGGAGAAATGATTAGCATTTTGGTGCGTGGTCGCGGCATTGTTGTGAAAAATAAGTAAGAGTGCTGGTTTTGGGGTGTTTATCTGAAAATGTATGCTATAATGAGGGCATGGAAAATACTGCGAAACTTTCTGGAGGTAAAAAGCGGTTTCGGCTTGAGCGTGCGAAGGTGAAACTTTTGGCCTCTTACTATGGGCATCCAGCGCGTGATTTGAGATTGATTTGTATTACAGGATCGACAGGGAAGTCAGTGGTGGCGCACTTTGTACATGAGATTTTGCAGGCGGCAAGTCAGCCGGCGGCGATTTTGGCGTCAGATCAAAATATTAAGGCGACAGTTTTGCATAAATTCTTGAACGACGCGTGGAAAGCAAAGGTGACATATGCGGTAATAACAGCTCCGGCGACAGCGCTTTCTTCGGAAACTTTCTATGGATTGCCGATTTATGTGGCGGCGTTGACGGATTTTGTGCCATCGGGATTGACGGACGATGACTTGAAGGACTATTTAGGTGCAAAAGAAACGCTTTTTAAGATGAATCCGGAAGTGGTGGTGTTGAATCGTGATGATGCACATTACCCGGATTTTGCACAGTTCAAGGGAAAAAGCGAGACAATTACGTATGGAACATCGTCGGATTCTGATTTGAAAGTAGAGGCGTCGAAGCTATATCGGAAAGGTGTGGAAGCGGGGTTGAGTTTGGGGAGTCAAAGTTGGACGGTGGCGAGCTTTTTGACTGGCGAGCCGACTGTTTCGTATATGGCTTGCGCGGCGGCGATTGCAACGGCATTGAATGTGGGGCCGAGTGTGATAGCTGAGGGGATTGCGAGTTACGAAGGTTAGGCTGGATAAGGCTAGTTCTTGGAGCGGATTACGTCGTTGAAAGCTCCAGTCCGCGGAGGCAGTACTTCAAGTATAGCCTCCTTACGGTCTTCGCTTTCTCCTCGTACTCCATCTCCAATAACGGCGCCTTGTGGAAAGTGGAATCTCCAAATTTATCTGTGCTATCACGCAGAAAAAGCTTCGTCAGCTCAGAAAAATAAATAAATTGATTTTTCATTCGCATTCCTCGCTTTATCATTATCCATTATTAGTAGAGACTAGGCAGCGGAGGGGAAAGACAAATGTCTGCGCATTTC
>CAPNAV010000053.1 GCA_948663575.1 uncultured Candidatus Saccharibacteria bacterium
CCAAATCACAAAAAGCTCTTGCTTTTCTCGTCAAAGTGTGCTACAATAGAAGGAGATACCTATTCAAAAACAAAAAGGACAAAGCAAAACATGTGCACAGCAGCCACTTATCATACCAAAGACCATTATTTTGGTCGCAATCTCGACCTTGATTTTTCTTATGGCGAAGAAGCTGTTATCATTCCCCATAATTTTCCATTTTATTTCCGCGAAATAGGTTTACTTAACAATCATTATGCCATCATGGGTATCGCTCATGTCGCCGATGTTCCTACTGATTATCTTCATCAAGATCAACCCAAAGATTTCCCGCTCCTTTATGATGCCATCAACGAAAAAGGTCTCGGCATAGCCGGCCTTCTTTTTGGTGATAACGCCGTTTATAACACCCCCGTCGAGGGCAAGGATAATATTGCTCAGTTCGAATTTCTTCCTTGGCTCCTCGGCCGTTGCGCCTCTGTCGAAGAAGCCAAAAATCTTCTCGCCAACATCAACCTCACCAACGCCAACTACAGCGACCAATTCCCCATTGCTGACCTCCATTGGATCATCACCGACACTACCGGCGCCTGTATTATCGTTGAAGCCGTCGCGGAAGGACTCAAAATCTACGACAACCCCACCGGCATCCTCACCAACAACCCTCAATTCCCTGAACAACTCTTCGCTCTAAATAACTATCGCGCAGTTTCTGCCGCCACTCCCGCCAACGCCTTCGCTCCCAGCCTCGACCTCAAAGAATACAGTCGCGGCATGGGCGGCATCGGTCTCCCAGGCGACCTCAGCTCGCAATCCCGCTTCGTCAGAGCCGTCTTCACTAAGTTCAACTCCAAATCCGCCGATGACGAACTATCCAGCGCCAACCAATTCTTCCACATTCTCCACTCTGTCGAGCAACAAAACGGTTGCTGCGCTCTCGGCCACGACAAATACGAATACACTATCTACACCTCTTGTTACAACCTTGAACAAGGAATTTTCTACCATAACACTTACGGCAATCACCAACTTTCTGCCATTTCCTTCGCCAAAGCCAACCTCGACAGCCTCAATCTTATGCGTTTCCCAGTCATCACTAACGAACAGGTCTTCTATCAAAACTAGCCCCATGCATCGTCTCCTCAAGATCGGTTTTGACCAAGCCCTCCTTTCCATAGCCCCAATTTTACTCTGGTTTTGCCTTAGCGTCATTATTAGCCCCGACCTCATCAACGTTTTCACGCTCACCTATCCTGTCCAATTTTTCTACTACATCATCCGTAGCCCCTTTGCGACTGGCGCCAACATCGATGGCACCCGTCGCAAAAACAAAAACATTATCATGTCCGGCATCGTCTTGTGCTGCATCGCATCGCTCATCATCCATGGTATCGTCCTCTTTAATCTCGATTTCTACATTGAATTCATGAGCATGGATCCATCCACCTACCGTCTCTTCGCCACTTATGCCATCTTTGTCTGCATGCTCCAAACAATCTTTGCCACCATCCTCGACAAGCTCCACTACGAAGACCGTAATACTCTCTCGAATCACTATTCCATCATTTTTGCTATTCTCCAACTCACCTCCACCCTCGGCACCGCCATCCTCACCAAAGACTCTGCTCTCACTATTACTGTCTCCCTCTCCATTCTCACGATTTTCACACTCTATACTGTCATCCACAATCTAGAAGCCTTCAAATTTCACTTTCATTTGTTCCGCTGGATCAAATACGACGCAACCGTTTTCTTTGGCTCTATTTTTTCATTTTTTATCTATCTTTTTGGTTTCAGTAATGCTTTCTCCTTTGGCACAGAATATACCGCCACCATCACTTTTGTAACTCTCATCACTGACACACAATGGGATGTCCTCAGCGCCATCGAAACCATGGCCCAAATCGACATCAGCAAACGCCGGTTCAATTATAAACAATCCCTCAAAAACGCCTACAAACTCCTCGCTTTCCTATTTGCCTCCTCTGTTATTATGTTTATCCTGCTTTTCGGCTTTTATGATCTCAATCTCCCCATTACTTTAACCTTCTTTACCCTTGAATACCTTGATTTTCTCATCTCTCCAAAAGAGTGTATCAATACCGTTTTCCTTTTGCTCAACTGGTCCAGCAGCAAAACCACCACCAACAAAATCTTCTCTCGTGGCCTTCGTTTCGCCATTTCCCTTCTTCCTACCCCATTCTGCACTGTCATCGCCTCCATCACCGCCACTGCCTATCAATACATCACCACCTCTTTTCTCCTTCATCGCTTCTTTATCATTGATCGCTCCGGCAAAGTTCGCACCCGTCCCCGCCGCACTAAACTTACCGCCAATCCCAACTACCACGATTTACCTATCGACATCGAACCCTAAAATTCCCTGATATGTTACAATTACAATAAGTATTTTAACCATAATTCCCATAAGGACTAAACATGCCACAAGATAATAATGATCCTGCGAATATTACCAATGATTTAAACCGAAAGATGCAAGAACTCGACCAAAAACTCCGTGACCATCAAATCATCAGCCCCAACTCTCAAGTTCTCATGGTATCGGTCAAAATCGATGTCTCTAATTTCAATGGCCTCAGTGAGTCTTATCAATACCATCAACTCATGGATATCGATCGCAACCCAATCACCATCGCCGACGGTCGTATCCGCATTTCAAACGCCACCCTCGAGCAAACCACCTTCGAAATTCTCGATGACAACTCCACAGTCACAGTCCCTACTGGTCAATCCACCACCGTCAAAGCTAGCCCCGAGCCATACGCCACCACTTACAATATTCAGCTCCTCAGTGCCACTTACACCGAAGCCCTCGAACTCTAAATATTTGCATTTTTATTAACAATCACCATGAAAAAACTTCTTATCATCATTATCATTCTTGGTATCGGTCTTTTTACACTTTTTTATCCTGCTCGCAAGGTCGAGGTTTGGATTAGCGACCCCATCACCAATTCTACCCCACCCAACGAACCGAACCCTGGCCATTTCGAAGACCACAGCTATAATATTTATGGATTCGACATCGACCAATTCAAAGATTGGCTCGTCAGCCTTCTTCCGTTCAACAAAGAAGACCAATCCACAAATCCCTAGCCTACAAATCTCATCACTATCATATACCGTGACAAAATTTTGGTTCTTTATAAACCATAGTCACTACATCTAAAACAAAAATTTTACTTTTATGTCTTTTTATCATTATCCATTATTAGTAGAGACTAGGCAGCGGAGGGATTGGGCAAGCATAGCGTTGAGATGAAAGCCAGATGGTATTACTCGTACTTCATTAATACCTAAAAAGTAATTACCGTTATCGTCATATTTATTACTTGACCAGAAATCACCGTCCCTTCCTCTTTGCATTATTACATAAGATGGCACTGTGGTGCAATGAACTCTACCATAATGACTAGAGAACAAAGGTGAAAGTGCAATGTTATGTGTTGCGTTGATGCCATCCGGCAAAGTAATACCTTCGTTCGCCCATTGATTACTACTTTCAATATCATCGCTCACCAAATACGGAACCATTCCACCCTTGACTTTGCTATAAATCTT
>CAPNAV010000054.1 GCA_948663575.1 uncultured Candidatus Saccharibacteria bacterium
AAATAGCCTTTTTATCATTATCCATTATTAGTAGAGACTAGGCAGCGGAGGGAAAAGGCATAAGTGTAGTCCCATATGTTTGATGGGTAGAGAACGTATCGACTGGCATAGAAATAGTATGTCCAGTTTTGGTGCTCTGAGGTGGTTGAGGACCATAAAAATGCTTCTAACCCGCGGCTTTGGGTAGATTTATTATAATACGAACCGTTTACGCCGGCGTACTCCATGAAAATAGGGCCTAGCGCAAGGTTATAGGTAGCGCTTTCGCCTTCTGGTAACGTTACCCCATGGTTTGCGGTATATAATGTATTAATATCATCGCTCACCAAATTGCATGATGGATGTTGTGGGCTTTGAAAAATATAAGGATGAAATTGGGAGAGTATTAATGGTTAGTAAAGTACAATAGCTAACAAAAATGAGGAATACTGGCTTAAAATTGGATGGGATTAAAAAATGTTAATGGTTGGCAAAATATGGGGGGGTGATGTTGGCTTGAAGGATGTTAGGATGAAACTGGGAAACACTGAAAAATATCCTTAGGCCAGAGACCTAAGGATAATGTTTGATGCTTAAGATGGGTTAATTATTCGCTGCAGGGATAGCCATCTTTGGCGAGGTAGGTGGCTGAGTCGGAGACCAGGGTGCCAATGATACCACCAAGCATAGGAATAATGAAATAGGCGAGTGCAGTCAATACGACTTGCCCAAAACCGTCGGTGAGGTTTGCGAAGATAGGGTAGACGGATACGGAAGCGGGATTGAAAATCATGTTGGCATTGAGACCGTAATATTCTTGAGCGATAATAGTGCCAAATAGAAACAAGAAAATGACATTAGAGGCAATAATGAAGGCGTATGGCAAGGAGCTCTTTTTGGTGATGTTGGTGGATCTTGTAAACATGAATCCGAGGGAGATGGCGCCAACTAGTTCAATTAGTGCAACTGCCCAGAAGGTAGTGCTGTCAACGTTGACTACTGCGATCGGCAGGTCGATGAGTGGGGTGCTATTGCTCTGGAATGACATAAGAAGAAAGAAGGCTAGCCAGGCACCGATGAATTGCACAAGGATATAAAATAGACCTCTGATAACGGAGATTCTGTGGGTAGCCATTGCGCCGGCGGTGATAATAGGGTTGAGATGGGCGCCGGAAATATGATAGATAGCGAAGTAGGCGGCGGCTACGGATCCAAATAGTAAGAATGGAACGATCGTGGTGCTAAAGACCCCGATGATAGTCAAGAAGGCAAGCGTAAGCAGCATTGTGCCAATCATTTCGCCGAGTAATGCCCCATAAAATTTAGGGTGCTTGAATAATGCGGACGCGGTTTCTGAGCCGTGGTATTTTTTAGCAAAGAAATGGCGAGGCTCCTGGGCGTCTTTAGGCGCAGTTGTGGCTGCTGACTGATTTTTACTCAATTTGGTTTCCTCCAATTAGTTAGATGTATTATACAATACTATTGAGGATTATAGTGTTGTAAGATTGACAATTATAAAATAAAAAAGTGTTGACAAGGGGTGGTTGTTGATATAGAATATCAACATGTCTCTGTTCACGGCCGCAAGGTAGTGAAGTATTCTTGAGTGAATGGTGACATATTGCCCGTTAATATTCATCTGGTATTAGCTCTAAAAACTGTCAAATTGCATTCCGCTGGCGTTATGCGGTTGATGGTTCGTTTAGCCGGACTGTGGATTGTGTGCGAGCGGAGTGCTAAAAACTGTGTAGTACAAGTACACCCATACAATACAACACTGATTTATATCAGCAGCACAGTTTTATTTCTCGTAGTTAAGACACTTGTTGCTCAATTAGGTTAGTGCCGAGAGGTACAGGGTCCACCTATTTGAAGAAGGTTCATGATTTAATATGAGCCTTAACCCAGATGATGTTTGTTAACGGAGAACTTTAAGAAGGGAGATGAAAAGGCTAGATGAGCGCTTTTCGCAAAATACTATTTTGTGTGGTGGCGGAGAGAGTTCACGAGCATGGTATGAGTAAGGCGTGCGTTCTGCGGAAGGCGTGGATGCATATGCCACGCGCGCCCGATGTGGGTTGAGTTCTGTGTTGTAACCTGATGATGCGGTTGTATGCGCCGCGTGCTCGACAAGGTCGGGCTATCACAACTGAATATTGTACTGTGTACTTTGCGAAAGCTAATTCATAATTTTATTGCAGCATAGTGAAAATTTAAATTTGTTACACCATATGACGGGCGAAAGTGCTCGTTTCAAAATTCACATGTAATTCCCCTTTTTTATGTACGCCCCTGGCTTAACCGCCGGGGGTATTTTTAGTCCTATAAATCTCTGGCTTTAGCCGGAGTGTACGTTTTGGATGGATTAATAATTTAGGAATGAGTGCGGTTTATTTTAAAAATGGTATAATTAAGGAGTTATGAAGGAGCATTTTTTGCAGTCCCGAGAATGGGAGAAGTATGAGCAGTTGGAAGGGCATCGGACTTTTAGGCTGGAAGGGGAGGGGTTTCGGGCAATGGTGATTGTGAAATCGACGCCAATGGGAAAGTATTTGTTTTGTCCGTATGGTCCAGTAGCAGAAACGAAAGAAGGGTTGAAGCGAGCGTTTGATTCCCTATTGGAGCTGGCCAAAGAGCAGAAGATGATGTTTGTGCGGGTGGAGCCGACGCTGGTGTTGACGAAAAAAGAAATGACTGATTTTGGATTAGTGAAGTCTCATGATCTTGATCCGGCGCATACATGGGTGCTGGATTTGACATCTAGTAAGGATGATATTTTGGATGGAATAGAAAAGCAAAAAGTGCGCCAGTGGCGGCTTTGCGAAAAACATGGTATGAAGCTGGAGACGAGTCGGGATCCAGAAAAAATAGGGTTGCTATCGGAATTATTAAAGAAAATAGGAGATAGCAGACATTTTACGCCGCAAGATGAGGGGCACTTGAAAAATCAGCTAAAAGCTGGGTTTGCAACGCTGTATATTGTGAAAAAAGATGGTAAGGTGATTGCATCTCAGTTGGTTCATGATTATGATGGAGTAAGGTATTCAATGCACGGGGCGACGGATGATGATTATAAACGCCTGAGGGCAGGGGCGATTATGCAGGTGCAGGCGATACTTGATGCTAAGGATGAGGGGCTCAAGGTGTATGATTTTTGGGGGATGACGCCGTCGGAGGACAAAAATCACCCGTGGTATGGGTTTACGCAGTATAAGAAGTCGTTTGGGGGACGGCAGGTGGATTATGCTGGGACGTGGGATTTGCCGGTGAGGAAATTCTGGTACAAGCTTTATGGAGCGGTACGAGGAATTAAACGCGGATTGAGGAGGTAGGCTACCTTGCGAGGAGCGCTAGTTAATACCATTCTCTCCAAACCATAGTTTGTGATGAAAACGGCACTGTTGGTTCTGTATGTATACTACT
>CAPNAV010000055.1 GCA_948663575.1 uncultured Candidatus Saccharibacteria bacterium
TGTTACGCCTCCATTGGCGTGAGCGACATCTGATCCTACATCATCGCTCACCAAAAACTGAGTATTATAGTCTCTAGGATACCGTTGATGTGGAAAAGTTCCACCTCTGAAGTAATAGTGGTGGATGATTCATTTCTGTGGAAAACTTGCTGAAAATGCTTGAAAAATGAAAGAAAAATTTGCTTGCAACAAAGAAAAATTTAATGTAAACTTAAATCAGTGGACGAACACCCACACAAACAAGTGAAAAATTGAATAAAAATCAAAACAAAATTCAAAAATAAACACTTATAATTGCGGGAATCCCACAGAATATTTATCTAGAATGATAGCATATTAACAAAAATTTGAGATCGGCCAACTAGGAGTTTTTGCGCGCGTTTAGGATACGCGTCATAGAATCCGACACGAACCTACTAACAAACACCTCCCAATTAACTCTATTGGTCATCATCTTCGGATGAAGACTCAACCCATTTACGCTATAAGTCTCTCAACGGCTGCGATTTATGGTCGACTTCGGTTGGCGAAATCGTGGTAGATTAAAGTGTATGGTTTAAACAAAAATAAATTGAAACACAAAAACGCGAAGATTTCTAGTTGAGCGGTCTCAAATTAAAAAATATATTGTCATTGTAGGTGCCATGAAGGGCATGGTACAATGGTAATATGGAAGAACTTCATAAACCTGTATTATTATCAGAAGTGCTTGAAGTTTTGCAGCCACGGCGTGGAGAGTCGTATTTGGATCTCACGGCGGGTTATGCAGGACATGCGAGCGAGATTTTGGATGTAACACAGAATTATAAGGATAGTGCGCTTGTCGATCGAGACGAGAATGCAATCGAAGTACTGGAGGAACGGTTTAGAGATAAGCCTGTTAGGATAGTGAAGAGTGATTTTTATAATGCGGTGCTACAGGAAATTGAGTGTGGAAATACTTTTGATATAATATTGATGGATTTTGGAGTGTCTTCTCCGCAACTGGACAGAGCTGAAAGAGGTTTTTCTTTTGCTAAAGATGGACCACTCGATATGAGAATGGACCAGGATCAAGAGTTGTCGGCTGAGGTGGTGGTGAATCATTATAATGAGCGTCATCTCGCGGAAATCTTGGAGAAGTATGCAGAAGAGAAGCCTGGAATGGCAAAACTGATTGCGCGGACGATTGTTCATGGGCGACCATGGAAATCGACGAAACAGCTGGGTGATGCGTTAAAAAAGTATGGTGGGCATACTAAAGTGCATCCGGCGACGCGTATATTTCAGGCAATCCGGATAGCCGTGAATGATGAGCTTGGCGAGATTGAAAAGACTTTGCCTTTGCTGACTCGGATTTTGAAACCGGGTGGTAGAGTGGCAATGATTACTTTTCATAGCCTAGAGGATCGGTTAGTAAAGGATTATCTGAAGGATGCTGAAAGCTATGGCGAGGAATCAGAACTAGAAGTGTTAACGAGGAAACCGATAGTTGCGGAACCTGAGGAGTTGTTTATCAACCCAAGAGCAAGGAGTGCAAAGCTCAGAGCTGCAAAAAAGGTGATCTAAGGTAGAGTGTGGAGAATCTTTAAGAAGCTGGAGCGAGCAGGAATCGAGCTTGGCCTGGGAAACTGGGCAGATGAGTTACGACTAGGGAACGTAAGGTGTTGTAAAAATTACAACATTTGGAAAGATTCTCTGGAGTAGTGAATCTGGGCTGATAAAAATAAAAAATAAAATAAACAAAAAAAGGAGGCAAATATTATGCCACGTCAAATCGTTGTAACTAGCAACCGTTCTCGCGCACAGAAGGTGCAAGTTCACTTTCGCTAAATAGCGGAGTATAGAGGTTGGCCTAGGAAACTAGGCTGACCTAGCGCAGAGACAGAATTTCTTGGCTTGGAAGTTACATAGCTGCGCAAAAGGAATCGCTGTAAGTGTAAAAAATGGCAGCGATTCCTCTCATGGGCCGATAGGCTCACCAAACGGTTGTAGAGTTAAGACCGAGTGTTTAGAAAATACATGACCTTCTCGAAGAGTCGCATGGTTACTGGTAGCTCTGCTATGCGATACTCTTCGATCTAAGACACGATTTTATTAACGACAGCAACTTTGAATTTTGATAACAAAAAACAGCTCATCTAGAATGAGTTCAAAAATAAAACTGCGAGGAAAACTAAAATGAGGACACAAATCTACACGACTCGGCGGAGTGGTGCGGTAGCGATGCCAGGTGGATGGTCGCGAAATTATAATACAGTACGACATACTCCAAAAACGTTAGGCTCGATTTCGAATGCGGCAATTGTGGGACTTTTGGTTTTGATTGTGGGATTGATTTATGTATCACAGGGGACGCAGGCAACCAACTATGATTATCAACTTTCGGAAATTGAAAGTGAAATCTCGGAATTGCAGGCGAAAAAGGAAGACTTGGCAGTGGAAAGGGCAAGATTGACGTCGGTAGCGGCAAGTGAGCGTAGCGAGGTTGCGGCGAGTATGGAGGATGCAACGGTTAGTGGTTTTGCGGAGTAATAGTCTGCGAGTGACGCTAGTTAATACCCCTCTCTCCAAGCCTAGTTTGTGAGAAACGGCACTGTTGGTTCTGTATGTATACTACTTTCTCGACACGATGTCGCTCGAACCTATCTTCGCTACGCTCAGATTCGCGGGCGTCGTCTCGGAAAAGAAAGTTTCACTTTCTTTTCTCTCATCTCCTACGCGATTCGTCACGGGCACGGGACGCCTCTTCCAACGCGACTAAAGTC
>CAPNAV010000056.1 GCA_948663575.1 uncultured Candidatus Saccharibacteria bacterium
TTTGGCTCATAACCAAAAGGTCGTTGGTTCAAATCCAACTCCCGCCACCAAAATCAGCGTCAATGTCCGCCCCCCCGGCTTGACGCTGATTTTGACTTCATAACCACGCGCTTAGTTATCATCCGTCCGCTCTCATTAACATAACCTCCATACCGTTCTATTCTGTCTCAGCCTCCATAATTCCTAAATGCCTCCAGTTGCGCTATCGCCCTCATCGCCATACAGCCGCCTACCTCAATCTCACGACTAATATTCTACAGGCATAGGCTCGACCGTTATCATAGATCAACCGTCAGTCGCACAACTAACTCGAGTTTCCTCTAGAAGAGTAGAGATATAAATCGACCCAAACCGTATAAAACCGCCAATTTCGTCATTGACAACGTCTTATCGAAGTACCATAATAGACAAACAAGGTCTCTACCTTGCGTATTTTAAATTTTGCAAAAAGGAGATTTAGAATTTCATGAAAATTAATCCTAGTACTGTTTTTTGTCATTTTCACCTCCGTCACTGGCTAGCCAGCTTAGCTTGTTTCGCTCTAGTCGCCACTATTGTCTCTCTTGCGGCTTTTGTCACTATCAATTTTGGAATCAGCAGTTTTTATCGCCCTGGCACGGCCCCTCAGGAGGTTTCATCGCTATTCCATCATCTTGTTGCCGCTCTTGGGAACATTGACCTTTCAATCGACAATTTTGTCTTGATTATGCTTATTATTTCCGTCATCCTTATCCCCCGCATTGTCTCTTTCTGGCGCAACCAAATCTATCGCTCGGTCTATTTCGATATTGAATGCGAACATATCCCCAGTAATGGTTCTAGCCTTGACGTAGACATCCTCTTTGAGCAAATCAAACCCCCGCTCCCGTAGCGGGGGCTCTCTTGTCCTCGCTCTACGTTCTCACGCTTCCATTGCCTAAAATTCCTCATCTCAACATTTAGCCAATAACCTCCTAACTAACCTCCACTCTCAACGCAGCCTCACTAATCGCAGTTTATAATGTTTCCTCAAATATCAACTAACTTCGTAAAACCCGAACATCTATCCTGTCACTTTTCCACACCGGTGTAAAACCATTGCAATATTATCCGAACATGTCAATTTTGACAAAAATCTCAAAAATAGCCATAAAAAATATGGACAAAAATGAACAGCTGTGCTATAATAGATATATCTGGTGCATATTCGCCAGCGTAACTTGCGAAATTGGCAGTTCGCTAGCTTTTGCACGCCCAGCTTTTCAAAGATCCACGAGAACTTGATCATCAAAACATAGGAGGAGTAATGTCATGAAAAAGAAAAGGGAAATAAACTTCATATCCATCGCACTGTATGGCCTCGTAACAGTTGTCTTTCTCGGCTGTTTCTTTTTATCAACTCAGGCTCCCGTCCCCAAAAGCATGTCAGAGAGTGTTGCTTCGGTATTCTCCGAGGTCACCATTAAAATAGCCGTGAATGCTCTCGATAATCTCTGATAGCTCTGCATTTTTCAATCTTCCGCCCGCCTCGAGCGGGCTTTTCCATGTTAAAGCCTGTCTCCCGCCGACTGAACTCCTCCGATTTTACAGAAGAGTTAATTGTGCTATCATTATCTATTATTAGTAGAGACTAGGCAGCGAAGGGAAAAGGCTTGTCGATTTAAATTGCCAATATTCCAGTATCGCGTTGGATAAACTATTTGTGTGCTAACTTCGATATAATAAGCTATTGTAGATATACGAGCTATAGGCGACCACATAATAAAATCTGCACCCCTAGCATAGTACCGAAGAGCATTAGTATCAATATAACCATCATGATTAATGAAGAATGGTGAAAAACCAATATTGTGAGTGGCATTTCTTCCTTCCGGTATCGTAACGCCAATATTTGCATGTGCCTCGTCAGCAGTATCATCATCGCTCACCAAATTACGAGGAAGCGAGAAAAAGAGAAAATCTTGTTTCCGTTTTTTAGAGCGACGCAGGCTTTTCTATAGCTGAAAGCTTAGAAATAGCGATTTCGTGGCTGTATCATTATCCATTATTAGTAGAGACTAGGCAGCGGAGGGAGTCAGCAAAAACACGATAATAATAGTACGAAGGATAAACGTGGTCTGGCCTTGAGAGTAGGAAGTATCCAAAAATGCTATTTCTTGATGACGACACCCAAAAGAAACCGTTGGTTCCTCGCGCATGAACATCTTTGTTGCGCGCAGATTCATCGATTGGCACCGCATACCCAGCGTACGTAAAGAACAGTGGCGACAAATTAATGCTATGCGTAGCGTTTTCGCCATTAGGTAAGGTTGCACCCATATTTAGTCAATGCGTGTCATCCGGAGTATCATCGCTCACCAAACTCCGTGTTCGGGTAAACCTTAAACCTAGGTTTAAGGTTTTAAAAATAGCTAACAGGGGTGACGATATCTCAAAATAACGCAAAACTTGATCCGCAGATCAGGTTTTGCTCGGTTTTTGAGGTTTTCTAGAAGGTGAGAATTGTCTTGTTATTAATGTAAAAAATGGGTGTATATATTAAGCTTTTCTAGCTCCATAAACCCGTCGTCGGCTCCATAAAGAAAGCTTGTCTTTCTTTATGGGATAATGACAACTATACGA
>CAPNAV010000057.1 GCA_948663575.1 uncultured Candidatus Saccharibacteria bacterium
CAAAGTAAATCCGTAATTTGACCATGCTCCATTATTATCATTATCGCTCACCAAATGTCATAGATTTTGGTTAATTAAGCTATTTTTGTACTAATTCTATCCATGTTATTTTACAGTTGAACTTGTAACGCTGGAACAAGTTGGAGCATAAAGCGAATATTGAGTAAGGATTATTGAGATGGCTCGAGATGATGCCTTAACATGGAATAGAATAAGTGTTTTTATCATTATCTATTATTAGTAGAGACTAGGCAGCGGAGGGAAAAGGGGTAAGTGGCTATATTTCGTTGGGATGGGTGAATAGCTGAACTGCTGAAGTCTAAGAAGAACGTTGCTATTTCTGAGTTTGCAACTTTTGACCAAGATGATCCGCTTTGTCCACGCCACCATAAGGAATGTCTATCATCTCGCACTTCGACATCTCCACCTCGAACAAAGAAGAGTGGCGTTAATCCAGCATCGTTACTTGCGCTACTGTTACTTGGTTTAGTTATGCCTACATTGTTAGTCCAGGGTGTATTAGGGTAGATTACATCGCTCACCAAAAGCGTCAGCTGAATGTTGAGAATCACAAATCTCTTCTTTTGCGCTTGCAGTGGTGAACGCGGTAATTTTTATCGTTTTTTACCTATAGCCGCTCATGCATTGCAAACTTTTTTTATTCAGCTAGTAGATAAAAATACTTTATGAATATATTAATAAACTAACCTATTCATTAAGTGGTAACGTCAACTGGAAATTTTGCTTGGTTTGTGCACTTAATAAAGAAGCGTCGGTTCGAAAAACTTGAATAAGTTTTTAAGATTTCTCTCACGCTTCTGTCGCTTGCGAATCATTTGTCTGGCGGCAAGGGGTTTGTTTCCGGCTTTGCCGCATTTCACAGGAATTCATTATAAAAATATATTTTATATTGAATTCCTGGTAGCGCCAGCTGGAATCGAACCAGCATTGTAGACTTAGAGGGTCTATGTCCTATCCGTTGAACGATGGCGCCGCGATTCTATTATAACATATTATTTTAGTAAGAAGTGATATAACAGAGGCGAAGTTTTATGAGGAATGATAGCAAGAGATTTTTATAGAGGGGAAGAGTGGCGAAATGTTGTTACTATGTAAGAGGTGGAGTTCTTGGGATATTGCTATTGGTATAACGAGTAATTAATAGGGGATGAGCGAGCCTTATGGGTGGGAATGGATAAAACAGTATAGATAGGAATGCGATAATGAAGACATTATCTTGCCATAATTCAACAACGAAAAATGAATGCGTTCGGATTATTGGCGTGGTTTAACGAGGCGGTAATAAATCGAGGGAGCAAAACGGACGGGAGCGAGGAGTTTTTGGGCGGATTTTTCCATGCGGATGAGGTTTTTAGTGCCGAGGAGCTTCTTGAGCTTGGCGCTGCGGAAATTGGAGACGGAGAGAACTTGGTCGATTTGGAAGCCGGAGTTTTTGAAAATATTTTCGATATATTTTGGATGATAATTATAAAAACCATCGGAATTGAGATTCTTGAGGTGGGCGGGTTCGAGACTGAAGGGGTTGATGTCGGATTTTTTGAACCAATAGCGGAACATTTTAGGGAGGGTTTTCTTGTTAGCTACTTCGATAACGGCAACTCCACCGGGTTTTAGGATGCGATAAAGCTCGTTGGAGACGGCTTGCATATCTTTGAAATGATGAGTGGCGCGGACCATCATGAGTGCATCAAAAGAGGAATCTGAAAAAGGGATTTTATAAATATCGCCAGCTTGAGTTTTAAGTTTGTCGCCATAGAGCTCCTTGGCTTGTTGGAGTTCGGTTTTAGAATAGTCGAAAAGGACGGGGCTTTTGGCGCGGGATAAGTATTCATCGGCAAGACGACCATAACCGCCAGCAATGTCAACGAAATCATTTATGGATTCGGGAAGGAGGCGACGAATAGCAAGACGATCGGCCGAGTCTTCATATTTGCGGTCGGCGTCTTCCCAAAAGATCTTTTTATAGTCATATCCATTATAATCAGCGACGATATCGGATTTGGAACTATTAGATGGGGATTTCGCAGTTTCTTTTGTCATACTTGTTATTATACTATGGTTAGTTGAGGAAGTATATGGTGAAAATGCTTTCAGTTAGTAAGTTGATAGCTAAGATTAATAAGATTGCGAATTTGCTCGGCGGGTACGGTGTGGTCGAGTAAGGCAGAAATCCAATGAGTTTTGTTCATATGATAAGCGGGGATGATGCCGAGGATTTGGATAAGATTTGGGCCACATTTGAGATTTAGGAGATCTACTTGGCCTGGATGATCGATTTTGAGCGTGGCATAATCAATGTTTATGATTAAGGCAAACCATTTATGATTGTCGGTGTGACGAAAGATAGTGTACAGTGGATATTTTCCCATGGATATTCTTGTGGAACGTTTGGAAAATTTTCATGAATAAATTTTTCGGATTGAGTACGGTTTATATAAAAATTATACCATGAAACCCTTGCAAAGGGTGAGGGAATTTGATATAATGTGGATACGGTCTCTTAGTATAACGGTTAGTACAACGGGTTTTCATCCCGTCAACGCGGGTTC
>CAPNAV010000058.1 GCA_948663575.1 uncultured Candidatus Saccharibacteria bacterium
ATGTCCTGCTGGAGCTGCCACGTCATTCTCACAGACTCCTAAATCTTTTTCATTACCTTCTTAACTTTTTCAATATCACTCTCTCTCGTCGCATAACTCAAAGAAAACCTCACCAGCGCCGGATATTTACAAACCTTATCCAAATAATAGTGTACACAAAAATATCCAGCCCGCGCCATCACTCCTTCCGCCCCTAACGCCGCCGCAAGAAGATGCGACTCCATCCCCTCGACATAAAAACTCATCGTCGGATTCGCCTCATCCCCCACCATTCTCACTTTTTCTTTTCCTCTCAAAAATTCATCCAGCTCTTTTGTGTAGTCTTCAAGCCGCTTTTTATCGGATTTAGTCCGTTTTTCCAGCCAATCAATCGCCGTATTTAGACACACAATTTCCCCCCAAGCTTGCAGTCCAGGCTCAAAAATCGTATGAATATGCTCCTTATTCTTTTCCGCACT
Organism: uncultured Candidatus Saccharibacteria bacterium; assembly: GCA_948663575.1. Lineage (GTDB taxonomy): Bacteria > Patescibacteriota > Saccharimonadia > Saccharimonadales > Saccharimonadaceae > Nanosyncoccus. The sequence continues at coordinate 459 of CAPNAV010000058.1, forward strand.
CAACAAATAACGCTCCTGAAAAACATCATCCACCATTCCCCCCCCTATAAAACTCAGTTTTAACTTCGGCACCAAATCCTTCCGTACTAACATCACTCCTAGCGACGCTGAGTACATCTTGTGCGCCGAAAAACAAATCGCATCCGCTTCCGTTTTTTCTAGCATTTCATAATAATGCGCCATCGCCTGCGCCGCATCAATAATAATTATACCACCATCTTTATGAACTTTTTTCACTACTTCTTTCATATTCGTGAGCTTTCGTCCATCAAAATTCGCTGCGCAATTCACCACTACTACCGCCCCCGCAAAATTTTCCCCCTCAATTTTTAGTCGCCCATCTTTTTCCCGTTCCAGAACCACCCTCGGTACTCCCAAACGCTCACTCGTCGCCATCGTTGCAAGAAATGGCGAATTATGCTCAATCTCACTCGTCACCACCTTCTTGATATGCTTGACACCAATCTCATTCAACAGTAAATTTATCCCATAAGTCGTGTTGAGAGTAAAACTAACAAAATAATCCTTTCCCTTTAACTTTAGTAGTTTCAACACTTTCCTCCTCGTGCCCTCTACTAATTCATCCGTCTTCACTCCCCAGGGGTATTTTACCCTCTCACCACACGAATTATGCTCATAATAATATTTATTCAACGCCTCTACCACCGGCCGCGGTCTCAAACTTTGACACGCCGCATCCAAATAAACTGTTTTCTCATCCAAATAATCAAAATCCTGCATACCCCTATTTTACCACATCTATCCCATCATCGCCTCTAGACTCAACCACTTTTACCCCACAAAAAGACTGCACCATAAATGCAGCCTTTTGCTTCATGCTAAAATCTCACCTTCGCTACCCGCAAAAGACCTCACCAAACAACCTCACGCAATCTCCGCTCTCTTCATCATAATTTTCCTCATACGTCTCTCGAATTAAATCATACATTTCGTCCATGCATCATATAATTTAGAAGTGTTCTCGAAGTTCAATGCCGCCATTTGCCATAATTATCTTAGTCCCAATACCGACTTCAATTCCGCCAGAACTTCTATTAAAACTCTTTCCAACTTTAGCTTCGAAGTCTTTCGTCTCAACGAGCCTAATCTTCATCTCAGTATGATCGCAATCTACAACCCTTTCCAGCTCGACGGCCAAGTCTATCTCCTCTTTAATACCGACAATAACACCGATCTCATCACTATCCGCATGTCCGAAAAACTCCCCAACCAATAGCACTGATCCGCCGCCTTTTGGTGAGCGATGATAATAAAAATGGAGCATCAACTGCAAATCAAGGAGTTTCGCTCCCTCATAACCTATCCGCCACCCACAATATCAGTCTTTCGCCGTTATTTATTGGGCATACTGGTAATGCAATTAGCTGGATGGACAACTGGACGTTTATGGTTTATGGACGCGGGCAAGATACTGTCTTTTTTAGTAAAACATCTAAAACATCTGGATACGCATATCGACTTTATGCCACCGTTGCAGACACTCTTCCAGCTCATTCTGACGCTCGCGGCTTCGGCTTTTCCCTCCGCTGCCTAGTCTCTACTAATAATGGATAATGATAAACTACCTCGGGGCAGAGACCCTCAACGCCGAACTCCGTTCGTGCGTTGCCC
>CAPNAV010000059.1 GCA_948663575.1 uncultured Candidatus Saccharibacteria bacterium
GCTATTATCCTCGGGGTAGAGACCCCGAGGTACTGACCCTAGGTTGGAATAGAAAAACAAGAGCTATCCTTCCAACATCCTCGCCACCACCGCACACATCAGCCCCTTCTCTCGCGGCTCACTCTTTGCAATCATCAACGTCAACGCCACCAACGCCCTGTCAGAAATTTTCACCTCCCCATTAGACCTTAATCCGAAATCATTCATCATCAAAAACACCATAAAAAGCAACGCTCCAATCCGTTTATTTCCATCAAAAAACGGATGATCCTTGATAATAAAGTATAGCAAATTCGCCGCCTTTTCTGCCAATGTCGGATACATTTCCTCTCCACCATAACTCTGATAAATCGTCCGAAGAACCCCCTCAAACTCATCTCCGCGCAGTTTACCAAACATCTCCCCCGCGTTCAATGCCTCGCGCAGCTGATCGATTGCTTTTACCGCCTCTCCCGCCTCGAGCATTTTTCGCACTTTCGTATCATCTTTCAGTCGCACAAACCCGTCATCATATTCCCGCAACATCCGAAACGTCTCTGCATACTGCGTAATAATCTCCGATACTCCATTCGTTTCATCACCCTTCAACTCATTTTGTACTATTAGTTTTCGTATAACATCAAGCGCCCCGTTCACCTCTAGCAGCTTTTCTTGTGATAACTCTTCTAGTCTCCGCTCATTTATCGCCACCCCCTTCGTAATATACTCCTTCAGTACCTTTGTCACCCAAATTCGAAAATCCGCCGCTTTCCTCGAATTCACCCGATACCCCACCGAAATCACTACATCCAAATTATATACTTTCACCGTACGAGTCACTTCGCGTCCGCCTTCATTTTGGGCTTGTTCCATTTTAGCAGAAGTTCGCGTTTCCTCTAATTCCCCGTCTTGATAAATGTGCCGCAGATGCTTACCTATGGCCTGGGGATTTACATCAAACAGCTCCGCCATCTGCGCCTGCGTTATCCAAAGCGTATCTTGCCCTTCATCCAAATTAAACTTTACCGTTTTTCCACCCGTCTCATAAATCATCACCTGTTTATCCATCGTTCCCTTTCTTTGTAACTAGCCAAAAATCTACTGGTAACGCAATAAATCCTAGCTTCAAAATTGCCTCTATCTTGCCCTAATGGTACCATGCGAAACCTTCTTGCACAATCCCCAACTTGTTCCAGTGTTACAAGTTCAACTATAGGATAACAGAGATAAAATTAGTACAAAAATGGCTTAATTAACCAAGATCTAAGACTCTTCCAAATCAAATAATAAAGTAAAACTTTTTATCTACTCGCGTTCCTTGCAATTTCTAAGACCTCACGGTCCAGAAAAGACTTCGTCGGTTCGGATAAAGTATAATTCTTATACTTTATCGCTCACGCTCCTTGTCTTTTGGTGAGCGATAAAACGTCCAGCCATGGCGGAACTAGCCTGCCATCCAAGCCAGAGTCTACACATAATATTAGCCTATCTCCATTGTTTATCAGTAGAGCCGGCTCGAGGCACACAGCCGTGGCATTGTCCTGGCGAGGCCAAAGTGGCAACTATTGGACTTCGGATACGAAAAACGTCAACAGCTCCTATTATGGCACCGTTGACGGTCAAGGAGATAATGTTTGGCCAATTACAATAGCGCCCAATCACTTAGCCTATTTCCTCCGCTGCCTAGTCTCTACTAATAATAGGATAATCATAAATTTGGTGAGCGAT
>CAPNAV010000060.1 GCA_948663575.1 uncultured Candidatus Saccharibacteria bacterium
ATCTCTGCGTTTGCGTAAGCGCCAATTAGACCCAGTCAAACGCAAACGCGAAGCTCGCTCTTAGTATGTGCTAAAAATAGCAATAACACAGGCTTTTTGATAGGCTATGCAACTGTTTTTGTTTGGTGTGTTATAATACGGTTATGAATTTCAAAAATCCGTTTCGTAATCTTTTTGTTAAGAATACTATTGCTTCCACAGAAAATTCTCATGTTCAATCTGAGTCAAGCACAGATAATGGCTGGGAGGATTTAGCATCTACGAATTCCGATAGTCAAAGTACTTCCTTTGATAGCCTTTCTGAAGTTCCATTCGCTGGTGACACCAGCGTTACAGACTTTTCTGTAACGCCTGAGCAACGCTTAGCGGATGACTTGGAAATTGCTGGTATAGCTGCTGGCGAAAGCCCTGTTAGTATTGATTCAGAGCAACAAGGGACGATATCTTCGCCAGAAGTTCAAGCCTTTAAGAACTTTTTCAAAACTAATTTGCGCATTAAACGTGAGCTAATCCAAGCCGCCCCAAGTCTAGCCGATAACTACGATGAGGCTAGCCGAATGGATTACGTAGAGTCGGCATATCGCACCTTCAAGGATTTTCGCCCCGATTTTGCAGCAATTGAGCGTGATTTTCATTTTAGCCCCAATATATCTGAGCAAACTGATGCTTTTTTTGCGCGTGGAGTGGAACATTTTGTCCTTGATAGGTATGATTTTGGCATCACCAATGAGATTTATCGTAAAGAATTCACTGATTTGCGCCGCGATTTTGTCGAAAAAGTCAAAGACGAGTGCGTGGGCTACAAGCTTTTTGGTAGTCTTGACTCATTAATTTCCAGTTCTAAAACTATTAATGAACTTTTACACGCTTATCATAGTTATATTATGAACAATGAGCAAATCCTCCAAGGAGTTCCTGATATTACGCATAAAGATAATAATTACGGATGCACCATTACTTTGCGCGGCGATAAGTCAGGCTTATCTCAGCAAGTTTTTAACGCTATCCCATCAGACCTTGACATCGGTACAACTGATATTATTGCCGCAGGGGAAAATATCATGATGATGGTGCGTGACCGTGGACATGCGCTTACGATTAGCGCTGAACCAGATCATAGTAAACCAGACCAAATTTGGGTTGAATATAATGTCCCAAAATTATGCAATGTTGAAATGATTAAAGCTTTGCCCGGACTGGATGGCTATAGCGAGAATGGGGCACGGGGTAGGTTTATTGTATCAAAAGGTGATTTAGGAGATAAAATAGCCAAATTTATCGCTCAAGTGCCAACTGATTCCGATATGTCATCGCCAGGTGGTGTACTTTATCAACCCGCTTCCTCACATCCCTAATACAGTACTCAGGCAGCGGAGGGAGAAACCGTACCAGCGATAGCTATTGCTCGACGGGTCGACATTGTAAGCATTATAATGTAAATTATATGCATAAGATGCGGATGAGTAAGCCCTCGACGTCCAGTAATCGCTAATATAACTAGCATATCTATTACCTTTAGGTAAATCTAGATCCCCGCTGCGCACGAAGTAGGTAGGATATTACTAATTCTATTGTTAGATATGTTCAGAGCAAAACCTATACCAGTGGTATAGGTTTTGCTAAAGACCAAC